>JBBQTZ010000001.1:0-61438 GCA_038234405.1 Chitinophagales bacterium
GAATATTGGTAAGGGGCTGTTCCGCCAGAACCACTTGCAGTAATGGTTCCATCAGCATTGCCGCAGGTAGAATTTGTTTTTACAGCCGTTACAGTTGCGCCATTTGAATTATTGATTGTCAGGGCAAAAGTGTTGGTACAATTACCAGCATCTTTGATAGTAATAGTATAGGCATTGGCAGCCAATCCAGTGAATATATTGCTTGCCTGAAAATTCATTCCATCAATAGAATATTGGTAAGGTGTAGTTCCGCCAGTACCGCTTGCAGTAATGGTTCCATCAGCATTGCCACAGGTTGAATTTGTTTTTACAGCAGTTACAGTTGCGCCATTTACATTGTTGATTGTTACAGCAACAGTGTTGGTACAATTGTTAGCATCCTTAATGGTAACTGTGTAAGTGTTTTCAGTCAACCCACTAAACACATTGCTTGTTTGAAAAGTAATCCCATCAATTGAAAACTGATAGGGTGTAGTTCCACTACTTCCAGTTGCAGTAATGGTTCCATTCGTATTGCCACAGGTTGAATTTGTTCTTACAGCAGTTACAGTTGCGCCGTTAGAATTACCAATTGTTACAGCAACAGTATTAGTGCAATTATTAGCATCCCTGATGGTAATAGCATAAAGTTTGGCAGCCAATCCGCTGAAAATATTGGAAGCCTGGAATGTTATCCCGTCAATTGAAAACTGATAGGGTGTAGTACCTCCATTACCAGTTGCAGTAATGGTTCCATTCGCATTGCCACAGGTTGATGAATTTGGCGTTGCGGTTACAGTTGCACCATTTATATTGCTGATTGTTACAGCATCAGTATTGGTACAATTGTTAGCATCTTTAATGGTAACTGTGTAAGTGTTTTCAGTCAATCCACTAAACACATTGCTGACTTGAAAAGTAATCCCGTCAATAGAATATTGGTAAGGTGTAGTTCCGCCAGTACCGCTTGCAGTAATGGTTCCATCAGCATTGCCGCAGGTTGAATTTGTTTTTACAGCCGTTACAGTTGCGCCGTTTAGATTACTAATTATTACAGCAACAGTATTGGTGCAATTATTAGCATCTTTAATGGTAACTGTGTAAGTGTTTTCAGTCAACCCACTAAACACATTGCTTGTTTGAAAAGTAATCCCATCAATTGAAAACTGATAGGGTGTAGTTCCGCCATTTCCAGTTGCAGTAATGGTTCCATTCGCATTGCCACAGGTAGATGCAGTTGGCGTTGCTATTACAGTTGCACCATTTATATTGCTGATTGTTACGGCATCAGTGTTAGTGCAATTGTTAGCATCCTTGATGGTAATAACATAAGCATTGGCAGCCAATCCTGTAAATGAATTGCTGGCTTGAAAAGTAATCCCGTCAATAGAATATTGGTAAGGTGTAGTTCCACCAGTACCAGTTGCAGTAATGGTTCCATCAGCATTGCCGCAGGTTGAATTTGTTTTTACAGCAGTTACAGTTGCACCGTTTGAATTACTAATTGTTACAGCATCCGTGTTAGTGCAATTGTTAGCATCTTTAATGGTAACTGTGTAAGTGTTTTCATTTAATCCACTAAACACATTACTTGTTTGAAAAGTAATTCCATCAATTGAAAACTGATAGGGTGTAGTTCCGCCATTTCCATTAGCAATTATGGTTCCATTCGCATTGCCACAAGTAGATGAATTTGGCGTTGCGGTTACAGTTGCACCATTTATATCGCTGATTATTACGGCATCAGTGTTAGTACAATTATTAGCATCTTTAATGGTAACTGTGTAGTTATTTACATTCAAGCCACTAAACACATTGCTTGTTTGAAAAGTAATTCCATCAATTGAAAACTGATAGGGTGTAGTTCCGCCATTTCCAGTTGCAGTAATGGTTCCATTCGCATTGCCACAGGTAGAGGCAGTTGGCATTGCTGTTACAGTTGCGCCATTTGTATTGTTGATTGTTAAATCAAAAGTGTTAGTGCAATTATTAGCATCTTTTATGGTAACTGTGTAGTTATTTGCAGTCAATCCATTGAATAAATTTAAAGCCTGGAAATTTATTCCATCAATTGAATATTGATAAGGCGTATTTCCACCAGTTCCAGTAGCAGTGATGGTTCCATCAGCCTGGCTGCAGGTTGAATTTGTTTTTACAGCAGTTACAGTTGCGCCATTTGTATTGTTGATTGTTAAATCAAAAGTATTAGTACAATTATTAGCATCCTTAATTGTAACAGTATAAGCATTAGCTGCCAATCCGCTGAAAACATTGGAAGCCTGAAAGGTTATTCCGTCAATAGAAAATTGGTAAGGCGTAGTTCCGCCAGTTCCGGTTGCAATGATGGTTCCATCAGCATTGCTGCAGGTTGAATTTGTTTTTACAGCAGTTACAGTTGCCCCATTTATATTACTAATTGTTGCAGCAACTTTATTGGTGCAACTGTTAGCATCTTTAATGGTAACGGTATAATTATTTGAAGATAATCCACTGAATACGTTGGATGCCTGAAAAATAATTCCATCAATAGAATACTGATAAGGCGCTGTTCCTCCAGTTCCAGTTGCAGTAATAGTTCCGTTGGCATAGCTACAGGTAGATTCAGTTGAAAAGGCTGTTACAGTTGCCCCATTTGTATTACCTATTGTTGCAGCAACAGAATTGGTGCAATTATTAGCATCTTTAATGGTAACGGTATAATTATTTGAAGTCAAACTACTGAATACATTGGAAGCCTGGAATGTAATTCCATCAATTGAATATTGGTAAGGCACTGTTCCCCCAGTTCCGGTTGCAGTAATGTTACCATTCGCATTGCCACAGGTAGATGCAGTTGGCATTGCTGTTACAGTTGCCCCGGCAGTATTTATGATAACTGCAGTAACAGTATTAGTACAATTGCCGGCATCTTTAATAGTAACGGTGTAAGTATCAGGAGGCAATCCACTGAATACATTGGAAGCCTGAAATGTAATGCCATCAATCGAAAATTGATAGGTCGTAGTTCCGCCCAATCCCGTAGCAGTAATGGATCCATTCGCATTGCCACAAGTAGAATTTGATTTTACAGCAGTTACAGTTGCACCATTTGTATTGTTGATTGTTAAAGCAAAATTGTTAGTACAATTATTAGCATCTTTAATAGTAATTGTATAAGCTTTAGCTGCCAATCCACTGAAAACATTGGAAGCCTGGAAGGTAATTCCGTCAATTGAAAACTGGTAAGGGGTCAATCCTCCAAATCCAGTAGCAGTAATGGATCCATTCGCATTGCCACAGGTAGAATTTGATTTTACAGCCGTTACTGTTGCCCCTGCAGTATTTGTGATAACTGCTGTAACTGTATTGATGCAATTATTTGAATCTTTAATGGTAACTGTATAGTTATTTGCTGCCAATCCATTGAATATATTAGACGACTGGAATGCAATACCATTAATCGAAAACTGATAGGGCGTAGTTCCTCCATTACCTGTAGCAGTGATGGAACCAGTAGCATTACCACAGATGGTATTTGTTTTTACAGCCGTAACAGTAGCCACAACGGTTGTTGTGATAACGCTAGCAACTGTATTGATGCAGTTGTTTGCATCTTTAATGGTAACTGTGTAGTTATTTGCAGTCAATCCATTGAATATATTGGAGGACTGAAATGCAATACCATTAATTGAAAACTGATAGGGCGTAGTTCCTCCATTACCGGTAGCAGTGATGGAACCAGTAGCATTACCACAGGTAGCATTTGTTTTTACAGCCGTAACAGTAGCACCGGTGATATTATTGATTGTAGCTGCAATAGTATTAGTACAACTGTTAGCATCTTTAATAGTAACGGTATAAGTAGTTGCAGCTAAACCACTAAAAACATTGCTTGCCTCAAAATTAACCCCATCAATAGAAAACTGGTAAGGCGTTGTTCCACCAATACCTGTTGCAGTAAGGGTTCCATTTGAATTTCCACAGGTAGCATTTGTTTTTATCGCTGTTACAGTTGCCCCGGCAGTATTTGTAATAACAGCAGCAACTGTGTTAGTACAAGTGTTAGCATCTTTAATAGTAACGGTGTAAGTATTTGCAGCCAATCCAGTAAATATATTGGACGCCTGGAATGTAATTCCATCAATTGAAAACTGATAAGGAGTAGCTCCACTTGCTCCGGTAGCTGTAATAGTTCCATTAACATTACCACAAGTAGCATTTGTTTTTACAGCCGTTATGGTAGCCCTCACGGTAGCAACACCTACAGTTGCAGTGGTAGTGCTGCTACAACCTCTTTCATCTTTAGCCGAAATAGTATAAGCCCCTGTTGCTAAACCTGTAAAAATATTACTTGACTGAAATGCCCCCCCATCAATAGTGTAGGTAAGCCCGCCGGTTCCTCCGGTTGAAATAGCGGTGATGGTTCCGTCACTTGCATTACAAGATGCCGGTGAGGTGGTGCTGGAAATTGAGGGCCCGGCTAAGTTCAACAGCACAACTGGCAGCGTTTTAATACAGCCATTTGCATCTTTTACATATAAAATATAATTGTTTGCAGCTAAATTAACCAAACTGGAGCTTGCCTGATAGGTAATTCCATTGGTTGAATATTCATAGGGAGGATTACCACCAAATGCCAATACAGTAATGTTGCCATTATTAAATCCACAAGCTGCATTTACAATTGATGAGGTTAATTCCTGAGGTCCGCTTGTATTGGAAACTACAACTGACTTAACATTTAAGCAACCATTGGCATCCTTTACTGAAATGGTGTAAGTGCCTGGTAATAAGCCAGTAAAAATATTACTTACCTGAAAACTTATACCATTTACACTATACTGCAATGCACCAGTTCCCCCACTTCCAGTGGCAATAATGGTTCCATTAGCACTGCCACATTTGGCAGCAGCAGAACTTAAACTTAATAAAGGGCCTGCAATATTTAAAATAGATAGTGCAGTTTTGTTGATACACCCCCTGTTATCTTTAATACTTATTGTATAAAAACCTGCTGCCAACCCTGTAAATACATTGTTGCTTTGAAATATGCTACCATCAATACTATACTGATAAGGTTCTGTACCCATGCTACCTGCTGCAATAATTGCTCCATCACTTTTATTGCAGGAAGCCGAAACCGTAAATGCGATTACTGAGGGGAAAGCAGTTCTTAGTACGTTTGAAGTAATTTTGCTATAACAGCCATTTGCATCTTTTACATAAACTTCATAAGCACCGTCTGCCAAATTGGTAAAGTTTCCACTGTTTTGAAAATTAAGTCCGTCAATACTGTATTGCAAGGGAGCTACTCCTCCGGTAGCTGAAGCTGTAATGCTACCATTTTTAAGATTACAGGAAGTGGCAATTGTTACTGCTGTAACATTTGGTACTGAAGGTGCTGTAATAGTTACAAAACTACTGTTCATACAACCGGTTCCGTCGGTTACAGTTACTTCGTAAATACCGGCTGTCAGATCAATAAAATCTCCTGTATTTTGAAAATTAATGCCATCTATACTGTATTGTAAAGGTGCAGTACCTCCACTGCCTGCTGCGGTAATTGTACCTGTGTTGATGCTACAACTACTATTGGTTTTTGTGGTACTAAGTGATGGGCCATCTGTTGATGGAACTATTATTGTAATGGTATCCAGGCATCCTCCGGGTATTATTGGCGGACCAATATCAAAGCCTTCATCATCTGCTAAAATGACGGTATAAGTTCCTGCCGCTAAGCCTGTTAAGGTATGTGTTGGATCAAAACTATCCCATGGGCCAGCAATACCATTTATGCTGGCATGATAGGGAGTGTTAGGTCCAATTCCTGTAAGTTGAATGGTACCATTATTTGTGTTGCAGGCTGTGCCTGTTACAATAGCTGATGCTGTTGATAAAACTGCATCAGCTATTGTAGCTAAGATTGTTTTTGTGCAGCCGTTTGCATCTTTCACTGTAACAGTATAAACACCAGGATTAAGATTTGTAAACTGCGAAGCGTTTGTGAAAGGGCCAAAATTTAAGCTAAATTCAAACGGACTAATTCCTCCGGTAACATAAAAATTACTAAGCCTGCCCAAACTGCTATTACAAGTGTAAGCATTGCGTATTTTTAAACTGAATGCAGAAGGGCCTGTTCCTGTTCCTGCATTGGTAATGTTAACAGGCTGTGTAGTCTTACAGCCAACGGCATCTTTTACTGTAGCTGTATGGGTTCCGGGGGCAAGGTTTATAAAAGTTCCGCTACTTAAAAAAGTGAAATTGTTTATAGAATAAGTCAATGCTCCGGTACCACCACTGCCTGTTATTTTAATTATTCCATTACTGCCAGAGCAACTGGCATCTGTAGAACTTACCATAATAACGGGTGCTGCAATTACCTCAATAGAGGCTGTAGTTGAAAGAATACAGCCATTTGCATCTTTTACAAATACAGTATAAGTATTGCCAGAAAGAGCTGAAAAAATATTACCAGCCTGATAATTAACACCATCTAAACTATACTGCAACGGAGCCAATCCTCCTGCCGCTTTAATAGTAATTACACCATTGTTATTGGTACAGGAAGAATGGATGGTACTTGCGGAAAGCCTTAGCCCGGAAGTATTGGAAACTTCAACAACTGCAGTATTTATACATCCGGTAGCATCTTTAATTTTTACTGTGTAGCTGTTTGGTGCAAGTCCACTAAAAGTATTGCTTAACTGAAAACTAATTCCATCAAGGCTGTATTGTTTTGGAGATGTACCTCCAACTGCATTAGCTGTAATTGTACCATTATTTACATTGCAGGAAGATGAAGTGGCAACAGCAGTTAACAATGGGCCTGCCGTATTATTTACTCTAACCGGAACTGATATTAAACAACCGAAAACATCCTTTGCTATTGCAATGTATGTGCCTGCCGGAATGCCGGTTAAAACATTGCTGGCAAAAAAGTTTACTCCATCATAACTATACTGAAAAGGTCCGCTACCCGTAACAGCTACAATAATACTGCCATTGCTTACATTACAGGAAGCAGTGGTAGAAGTAGCTGATACAATTGGTCCGCCTGTGCTGGCAACATCTATACTGGTAATATTGGTACAGCCACTTGCGTCTTTTATTGTAATGGTATAAGTACCTGCAGCTAAACCATTAAAAATGTTACTTGTTGTAAAGGTAATTCCATTTATACTGTACTGTAATGGGGCTAAACCGCCTGTGCCGGTGGCGGTAATAGTTCCATTAATATTGTTACAGGCAGCAGAAGTTGATGTTGCTGTAACTGTTGGTGCCGGCGAATTATCTATAGTAACAGTAGTGGTTTTAATACAGCCGATAGCATCTTTTACCGTAACCGTATAGTTGCCGGGGGTAAGATTGTTGAAAATATTGCTTACCTGAAAAATGTTTCCATTGATACTGTATTCAAGTGGGGGAGTACCAGATGAACCAACTGCTGTTATTTTACCATTACTACTTCCGCAGGTTGCTGTTGCAGGTATAGCTGTAATTTCTGGTGAAAAGCCGCTTATGATTGTTACAAATACGGCATTTGTACAACCAGTTGCATCTTTTACAATTAATGTATATTGGCCTGGCACCATACCGGTGAAAAAATTATAGCTCTGGAAAGTTGATCCATCAATACTATACTTTAATGGTGCGGTTCCGCCACTTGCACTAGCTGTAACAGTTCCGGTATTACTGCCACAGGTTGCGTTGGTTTTGGTAAAACTAAGGGTTGGCCCATTTGAATTTAAAACGGTTACAGCTTTTATGCTACTACAGCCACCAGCATCTTTTACCGTTACTGAATAAATTCCTCCTGGTAGTAAGGAAAATAATCCACTTGCCTGAAAATTGCTACTATCAATACTATAGGTAAATGGCCCTGTACCGCCAGAACCTGCAGCAGTAATGGTTCCTGTGCTATTACCACAAGTAGTATTGGTGGTGGAAACAGTAAGTGCCGGACCAGGTAAAACAAAACTGGCTGTAGTTTGAGAACCACTGCAAATAAGGTTAACAGTGGCAACTATTTTGTAAGTTATGTTAGGGCTTAAACCGGAAAAATATCCGGTAGAATTAGTTTGTGTAATCGTCGTTCCATCGTAAAGTATATACGTAACGTTACTTCCCAATGGAGGTGCAGGGCTAATAGTAGCAGTTGCACTTGCTGTTAAACAATTGGCCAATATATTTAAAGTATAAAAAGAAGTAGGGCAATAAGCAGCTATATCAAAAGATGCAACAAATCCATTGCCGCTTGCATATAGAATTCTTTGTGCTTCATTATAGGCAAGGTCATAAACTGAGTTACTCCCAAAGCCGGCAATAGCTAAATCTGGTGCAGCAGTATCATCAAAAATGGCTCCGGTAAATTTATAAACCTTGATAGTTCCGTTAGGAAAGCCGATAAAAATATTGTTGCATTCGTCAGCTACAATGCCACCTTGCATAAGTTTTGCATTGGCGGCTATGGTTAGGGGTGTTCCAACTCCAGCACCGGTTGCTTTGTCAAATGCTTTGAGGTTTTTGCCATCCCAATAAAATAGGTAAGATGAATTAAGTGCAAAAATGTTGGCCGAATTATCTGTCTGCACTCCGGTAAGGTATGGCCTGTTGGCTGCTTCCTGAACCGAAAAAAAACCAGAAGGGGTGCTCCATGCTACAGATGCACCACTGTAAGGAAAAGTGTTTTTATAAATTTTATTGTTTAGAGAAGGAGTGCCAATAAGAGAACTGTATAAAGTATATACATCATTGTTGGCAGGGTCAAAAACAAAATCTACAATATCCTGTGCCCAGCCTGCGGTGCCTGTGTATGGAATGCCGGTAACATTTAAGGAACCTATTGCAACATTGGGTGGTGTAAATGTTCCAAAATTAATGTTAGAATTGGTACCACCGCCTGCCACCAATATTTGGGGCGTTCCATTATTGCAATTCCAATACATTTTCCAGGCTTCTTTAAAATTTGGATTGGCTGTGGTAATATAGTTATCATATAAACCAGTGGTGTTGATTCTTATAATCCTGAAGCCAGTTATAGAATTAAAGCCTTGTCCAAGATATATATTACCTGTTGGTTTTTCTACCACCCATCCACCATAATAAGTTCCAAAATTCCATGATGGACTGGTTAATGTGCCATTAAAAGTCCATTGCAAAATACCTGCAGCATTAAATTTTGATAGACTATGGCTAGTAATACCATCGCCACCTCCGGTTACATAAATATTACCTGCATAATCAAAATCAACATCCTTTGCTTTGCCGGCATTTGCTCCGGTTAAATTACCGGCAGAAGTTACAAATGGATCTATAATTAATGGCTTGCTTTGGTCGTAATTTTGAGGAAATAAAAAACTTATTTCATTCTCGTTAATTTTAAATGAAGTTTTTATTTCTTCAGTTTTATTGGTAGAAAATTCACTGCTATAAAAACTTACCGGTGCCGATACAGAAATGCCATTGATATCAGAAGTAATTAACAGGTTGCCATTGCGATCAGATTTTATATTTTTTACCTCCCCTCCATATTTCATTTTTACAACACTTAGGTCTGCACCAGGCTTTACCAGCAGGCTATATTCAAAACCAGCCACTGAGTTTTTGGGAAACGAATAGACAATACTAATTCCGGGGTAAATATTTTTATAGGTAATTTCTTTGTAGCCAAAAGCCTTGCCGGGCAACATGCCATATGTATAATAGTTGTTTGTTTTAGTTGATGTAATTATTTCAGCATCAACATTGGCTCCTACCCATTCCATACTAATTGTACGATCGGTAACATGAGCTCTTCTTTCAATTTCTTGTTCTGGTAAATTCTGCTTTTCAAGTTTTTCTTCTTCTTGATGAGAAAGTTTTTCTACTTTTCTTTGTAAATGGATAATACCTTTTTTTGTAAATAAAATTGGCATACCTAAACCTTCATAGCCAAATTTAATTTCTCCCATATCCTCAAAAGATGCCATAGTTTTGCCATATTGCCCTATATTTTCAATAAAGGAATTATTAGAATTGAAAGCAGAATTGTTGTTACTAATGGATTTTGCTACGGGGGTACTAATCGTTTGTGCAAACGATTGGCAGCAATTGCAGATAACCATAAACAGGCAAATCCACTTGCAAAGGTTAGTTTTGGAATAGTTAATTGACTTCACTAGGTTTTAATGTATTGGATAAAGATAAAATTTACAGGGAATTTTTGTGATATTTTTGATTTAGTAAGTTAAATCATTAATTGAACAGGCAATATTGGCAACTGAATAAGATTTATTACATCACAATGAATTTTTAAGTGATAACAAATAAAATGCGGTCAACCTGTACGTACAAGTAAAACCGCAATAAATAAAAATATAAACAGAGAAGGAGAATCAGTTACATCTTTTCTTCCAATTCCATTATTTTTTCAAACACAGTCTCATACTCTTTATTTAACGTATTTAGTTCTGCTTTATTCTTATGGTATTCATTTTCTGTTTGCTGAAATTTATCTTTATTGGTATAACTGTCTGGCGAGGCCATTGTAGCTTCCAATTCTATTTTACGTTTATTGAGTTGAGCAATTTTTTCCTCTAGTTGCTGAAACCTGTTTTTATGCTTTTGGTATTCTTTTTTTAGTTCTTTGTCCACCGGTAAATTATTGACAGGTTGTTGTACAGGCGCCTGCGCTTTTGGCTGCTCTTTTACAACTGTTTGTTTTTGATTAGTTGGCTTGGTAGCTTCATTTGCTTTTTGATCTTTCAAACGTTCCAATTCACGCCGCTCTTTCCACTCAAGCCACTCAGCATACGAGCCCTTAAATTCCACAATTTTATGGTCTTCTATCTCCCATATTTTATTGGCTATTTTACTTATAAAATACCTATCATGACTTACCAGCACAATACTGCCTTCGTATTTATTTAAAGATTCAATTAACAATTCTACAGAGTGAATATCAAGGTGATTTGTTGGTTCATCCAGCATTAAAAAATTTGCTTTGCTTACAATTGTTTTTGCCAAAGCCACCCTTGCTTTTTCGCCTCCGCTTAATACTTTAATTTTTTTATCTACCGCATCGCCGCTAAATAAAAAACATCCCAGTAAACTCCTAAGTTCTAAATCTGTTTTTCCACTTCGGGCATCCTTCATTTCTTCCAGCACATTGTTGTTCATATTCAGTGCTTCCAACTGATGCTGTGCGTAAAATGATTCATCTACATTATGCCCCCAAACCCTTTCGCCGGTAATTTCTTCACTACCAACAATAACCCTTAATAAGGTAGATTTTCCTTTTCCATTAGCCCCAATCAAAGCAATTTTATCTCCACGGTCAATTTCTGCACCGGTATTTTCCATAATAGTAAGGTCGCCAAATTGTTTAGTTACATTTTTTAATGTGCATAACACTCTGCCCGGTACTTTATCAATAGTAAAATTGATACGCATATTGGGTCTCTCAATTTCTACATTTTCTATTCTGTCTAATTTTTCTAAACGCTTTACAATACTTTGTGCCGCCGCAGCCTTACTCGCTTTGGCTTTAAAACGTTCTACAAAGCGTTCGTTTTGGCGAATATAATCCTGCTGATTTTCATAAGCTTTCTGTTGTATATCTACCCTTAAAGCTTTTTCCTGCTCGTAATAGCTATAGTTACCTGTATAAAAATGTAATTTTTGTTGATAGAGTTCTACTACTTTGGTAACCATTCTGTCTAAAAAGTACCTATCATGGCTTACCATTACTACGGCACCGGAATAATTTTTCAAATATTTTTCCAACCATTCAATACTAGGTAAATCAAGGTGATTGGTAGGTTCATCCAACAACAATACATCGGGATGCATTAAAATCATTTTTGCCAGTAATACCCTCATGCGCCATCCTCCACTAAATAGTTTGTAAGGCTTTTGAAGACTTTCGTTTGTAAAACCAAGGCCCTGTAAAATTTCTTCTGTTTTATGGTGAATATCGTACCCGCCTAATACTTCCAGTTCATGTAATTTATCTGCATAATCATGCGCAAGACTTTCATCGCCGGTAAGTTCCAGTTCTTTTCCAATGGCTTCAATTTCTTTTTCCAATTGTTTTACCTTTTCAAAAGCACCTAACGCAACCTCTAATATGGAATCGTCAGTATCAAAACTTAACAAATCCTGGTGCAGAAAGCCAATGGTAGTTTCCCTGCCTTGTTCTACAGTACCGGCATTGGGTAAATATTGACGGGTAAGAACTTTTAATAAGGTAGATTTTCCTGTGCCATTATAGCCTATCAGGCCAATTCTTTCATTGGGTTGAATGTGCCAGGTAGCATCTTCTACTATTGTTCTTGCACCAAATTCAAATGTTACGTTTTGTAATCCTAACAGCATAAATTTTATATAAATTAAATGGTTGTATTTTTATTTTTGCGTGCAAAAGTAACTTAATAAGCAAACTAATGCCCAAATTTGATGTTAACCTGTAATTTTGTAAAAAATTTTATTCGTATGAAAAAAATTATCTTATCAATTTTAGCACTTTCAGGCATTTTTTCAATCTATTGGTTTCAGTTTAGAGATACCAATACTTCTGCTGCACCAAAGCAAGAAGCTATTAAGGTTAAAAAGCACTCAGAAACGTTTAACAACCGTATAGATTCGTTGTTGCAATCTTATTTTGAAATAAAAGCTGCTTTTGTAAATGCAGATAGCACTAAGGCAAAGCTTGCAAGCGATTCATTTATTACACTTGCCGGCAGATTAAATATAGAGGAGTTAAAAACAGACTCTGCTGGCATTTTTGAAAGTGCCGCTGCTTTTATAAATGATATACAATTGGGAGCTAAAAGCCTTTCCGCACAAAAAAATATAACAGAAATGCGGCAAGATTTTAAAGGGATTAGTGACAATATTTACCCTTTGCTTAAGACAATACATTATGAGGGTAAAAAGCTATATTGGCAAAATTGCCCTATGGCTTTTGGAGATAATAATGGAGCTGACTGGATAAGTAATACTGAGGAAATCCTAAATCCATACTTAGGTAAAAATCATCCTGAATATAAAAGTTCTATGCTCCATTGCGGAGTTATAAAGGATACCATACAATAATGGTTTTAGTAAGATGTTAGCTGGTTTCAATAATATTTTACGTAAAAATTTAAACCTTGTTTTACAATTGAATTATTAATAAAGGTTACCGCAGTAATATAATTCCAACTACAAAATCAGGGTTTAACAACCCTTCAATATGCATAATATATAAAACAACAAACCCCGGTAAAATTGACTGGGGTTTGTTGTTTTTGATAAGGTACGGTTTAAATCAGCGTACAAATCCTTGAAATGTTACAACTTTTGAACCTGGATAAGCATTGTTATCTGTAGAGGTTGTTTCTATATTAAAATTAGTTGTAGTAAGCAACAGTATTTTCCATTTTCTATTGTCGCTTCCAATTTGTATTCTAATTGAATCGTACTTGTAAAGTGTGTAGTTGCCGGATGAGGTGGTTGCCTGGTTGAAATTATAATTTAAAGTAGAGATGCCATTGAATGTTACAAAATTTTCAACAACAGGCCTCCAGGGTATAGTGCTGTCTTTTATAATAGTAGATCCATTCAATACCTGCATCCTAATAGCATTAATACTCCATTTACCAGCGGCTTTGTCGAGTGTTACAGGATCTTTTATACCCTTTTTACAACCGGTATTAATAAATGTTACAAGTAAAATACTTACAATATATGGTATAAGTAAAAGTTTTTTCACAGAGAAATTGATTTCTCTTAATAACGTTTTACCAGCTACTTTATTGCACTTTAGGCTGATGAATAAAATGAATGGTGCCACTGTTTTTGAGGTCAGAAGAAATGCGTACTTCATATCGTTTTTCTCCATCATTTACTACCATTAATGCAGTGTTGGGTGGTATTTCACCTAAATTTTCTGCATACATGGTAAGCTCATTAATGGCAAATCCGGTGGTAGCATCCAAAGTAAGTGAAATGGGTTTTTCACTCAGCATTTTACTTGATAAAATAAGTTTTCCATTATAAAAAAGTGAAACCATATCTCCATCAACTTCACCATTATCATAAAGGGTTACTGTAAAAGTTTCGTTTTCAATTTGAATTGTTTTTAAAAGTTCAGTTTTTCTTTTTTCAAAAATCATGTCCGGTTTGCCAGGCAATTCGTCCAGCTTTTTTATTGAAGGTTTTGCTTCCTTAGCTATAGGAATCAACGTAATATCAGCTTTTGTTGATGGTAGCATAGGCACTACTGATGGATTTACAGGTTTCTTTGCTACTGGTATTTCCTTTGCAGCAGGTGTACTTTTCGCTAAGGTGCTATTATTTTTCACATTCGAACTTTTAGTTTTTGCAACTTCGGTTTTATTTTTAATAAGTGGAGTTGTTTTGGCGCTTTGTCCGCTTAGGTTAATAGCTTTTTTTTCTACCTTATCTGTTCCTGTTATTTTTTCTTTTGTTGCTGGTTTAAAAGTTGCAAGATCTTTGCTTAGCGTTCTTCTTGTAAGCAAAGTTGTTCCAGAACCACAGTTGGCTCTTTGCCCCGGTGCAGATTGCCATTTTCCCTTCATTTGCTCAACAGATCCATCTTTTTCGTAAGATAAAAAATGTGTTTGCAAACAATCGCCAAAATCTGGTGGTGTATTACCCTTAACTCTTTCCATCTCAGTAACCTTTATGCTTTTACTGTTTTTATAATATATACCCTCAAGTTTACATATTACATAGTATTTTCTGTTTTGAAAGTAAGAATAGGAAAAGCCCGATACCTCATTGTCGTTAATTTCTAATTCAAGTACATACTCAGTATTGCTATTGCCATTTAATACAATATCCCCTTTGCTATCAAAATATCCACGCCATTGCCCATTAATTTTTTGTGCAAATGTTTCAAATGATAGTAATAATATAAATGACACTGTCAAAGCTGAAAAAAAATGTTTCATGTTCACTGTTTCGTTAAGTTAGTTAAATGATTATGTGTAAAGAATTGGCGAAGTTATTACGGATTAATTTTTCCATCGCTAATAGTTCGTTAAATTTGCGCTCAAAATTAAAGTATTACACCTATTATATATGATAAATATTACGTTGCCGGATGGTGCAGTAAGGGAATATCCAACAGGAACTACAGCTATGGACGTTGCCAAATCCATTAGTGAAGGCTTGGCCCGTAAGGTTTTGGCCGCCAAAGTAAATGATTCAGTCTGGGACGCCACAAGGCCAATTAATACTGATGCTTCTTTACAATTATTAACCTGGAATGATACTGATGGTAAAACTACATTTTGGCATTCATCTGCCCATTTATTGGCAGAAGCATTGGAATTTTATTATCCTGGGGTAAAGTTTGGTTATGGCCCTCCCGGCGAAAAAGGTTTTTATTATGACGTTGATTTAGATGGCCAAACTATTGGTGAAGAAGACCTGATAAAGTTGGAGAAAAAAATGGCAGAGTTGGCCAAAAACAATTCCATTTTTGAGAGAAAGGAAATAAGTAAAGCTGATGCGGAAAAATATTTTACTGAAAAAGGCGATCAATACAAGCTGGAAATTATTGAAAGGCTTGCTGATGGTGAAATTACTTTTTATACACAAGGCAATTTCACAGATTTGTGCAGAGGCCCGCATATACCCAATACAGGATTTATTAAAGCCATCAAACTTACCAATATAGCAGGTGCTTATTGGTTAAATGATGAAAAAAATAAAATGCTTACCCGTATTTATGGAGTTACTTTTCCGGCCCAAAAAGAGTTGGAAGAGTATATTATATTAATGGAAGAAGCAAAAAAAAGAGACCATAGAAAACTTGGGAAAGAATTAGAGTTATTTGCTTTTTCAGAAAAAGTGGGCATGGGCCTGCCTTTGTGGCTTCCCAAAGGCGCAATGCTACGGGAAAGATTGCAACAGTTTTTACAAAAAGCACAAATGGACTCCGGTTACCTTCCGGTAATTACGCCACATATTGGCCACAAAAATTTATATGTTACTTCCGGCCATTACGAAAAGTATGGTAAGGATAGTTTTCAACCAATTAAAACACCACAGGAAGGGGAGGAGTTTTTTTTAAAACCAATGAACTGCCCCCATCATTGTGAAATTTATAAAACATCGCCCCGTAGCTATAAAGATTTGCCATTGCGCCTTGCAGAATTTGGAACTGTTTATCGGTACGAGCAGCATGGAGAGTTACATGGCCTTACAAGAGTTAGGGGGTTTACCCAAGATGATGCCCACTTATTTTGTATGCCCAATCAGGTAAAAGAGGAGTTTAAAAAAGTGATTGACCTTGTTTTATACGTTTTTCATTCACTTAGTTTTACGGACTATACTGCCCAAATTTCTTTAAGAGATAAGGATGACAGAGCTAAATACATTGGATCTGATGAGAATTGGGAACTGGCAGAGCAGGCAATTATAGAAGCCGCTGCCGAAAAGGGTTTAAATACAATAGTTGAATACGGCGAAGCTGCATTTTATGGGCCTAAACTCGATTTTATGGTAAGAGATGCTATAGGTCGTAAATGGCAATTAGGTACCATTCAGGTAGATTATAATTTGCCTGAAAGGTTTGATCTTACCTATATTGGAGAAGATAATGCGAAGCATCGCCCTGTAATGATACATAGAGCACCATTTGGCAGCATGGAGCGTTTTATTGCAGTATTAATTGAGCATTGTGCAGGTAAATTTCCATTATGGTTAGCGCCTGTTCAGGTAAAATTATTACCTATTAGTGATAAATTTATTCCCTATTGCCAGCAAGTACAGCAAGAATTAAAAGAAGTAGAAATACGTGCCGAAATTGATGACCGAAACGAAAAAATCGGTAAAAAAATTCGAGATACAGAATTAAATAAAGTACCCTTAATGCTTGTAATTGGCGAAAAAGAAATGAATGAGCATAAAGTAGCCGTTCGCCGGCAGGGTAAAGGTGATATTGGCGTACAATCTGTTGAAGAATTTATTGCTATGGTAAATGAAGAGGTAAAAAGTAAAAGAGCAATTGAATAAAAAACTATATTTACATTGTTACAGCATTATCAATTTTGTTATAACAGAACAAAACAAATAATTTTTCGGCATTTAATTAAAAAATAAAAACAAAATTGCTTGTAAAATTTGCAAAAAGCCGATTGCAAAAACCAAGCTAATAAAGTATGGCATTTCCTCCAAGGCCACCCCGTGGCGCATTCAACCCCCGCTTTAAAAAAGAGCAGCAGCAAGAACATCGCACTAATCACATGATAAGAGTGCCTGAAGTTCGTTTGGTAGGTGATAATATTGAACCTGGCATCTACCCAACTGCCGATGCAGCCAAAATGGCACAAGACCAGCAGCTTGATTTGGTAGAAATTTCTCCCGGTGCTACGCCGCCCGTATGTAAAATTATTGACTACAATAAATTTTTGTACGATGAGAAGAAGAAGAAAAAAGAAATGAAGGCCAAGTCAAAAACGAGTGAGGTTAAAGAAGTTCGTTTTACACCTAATACAGATGATCATGATTTTGAATTTAAATGCAAGCATGCAGAAAAGTTTTTGCAGGATGGCAATAAAGTAAAAGCCCATGTTCAATTTAAAGGCCGGGCTATTATGTTTAAAGAAAGGGGAGAATTATTATTACTAAAGTTTGCAGATAGATTGAAAGATGTAGGCGCCTTAGAGGGTATGCCTAAAATGGAAGGCAAGCGAATGTTGGTGATGTTTGCACCTAAAAGTCAGAAAAAAGCAAAAAATGCTGATAAATAAGTTAAAACGGGAAGCAATTGCTTCCCGTTTTAATTTACATAATTACCATAAATAAAATCTTAAAAAATACAATTTAAAAGAGCATTCTTTACATATTTTCCTGTTGTAGCAGTAAATCTTCAATTCAATTTGCAAACTGCAAATATTTATCCTACCTTCGCCGCCCAAAAAAGAAAATTCTTTTTTATACATTTCCCACAAGGCTCTACAAGTGGCTTCCATTGAAGCCCGCCAGCAGGGAGTAACTATTTTAAGTTATAATAATGCCAAAAGTAAAAACAAACTCAAGCGCAAAAAAGCGCTTTAAAGTGACAGGTACTGGTTTAATTACCTACCAAAAACCCTTCAAACGACACATCTTAACAAAGAAATCAACCAAGCGCAAGCGTGCCATGAGAAAAGATGGCATGGTTCATCCAACCCAGCAGGCATTTGTAATGCGTTTACTAAGACTTAGAGGATAAGTAAAAGTGATTTGGTTTTAAATTTATTAAATTTCAAAAAAATTAAGATATGCCACGTTCTAAAAATGCAGTAGCATCAAGAGCTAGAAGGAAAAGAGTATTAAAAGCCGCTAAAGGTTATTACGGTAAACGTAAAAATGTATACACCGTTGCCAAAAATGTAATGGAAAAAGGTTTAACGTATGCTTACGTTGGCCGTAAATTAAAGAAGAGAGAGTACCGCACTTTATGGATTGCACGTATTAATGCAGCCGTTCGGGAAGAAGGACTTACTTATAGTGAGTTTATACACAAATTAGCAGTAAAAGAAATTACCATAAACCGTAAGGTATTAGCTGATTTAGCTATGAATGAGCCCGAAAGTTTCAAGAGTTTGGTTGCACAAGTTAAATAGTGCTCAAATTAAAAAATAACATAGCCGGTTGTGATTTATATCATAACCGGTTTTTTTGTTAAAAAAATAATAAAGCAGCATTTATCATTCAATTACATTTGCAAATAATTAAAACCTATTTTACTTAATGACGAACTTGAATAACACGTACGCTGACCTGGTAGATCAAACCTTTAATTTTCCTCAGCCAGATTTTAAAGTTGAAAATTCTTATTTACAATATAATGGACAAGATCTTAAGGCTCTTATTGATAAATATGGAACACCTTTAAAATTGACTTATTTACCCAAAATTGGCATGCAGATAACAAAAGCCAAAACCATGTTTGAAAATGCCTTTAAAAAGCATAAATACGAGGGTAAATACAATTATTGTTATTGTACCAAAAGTTCACATTTTTCTTTTATTGTAGAGGAAACCTTGAAGAATAATATTCATTTAGAAACATCTTATGCTTACGATATTGATATTGTAAACAAATTATACTCCCGTAGAAAAATTAATAAAGAAACATTTATAATTTGTAATGGCTACAAACAAAAGCCTTACACTAACCGCATTGCCAGGTTGTTAAATACCGGATTTAAAAATGTAATACCCATTTTAGATAATAAAGAAGAGTTAAAAGCATATAAAAATGTAAAAGGCCCTTTTAAACTTGGAATAAGAGTTGCGGCAGAAGAAGAACCTAATTTTCCTTTTTACACTTCTCGCCTTGGTATGCGTGCAAAAGATGTTTTGGGATTTTATGTAGATGAAATTGAAGGTTTTGAGCATAAGTTTCAGCTAAAAATGCTTCATATTTTTTTAAATAAAGGCATAAAAGATGATATTTATTACTGGAGTGAATTAAATAAAGTTATTAATCTTTATTGCCAACTAAAAAAGATTTGTCCGGAGTTGGATTCCATTAATATTGGTGGCGGTTTCCCTATTAAGCATTCTTTGGGTTTTGAGTACGATTATCAATTTATGATAAACGAAATAGTAAGAAATATTAAAGTTGCCTGTGTTAGAAGCAAAGTGCCAATGCCCAATATTTTTACTGAGTTTGGTAGCTATACCGTTGGCGAAAGCATGGCTCATATTTACAGCGTTATTGGCGAAAAAATGCAGAATGACCGGGAAATATGGTATATGATCGATTCATCTTTTATTACAACCTTACCAGATACCTGGGGTATAGGCGAAAAATTTTTAATGCTGCCCATTAATAAATGGAAAAATGAATACCAACGGGTTACCTTAGGTGGTATTACTTGTGATAGCCATGATTACTACGACTCTGAAGAGCATATTAATGAAGTATTTCTGCCAAAGCTAACCCCCGGTGGAGAGCCATTATATGTAGGCTTCTTTCATACAGGTGCTTACCAGGATCAAATAAGTGGGTATGGAGGTATTAAGCATTGCCTTATACCATCACCCAAACATATAGTTATAGGGCATGATAAAACAGGTAAATTGGTAGATTGGGTTTATGCCAAAGAACAATCAGCACAGAGTATGTTAAAAATACTTGGTTACTAGTTAATTTAAGCAATCCCTCAAATTAAATTTTTGGTGCTTTTGTATAAACGGCATTAATTAATTAATTTATAAATTGGTATTTCTTATACAATGCCTGCTACTGGTATATTATATGGTTATTTAGCTCAGTAACTCTTTTTAATTATCAATCTTAGACAGGATTACTATTTTTTATTAATTGTACATCTAACTAAAAAATACTTATCTGATGAAATACCTGCCAATAAATTCAAAAATTTTTATCCAAAACAGAGCCCGTTTTATAAAGCAGTTAGATAAAAATTCTATTGCTATTTTTAATAGTAATGATGAATTACCATCAAATGGAGATGCAATACACACGTTTAAGCAAAATTCAGATTTACTGTGGTTAACAGGCATTGAGCAGGAAGATAGCATGTTGATTTTGTTTCCGGATAACCCCGATAAAAAGTATAGAGAAGTATTAGTATTAACAAGGCCAAATGAGTTAAAAGAAAAATGGGATGGGCGCCGATTAAGAATTGCGGAAGCAACTGCCATATCCGGTATAGAAACTATTGTGTGGCTAGATGCTTTAGATGCATCTTTGCAGCCATGGATTCACCTTGCAGATAATATTTACCTAAATACCAATGAAAATGATCGCAAGGCAAATCTGGTACCAATAAGGGATTACCGTTATGCAGAAATGATGAAACAACGCTTTCCTTTGCATACATTTAAAAGAAGTGCAAAAATACTGAAAGAACTTAGAGCAATAAAGAGTGTATTGGAGGTAGAAGTTATTCAAAAAGCTATTAATATTACCGAAGTTACTTTTAAAAGACTGCTACAATTTATTAAACCCGGCACAATGGAATATGAAATTGAAGCCGAAATTATGCATTCTTTTTTGATGCAGCGAGCAACCGGACAGGCTTATAATGGCATTATTGCCAGTGGAGACCGGGCAAGAACCCTACATTATGTTGATAATAACCAGGAGTGTAAAGACGGTGATTTGGTATTAATGGATTTTGGGGCTTTGTATGGTAATTATGCAGCAGATTTAACCAGAACAATACCTGTTAATGGTAAATTTACAAATAGACAGAAAGAGGTGTACAACTGCTGTCTTCATTTGCATAGGTATGCTGCCGGTATTTTAAAACCAGGTATTAGCATAGTTGATTATACAGAAAAAATTGGTGAGGAAGCAACAGTTGCATTTCAAAAAATTGGATTAATTAATAAAGCAGATGTAAAAAATGAAGATCCCAGCAACAGGGCTTACAAAAAGTATTTGTATCATGGTATTTCTCATCATCTTGGTTTAGATGTACATGATATTGGAACCAGAACCGCAGCAATAAAACAAGGAATGGTTTTTACAATTGAACCAGGCATATATATTGAAGAAGAAAAAATGGGCGTTAGGATTGAAAACAACTTTTGGATAACAAAAAATGGTAATAAAGATTTGATGAAGAATATACCAATTACGGTAGAAGAAATTGAACAGTTAATGGCCAGGTAACCAAAAGACTTACATTTAACAATCATTGAAAAAGGTATTTACATTAAATTTTATAATTGAAACCTTATTAAAATACCAAAAAATTTAAGCATTTAGCCGGCCTTTGCTGGTATTTTTTCTTATGAAACAAATTCCAAATCTTTTTACTTTACTAAATCTTTTCTTTGGGTGTATAGCCATTGTATTTGCATTGCAAACCGATAGCATCCACATATACACGAATGAAGAATTTTCAAGTAGTTTTAATATACCAGAAAAACTAGCTTATGCGGCTTTATACATATTTGCCGCTGCATTGATCGATTTTTTAGACGGCTTTGTTGCTCGTTTTTTTAATGCAAGTTCCGAAATGGGCAAGCAATTAGATTCTCTGGCAGATGTGGTTAGTTTTGGAGTAGCACCAGGTATAATTTTATACCAGCTACTTAGAATGAGTTTTATTAGAGAAGAAAATGGGCTCGATGTTTCAATAGCCTGGTTGATGCCAGCCTTTATTTTGAGTTGCGCTGCTGCTTATCGGCTTGCAAAATTTAATTTAGATACTAGTCAGCACTATGGCTTTAAAGGAGTACCAACACCCGCTGCCGGCCTTTTAGTAGCATCTTTACCGCTAATATTGCATTATGGTAATCCATATCTTAATATTAGTGAGTGGCTAATTAATAAATGGGTGCTCTATGTTTTAATAGTATCTGTTAGTTGGCTTATGGTTAGTAATTTACCTTTAATTGCTTTAAAATTTAAAGACTACTCCCTTAAAAACAACTTACCAAAAATAATTTTACTAACGATAGGTATTATAGCTACAGTTTTTTTAAGGTGGTTGGCAGTTCCTTTAATATTCATTGCATACATTATTTTATCTTTGGTTTTTAACAAAAACAATAACACATGATTTTTACAGTACAAATAAAGGTAATGCCATTAAAAGAGTTATTAGATCCGCAAGGTAAAGCTGTGCTGGGTGGTTTACAAAATCTTGGAATAACAGCAATAAGCGATGTAAGAATCGGCAAAAGTATTGTTCTTCAAATAGATGCAACATCTGCTGATGAGGCAAAACAAATTGCTGACGAAGCAACCAGAAAATTGTTAGCCAATCAGGTAATGGAGATGTTCGAAATAGCCATCAGCTAAATCAAATCCACATGTGCAATTGAAAATTTATATGAATTTTTATCTGCTAATTAACTGACTGGCAGAAAGCTATTTTTAACTAATAACAATTCAATTTCTCCTCTTTTAAAAGTTAAAATCATTTTTTTAATTATTTTATTTGGTTTCATAAAAAATACACCAATAGTTTCTACCGCAATATTTGGTTAAATATAAAAATATTTTAAAAATACAAGTTAAAACCACTGTATTTTTAAGATGTTGATGCCTTAATTTAAAAATTATGCTTTACATTATACCTACGCCAATTGGTAATTTGGCTGATTTTACTTTTAGGGCTGTAGAGATTTTAAAGGTTGTTGACCTTATATTGGCAGAAGACACAAGAACATCTTCTGTGCTACTGAACCACTACCAAATTCACAAGCCAATTACACCCTACCACCAGCATAATGAACATAAAATTGTAACGCACCTTGCAGATCAAATGCAAACAGGTAAAACAATGGCCTTGCTTACAGATGCCGGTACGCCAGGCATTAGCGATCCTGCTTTTTTATTGGTACGTGAGTGTGTAAAGCAACAAATTAGAGTTGAATGTTTGCCAGGTGCTACAGCTTTTGTGCCTGCACTTGTAAATAGTGGTTTACCCATTAACAGCTTTTGTTTTGAAGGTTTTTTGCCCTTAAAAAAAGGTAGACAAACGTTTTTAAAACGCATGGCTTTAGAAGAGCGTACAATGGTTTTTTATGAAAGTCCAATGCGCCTGGTTAAAACTATCCATGATTTTATTGAATATTTTGGAGCAGAAAGACAATGCTGTGTAAGCCGTGAACTAACAAAAAAATTTGAAGAAAATAAAAGAGGCTCATTGCAGGAGATATATAATTATTTTAGCGAAAAACCTGTAAAAGGTGAGATAGTTATTGTAGTACAGGGTAAATCCTGATTCATTTTTTTTGGTACTGTACTTCTTAGGTAATTATTTGTTTTATAACCTGTAAAATATTATTAATTTACCCTTTAATTAAAGTAATATAATACCGTAGTTTCACTGCCAAATGGTAGACTTTTTTAAGATTCTTCCGTAAAACTTTTATTATGCACTCAAATTTCTTATTAACTGTAAACAATCAAGATGTTTTTTACAAACTTTTAAAAATATTTTTTAAATCATTTTAAGAAAAAATGTTTTTAATCTCAATAGTTTAACCGGTGATTCTAAGTATATTTATTTTACTTTCAAAGTTCAAAATAAATCTGCAATATTCCTTGTAAGCCACACCTCCAGAAACCATAGAAACATATTTTAAATGTTTACTATGAACAAGTATAAAGAATTATCGATTGGCAAAATCGATTCAGATTTTGCAGCCACAGTAATTCCACCTTATCCTGCTTTGCATGCTATTAATAAAGAGGAAATAACAGTAGTGTCTAAAATAATTCAACTGCCAGCAGATGAAAATCTATCTACAGATGCGGAAGAATTGGCGGTGAAAAAAGTACAAAAAAAGCAGGGGAACACCCGTTCTAAAGTAAAGCCTTGTTTCATAGAAGACGTTTCCTCCTTACCAGGTTCAACGCTTTTCAGGCTTTTCGTAAAAAATGGCGAATATGTATATGCAAGGCCTCAGGATATTTTAATGATTGAGAGTTGCGATCACATGGTAAAAGTTTATTTACTTGTAAATGACAAACCAAAAAAAACAATTCGCCATAATACCTTAAAAGATTTTTTATTACAGCTTCCACAGAATCATTTTTTACGTATTGGAAGGTTTTGTGCCGTAAACACACAGCGTATTTCAGGTGGTAATTGTAATGATCAAACCTTTGAATTCGATTTTAAGATTTCTATTAAATTAAAACACGCCATATCTCAATCTGCTTTTGGCAATATTGGAAAATAAATTACCCCCTTTTAAGCTTCATGGTTTTTTTTGTACTGTTTACGTTTATAAAAGTGCGCTTCACGTTATTTCTATTGCATTCCTACTGCTTTGTTTCTATGTTTAAATAATCAAATTAAGTACATCTAATTTCAGTTTAACGTTTGTCTAACCATTACTTAAGTAATGTTTCGTCATTTCCCTCTACCTATTTTTAAACCATTGATAATAAAAATTTTATTTACACTACCGTTTTTGGCATATTGTAAACCAGGTTTAAATAATGTACCTGATTTAAAATATTGCCATATTCAAAAAAACAGAAAAAAAATAAATGATTTTCCCTGCAATACAATCTATACAAACTGATTTAAACACTACTGTTTCTGCCGAAGTGGGAAATATTGGCGAAATATTGGCAACAAATACTCATGGTTCTGAAAAGGACATTATTATATCTCTTGTTAACATTGAAGAAAACCGTGTTTCACGGGATCCACAAAATTATTTAAGAACAGATGCTGGAATAGTTATGAAAAATCCGGCTATTCATTTGAATTTAACGCTTTTGTTTACATCTGTTAAATTAGACACTGGTTACCAGGTGGCATTACAAAATATTCAACGGGTGATAGAATTTTTTCAAAAAAAAAATGTTTTTGATCACTCTAATACTGTAGGACTAGATGCCGGAATTGAAAAACTTATACTTGAAATGATGAGTATGAATCTTGAACAATTGCACCAGCTATGGTCAATGCTTGGTGGTAAATACCATCCTTCTGTTGCCTACCGCATGAGAATGATAACAATTGACAGCGTATCTGAAATTAATGGCTCATTAATAAAAGAAATTGAATCAAATTTTCAATTAAAGTAAAGGTTAATTATGACCATTATTAAAAGAGATACAATCAGTACTATTTATAAAGAATTGTTTACCATCAAATTTTTGCATGAAGGCTATGGCATTTTGTATAAAAAATTTTTAGCAGATAATATTGATTTTGAACTTGATAAGGAAACAAGGAATTTGTTTTTTCGGCATAGTATGGGGTTTCGTTTTTTAAATGATAAGTTGATTTGTTTTATAAGAGTAAAAGAACCCTCGCCACCAATTGCAAATACCAAACAACCTTTTATAAAGTTTTTAGGTAAAGTAAAAATTCGTTTTCTATTAAATGCAACAACAAGTTTTTTTAGTGAAACTGATATAACTATTACAGGTGCTAAGCAGGTTTATTATTTTACCAACAAAGTAAATATTGCCACGAATGGATTTATTTGCATGCACACCGCTGGAGTAAATATGGATGATTTAGCCAATACTGAAATATTGAAGCCAGATAAAAATTGTTTTAGTGTGATAGATATATTTAACAACGGAGCAGTAAACAATAGTTATGATTTATTTGATGGTACTGTTGCACAAATATTAAAAAGTCCATCTTACACAATTCGCTTTAAAAGTAAAATGTAATTCTATAATTTTTTTAATAATTAAAATTAAAAATTCATGTCACAAATTAATGAAACAGCTATTAAAACGCCTGGGGTGTATATTAACGAAATACCATCTTTTCCACCCTCAATAGCACAGGTATCTACTGCTATACCAGTTTTTATTGGTTACACAGCAAAAGCACTTGATGCAGCAGGTAATTCGCTTACAAAAATTCCTGCTAAAATCTTTTCATTGCTGGAATATGTACAGTTTTTTGGTAAAGCATTAAATGAGGCGGATATCAACGTAGCAATAGCAAAAACAATTAGCGGTGGCGTGGTAACTTCCGTATCTGGAAAAGCTTCAATCAACACTCCATCCAAACATAACATGTATTATAATTTGCGCCTTTATTTCGACAATGGTGGAGGGCCATGTTATATTTTATCTGTAGGGCCAATGGGTTCAGGGATAACAGATACCGACCTTGAAGCTGGTTTAAATATCATTGAAGCTTATGATGAGCCAACACTAATAGTATTTCCGGAAGGTATTGCCCTGCTGCAAGACCCTGCAAATGTTGCAGATATATCAGACTCAAGCAAGTACGATGAAAGTAAGTATTATGCTTTAATTAGTAAAGCAATTGATCAGTGTGCCAAGCTTCAGGATAGGTTTACCATAATTGATGTAATACGGATATTAAGTACCGACACAACTACTACAAGCATCAATTTTTTCAGAAATATAGCCCCACATCTTACTGGTTTTGGAAAAAACAATAACCTCAATTATGGTGCAGCTTATTACCCCTATTTAAAAACTACGTATGGGTATCAATATGTAGATACAGATGTTGACATTGTAATTACTACAGATGGAGTTGCGGCTGCCGCAGTTAAATTAAGCACCTTACTTGCAATAGATAAAGCTACCTATTTTGCAAGTGTTGGGGCTATTCAAAAACTTACTATTACCCTACCGCCATCATCGGCAATAGCAGGTATTTATGCTGCAGTTGATGGTTCTCGTGGTGTATGGAAGTCTCCTGCAAATGTATCGCTCAATTCAGTATTTGATATTACAGATATTGTTACAGATGAAGAGCAGCAAACAATGAATATTGATGCTGATTCTGGTAAGTCTGTAAATGCTATCCGGGCATTTTCTGGTAAAGGAATATTAATATGGGGAGGTAGAACCTTAGATGGTAACAGTAGTGAATGGCGTTATATTTCCGTAAGGCGATTTTTTATAATGGTAGAAGAATCCGTAAAGAAAGCTACCGCTCAATTTGTATTTGAACCAAACGATGCCAATACCTGGGTGAGGTTGAGAGCTATGATTGAAAATTATCTTACACTATTATGGAGGCAAGGCGCATTAGCCGGTGCAAAACCAGAGCATGCATTTTTTGTAAGAGTAGGTTTGGGCCAAACAATGACCCCCATTGATATTTTAGATGGTAAACTTATTGTTGAAATTGGTTTAGCTGCTGTAAGGCCGGCAGAGTTTATTATACTGCGTTTTATGCATAAAATGCAAGAATCTTAACAAACAAAAAACATACGTCATCTTTTAAATTTTAAATAAATAATTATGGCAACATATCCCATACCTAAGTTTCATTTTCGAGTTGAGTGGGGCGGTACCCGTATTGGCTTTACAGAAGTAACAGGTTTAGAAGTTAGTACAGATGTAATTGAATATAGGGATGGTGCAAGCCCTGAATATTCAAAAATAAAAATGCCCGGTATGCAAAAATTTGGCAACATTACTATGAAGCGGGGCACTTTTGCACACGATAATGAATATTATAATTGGTGGAATACCCATGCATTAAATACCATTGAACGCAGAGATTTAACCATCTCTTTATTAAATGAAAAGCACGAACCGGTAGTAGTTTGGAAAGTAAAAAATGCATGGCCGGTAAAAGTGCAATCAACAGACCTTAAAGGTGATGGAAATGAAGTTGCTATTGAAACAATTGAAATTGCCCATGAAGGGCTTACCATACAAAACGATTAAATATGGATTTTTTTGCACCACCAGTAGGATTTCATTTTTTAGTTGTATTTGAATTGTTTCCACAAACACCGCAAGACTTTCGTTTTCAGGAAGTGTCCGGACTAGATGTAGAAATTGAAATGGAGCCAATAAAGGAAGGAGGTCAAAATCGTTTTACACATCAATTACCCGTTAGAAACCGATATACCGATATTACTTTAAAGCGAGGGTTGTTTATTGGTTCGGGTATTACTTTATGGTGTAAAAATGCTATTGAAGATTTTTTATTTGTGCCTACCAATGTTTTGATTTCATTACTTAGTCCTGAGCACTTGCCTTTACAATCATGGTATGTTATTAATGCCGTACCAAAAAAAATACAAGTCTCCAATTTTAATGCCATGGAAAATTCTGTAGTAGTAGAATCTTTAGTTTTAAGCTATAACTATTTTACTACAATAGGGGTAGAGTCATTATTTAGCGGTGCGGCATCTGTTGGTGCAAGCATATCAATTTAAAATTATTATGCCAATAGAAATTAAAGAATTGTACATAAAGGCAGTGGTTTCAGATACCTCAAGGCAAAATAGCAGCCAGCCAGTGGTAATAGATATTTCAAAAATTAAGCAGGATTTGTTGAAAGAATGTGTGCAGCAGGTTGTAGAAATACTTAAAGAAAAAACTGAACGCTAATGATTGGAAAACTGGATAAAATGCTGTTGCAGGCATATACAGATGAAGCCTTTGAAAATAAGAAAGGAGATCCCTTTACTGTATTGATTAATCCTGAATCGTACACCATAAAGTACAGGATTAATCAATCTGAAAGCCGGGGACAGGGTACATCTCATCCAAGATTGGTATTCAATAACATTGCCGAACAAGATATTCATTTTGATTTTGTGTTTGATAGCTCAGGTGTAGTGGTAAAGCCAGCTTTTTTAAAGATTGGCATAATAAATCCTTTTGCAGAAACCGATAATATTATTGAGCAGATAGAAATATTTAAGAAGCTCATGTTTTACTACCAAAGTGAAACCCATCGGCCCAACTTTGTAGCACTAAAATGGGGCACCTTATTGTTTAAAGGGCAAATGATATCAATGGATATTGATTATAAACTCTTTAAGCCTGATGGTACACCAATAAGAGCCATTGCAAGAGTTGATTTTAAGGGTTCTATCGAAGAAGATTTACGGGTAGCAAAGGAAAATTCATTATCACCGGATATAACCCATGAGCGATTGTTTAGTGCAAATGATCGTTTTGATTTGGTTATAAATAAAATCTACCAAAATACTACTTATTATATGGATGTAGCAAAAGCTAATGGACTTACAGGCTTTCGCAACATTGTACCGGGAACAAAATTGTTTTTTCCTCCCATAGAAAAATAATCTAAAAAATTTAATGGCTGTAGTACGTACGATACCAACACTTGCAAATCCAGATCTGTTTACTTTTACCATTAAAGTAGAAGGGGAAGCTATTTCCCGGGAGTTTCATATTGGAACAATAACAGTACACAAAGAAATTAATAAAATACCATTTGCCCGCTTTGTTATTTTTGATGGTAATCCAGCAGATGAAACTTTTGCTGTAAGCAACACATCTACTTTTATCCCGGGTAAAAATATTGAAATTACGCTAGGTTATCATTCGCAGGAAGTAACAGTATTTAAAGGAATTATTGTGCTTCATTCTAATAAAATATCTTCTACATCCTCTTCACTTACTATTGAGTGTAAAGACGCTGCTGTAAAAATGACGATAGGTAGAAATAGTAAGCACTTTAACAATGTAAAGGATAGTGATGTTGCAGAAGAATTAATTGGTAAATATGGTCAATTAACTGCGGATGTAGCTGCAACAACAATTCAGCATAAAGACCTTGTACAATTTGATACTACAGATTGGGATTTTATAGTATCCCGAATGGATAGTATTGGTAATATTTGTATTGTAAATGATGGAACTTTTACTATTAAAAAGCCTGCATTAAGTTCGCCTGCAAAACTTGATGTATTATATGGCGCCACCATCCTCGATTATAAAGGAACTATTGATGCCCGCCATCAATTTAAAGCTGTAAATGCATCTGCCTGGAATTTTACCAATCAGGAGTTAACAGAAGTAGATGCTATTGAACCCGCCTGGACGGAAGGGGGAGATATCAGTAATACAACTTTAGCAGATACAATAGGGTTGGAAAAATATAAACTTATTCATTCGGGTAAAATTACGGAGCAGGAGTTGCAGGCCTGGGCAGATGCAAGGCTTATGAAAGCAAGATTAGCAAAGATTAAAGGCTCTGTAAAATTTCAGGGAAATACTGATTTGTTACCAGGCGATTTTATAGGATTAAACGGCGTTGGAAACAGGTTTTCTGGTAAAGCAATTGTTGCAGCTATTCATCACGACTGTACAGAAGGTATGTGGACTACAGAAGTAAATTTTGGGATGGAACCTGAGTGGTTTGCAGAAACATTGCAGCATGTTAATCCTTTAACGCATAAAGGATTAATTCCTTCTTTACAGGGATTGCAGATAGGTATTGTTACCAGCCTTGAAGATCCGGAAGGTGAAAACAGGGTTCAGGTAAAATTACCCGTTGTAAGTAATAGCGAAGATGGAATATGGGCAAGAATTGCAACACTTGACGCAGGTAATAACCGGGGTAGTTTTTTTCTTCCGGAAATAGGAGATGAAGTAATTATTGGTTGCATTAATAACGATCCTTCTCATATTGTTATTCTTGGAATGTTGAATAGTAGTGCCCTGCCAGCCCCATTAACAGCCGCAAATGCCAATAATGAAAAAGGCTATGTAAGCAGGGATAATATAAAAATGATTTTTAACGACGATGAAAAATCTTTTAAACTCGAAACACCCGGTGGTAACAAAATTACATTAAGTGATCAGGATCAGGTAATAAAAATTGCAGATCAAAATGGCAATAAAATTATAATGGAATCTGCCGGAATTACTATTGAAAGTGCAAGCGATTTAAAGCTAAAAGCAGCCGGAAATATTACACTAGAGGGTATAAATATTACCCTTACCCCTTCATCTAATTTTATAGTAAGTGCTGGTGGTGCCGAAATAAAGGCAGGCAGTGGAAGCATGGCAATTAAAGGCCCTTTAGTAAAAATTGAAGGAGCTGGTATAACGGAAATTATAGGTGGATTAGTAAAAATAAATTGATTATGCCATTTGCAGCCAGAATAACAGACATGCATATTTGCCCAATGGTAACCGGAACAGTACCACATGTAGGCGGGCCAATACTACCAACAGGCGTACCAACTGTATTAATAGGTGGTTTACCAGCTGCTTGCCTTGGTGATAATTGTGTTTGTGCAGGCCCGCCAGATAGCATTGTAGCTGGCTCAGGTACAGTTTTAATTGGAGGCAAACCCGCTGCAAGAATGGGCGACTCCACAGCACATGGAGGCACTATTATTTTAGGCTGTTTTACGGTATTAATTGGTGGTTGAAATAGTAACAAACAACCCTAAAAATGTTGCCAATCTGTTGCAGTTCTATTTGCCAATTTATTATTTAACTAAAGTTTTAAATACATACAAATTGAAAGTTAATAAATCATTTTTAGGAACAGGATGGGGGTTTCCACCAACTTTTAGTAAAGATAATTTGCAAGTTGATATGCTAAGTGATGTGGAAGATATACAGAGTAGTCTGGAAATCTTATTATCTACCAGGCAAGGCGAACGTATAATGTTACATAAGTATGGTTGTAATTTAAATGAGATGGTATTTGAGCCAATGACTACTACATTCAAAACGTACATAAAAGATATGATTCAAACTGCTATTCTTTATTATGAACCAAGGATAGACGTTCAAAAAATAATTTTAGACGATAGCAGAGATCTTGAAGGCGTAATTGTGGTGATAATTGAATACATTATTAGAAGCACTAATTCCAGATACAATTTTGTTTATCCTTTTTATAAAAATGAAGGAACTCAAGTAAATAAATAATGGCAACAACCTGTACAGATTCTAACGCAGTGAACCGGTCTGGCAGCAGCCAGCAGCAAAGGGTTATGAACGCTTTGTTACCACGCAATGCAAGTGTGGATGAGCGTGATTTTGCTGATCTTATATTATTTGCCAAACGATATGCCACTTACTTAAATTATTATAACGAAACAGATTTACCCGAAGGTGATTGGCAGGCACTTATGTGCATGGATATTTCTGTTACACTGGCAGGTATAGCCAAAACAGATGTAGTAGCCTACACCGATTATTTAAAAATCATTTTTAACAATATACAATCTGCAACGAATGAAACTGAAAGAATAAAACACTTTAAAACCATCTTCGATTTTATTTTTTCAGTTATTAAAGAGTTAGATACATACCTTAAAGAAATACCTGATGATTTTGAGTTTAGAGAATATTTTTCAAGTACTATACAGGCAAAATTACAAGAGCCTTTACAGCGGCTTTTTAATTATTACAACGATTTTATTGCCGCAGCTTATATTGATGTTACTTCAACTTATATCCCTGCTGATGCACCTTTAAAAATTACACTTTCACAGCAATTTTCAATAAGCCAGTTAAGCGCAATATGGATAAGTTCTACCCCCATTCAGGTAATAATACTTAGTACACCTTCGCCTGCCAGCATAAGCAATGCTATTTACCATATTATTACCCATAATTTATTTACGGCTCAACATAATATTTTATTTAAAACACTGGCAAATTTAGTTGCCCAATCAGCTGCATTTTTAGATCAAACACTTACAAATTTCCCAAAGCATACGCCTCATTATGCGCTATACCTGAGCTTTCTTCATTTATTTAAAAATGCCCAAAATCAATTAAATCTTTTTGCCGGAAAGCACCTCGATTTTTATTATAAAGATGTTTTAAAACTTGCCGTAAAAGAACCTGTGTGTGACAGTGTACATCTGATAGTAGAATTGCAAAAAACACTAGAGCAGCATCTTCTACAGCAAGGCACTTTATTTAAAGGAGGGAAGGATATAGATGGGAAAGAGATTTTTTATGCTGCGGATAATGAAACAGTTGTAAACAAGGCTGCTGTCAAAAGTCTTCAGTCTGTTTATGTGCAGCAAAATGCCATTGGTGCAAAAGATTTTGAAACCGTTTATTCATCCATTATTACCAATTCGGAAGATGGACAAGGCGCTAAAATTATCAGCGCCAATAATGAATGGTTTCCATTTGGCAACCCAAAAAAGATTAAGGAAGCCACCATAGGTTTTATCATTGCATCTCATTATCTCTATCTTAAAGAAGCTACCAGAACTATTACAGTAAAATTTACTTTTAGTGAGCCTGTAAAACTTTTAAATAATGATATTAATGCAGCATTTTTTATTGAACTAACGGGCAAAAAAGGTTGGTTTACAGTGCCCTCCTACAATGCTGTGGTAGATGCATTGGCAAATACAATCGTTTTTACTTTTACAATAGAAGGGGATGCTCCGGCAATTGTTGGCTATTCAGAAAAAATACATGCAGCCAATTATTTAACAGCATTGCCGCTGATAAGATTTGTTATGCGAAACGAAAAAAATCTTTTTAATCCTTATGCTATTTTAAAGGGCATACCATTAAAAAGTATTTTAATTAGCGTATCGGTTAAAGGTGTAAAAGACCTACTGCTACAAAATGACGAAGGAACGCTAGATTCATCCAAGCCATTTAAGCTATTTGGAAGTCAACCAAAAGTAGGTTCCTCTTTTATATTGGGGAGTAAAGAAATTTTTCAAAAAAATCTTACTCAATTAAGTCTTGTAATAGATTGGGATGAAGTGCCAGACAGCCTTTCTGCTCAATTAGATGAGGCACTGCACGAGTATGAACGTACATTAAATTTTATTGACGTAAAAAGAAAATTTCATACAGTAAAAACAGGTATACTAAGTAAAGGCAAATGGGTAGAGCTTGATAAACAAAAAGGAATGTTTACAGAAGATAATTTGTACAACGTAATTTATGACTGGACGAGACCTGACTATAAATATGCTGGTAAAATTTCTGCAACAGATATTGAACATGCAGAAATAAATATAAGCACTAATAAAATTGAACCTACTGAAAGGAATTATGATAAAAATGAATCGTACTCAAATACTGCTGTGGATGGCTTTTTAAAACTAGATTTAAATTTTCCTGATTTTGGCCATAGTGCCTATCCTGCAGCTTTAAAAAATGCAGCACAAACTGTTACAGTTGCTGTAACAGGCGCAGGCACAGCAAATATGACAATGAGCGTTTCTCCAACCTCCTCTTTACCCAAAGAGCCCTATACACCTTCTGTAAAAAGTTTTTCGGTTAATTATAAAGCATCTGCAGAAATTAATCTTGCAGAAACAGATGTTTCAGTATTTAAAAAAAGAGAGGCAAATTTTTATCACTTTTCTCCTTTTGGATATACAGAAATTAGTTCAGCATTACAATCTGCTGTTACCCTATTACCAGCCTACCAAAATGAAGGCGAGCTTTTTATAGGAATAGATGAATTAAAACCTTCTTCCACCCTTCAAATATTGTTTCAAATAGCCGATGGCACATCCAACCCATTAGTAGAAAATACGGTAATATACTGGTATTATTTATCAAACAACAACTGGATAAAGTTTGATAAACTTGCCGTTGCAGATGCTACAAAAAACTTTACACAGTCTGGTATAGTTACGTTTATATTCAATGAAAAAATTAATAAGGGCAATCAATTGTTTAGCGCTGATTTATCGTGGATAAAAGCGGTAGTTAATAGTAAATCTGATGCAGTTTGTAAATTGATTTCTATACAGGCGCAAGCTATTAAAGCAACTTTACAAGTTGATAAATCAAAAGGTTGCTGGTTTAAAAAAACGTTATCGGCAAACACTATTAGTAAGATGGTAATAGCTGATGCTGCCATCAAAAAAATTACACAACCTTATGAGTCATTTGGAGGAAGAGTACCAGAATCAAACGATCAATTCTATACCAGGGTAAGTGAAAGACTTCGCCATAAACAGCGAGCTATTACAGCCTTTGATTATGAGAGAATAGTTTTGGAACAATTTCCTTCTATTTACAAAGCAAAGTGTATAAACCATACGGGTTTAGTGCCGGCAAAACAGGCTAGTACCAACAAGTATAGCGAAACTGCACCAGGAAACGTAACAATCGTTACCATACCCGATATAAGAAATCAAACATTTAAAAATATATTAAAGCCATATACCAGTATTGGATTACTTACCAATATTAAAGAATACCTCTCAAAAATTACCACTCCATTTGTAAAACTCCATGTACTTAATCCCAAGTTTGAAGAAGTACAATTTCAGTTTACAGTAAAAATTACACCGCCTTTAGATGAATCATTTTATGTAAAGCAATTAAGCCTTGATATAGAGCAATTCCTTTGTCCGTGGGCATTTAACAGCGGAAGCGATATTGAATTTGGAGGTAAAATATCTAAATCAGTTATTTTAAATTTTATTGAAGAAAGGTATTATGTTGATTACCTCACCTGTTTTATAATGAATCATTTTATAGACAGAGGTATGCCATCTCATAAAGAATTATATGATGTGGAAGAAGCAAAAACTACAACAGGTATTTCTATTCTTGTTTCTTATTTTGATGAAGTAACCAATGTTAAACACCTTATTAATACAGGGGTTCCCTGTGTATGCTAATGGATCAAAATAATATCATATTAAAAAACAGATCGCTTTCTACTGCAGAAGATTATGAACTGCTAAGGAAAATGGGCAGGGATTATATTGAAAATTTGGGAAGCGATTTGTGGACAGATTACAACGAACATGATCCTGGTATTACTATCCTGGAGGCGCTATGCTATGCCATTACAGAATTGGGCTACAGAACCAATATGGACATAAAAGATTTGTTAACAGAATCTGATGGAAAAATAGCAGCAACACAACCTTTTTTTACTGCTAAAAATATTCTTACCTGCAGCGCACTTACGGTTAATGATTACAGAAAGTTGCTTGCAGATGTTATTGGCGTACACAATGCCTGGTTGTATGCAAATGATAGCGCTGGTAATGGCAATGTTCAACAAGCCTCCATCAACGAAGTTGCGATTTATGCAGATTGTAAAAAAGATACATTAACCACTGATAAAACAGCTCACCCGTTGTATATTAATGGATTGTACACCGTATTATTAGATTTGGATAATGATGAAGAATTTGGTGACCTTAACAAAGGCGACATTGAGATTTTTAACCCTGCTTCAAGTGCATCTTTACCAAAGTTTAAAGCCGGTGATATAAGCTTTACTATCGAATTGCCCTATATAAACAAAGTAGATATTGATTTTGTAAAAGCTGCTGCAGACAAAATACATATTACCAATGTAACTGTTTTTCAGCAAAATGCTTTATGGAAATGTACTGTAAAAACCGATACAGGTTTGCAGCCAATCACCTTTGTTATTACTATTAATAAGAAGCCATCTGGCAAAAAAATTGAATTGACAGATTTACAGGATTTGTTCTCCGATATATTTGTGAGCCAGGTATTTTACCTGTTTAGCAAAAAGATTGAAAAGGTGTATTCCATCTTTAGTAAAATAAAACAAGTATTGCACGTAAACCGTAATTTATGTGAAGATTTTATAAAAATTGAAACAGTAAAAGATGAAGAAGTTGCCATTTGTTGTGATATTGACGTAAGCCCCAATACAGATATGGAGGCAGTGCAGGCAACGGTTTTTTATTTGATAGAATACTACCTTAATCCGAGTATAAATTTTTACCTGTTAAAAGAGTTAATGGCCAAAGGGATATCGGTAGATCAAATATTTGAAGGGCCAAAATTACAACATGGTTTTATAGATACCCAGGAAATTGAATCAACACAACTTAGAGAAGTAATACATACTTCTGATATTATTAATTTACTGATGGATATACCAGGTGTACTTGCTGTACGCAATTTTTTGCTTACAAAGTATGATAGTAATGGTGTTGCAGTAAAAAACCATATCAGTTTGCAATGGTGCATGCACATAAGCCCAAAACATAAGCCGGTATTGTCTATCAACCGTTCTAAAATAATTTTTTATAAAAATAATTTTCCATTTTTAGCTACTTATGCAGAAATTAAAGACTCTCTAAAATTAATGAGAGCCAGCAAAGAAAGACCAAAGCTAAAAGGGCAGCAAGATGATTTACCCATTCCGGCAGGCAGCTTTAAACAGTTAGATGAATATTGGTCAGTGCAAAATGATTTGCCACAAACTTACGGTGTAGGGCAAGCAGGTTTACCACTTACAGCAACCTTTTTACGCAAGGCCCAGGCAAAGCAATTAAAAGGATATTTATTATTTTATGATCAACTATTGGCTGATTTTTTTTCGCAGTTATCCAATGCCAAAAAGCTGTTTGGGCTGGCTGATTTAAAGCAAACCTATTTTTCACAATTCCTGGAAACCATACCAGGTATTTTACCCGTTTATCAACAAAGCATACCCGGCATTGCCTCGCTTAAATCGGTATTTCAAAATCAAGATTCTACCATAGCATCCGCCAATAAAGACTGGAAATTATTAAAAGAATCTGTCACTTTATTTGAAGAACGGCGCAATAAATTTCTGGACCATTTACTGTCTCGCTTTTCCGAAAGTTTTAGCGATTACGTAATGATGATGTACAGCATTAATTATAGCAATCGTACAGCCAAATCTGTATCAGCAGAAAAACTCATCAGCAATAAAATCAATTTTTTAAAAGAATATCCTCTAATTAGCTACTCAAGAGGAACAGCTTTTAATTATTATCCTTTAGCTGATGATAATACTATTAAAAACACTTTATTATGGGATACAGATAATGTTTCCGGACTGGAAAAAAGAATTTCAAAATTAAGTGGCATAAAAAACTACTTCAGGCGGTTTTTATCTTGTATAAAAAATATCGAAATTAAAACGGTAAAGGAAAAATTGGTGCAGGCAGATACTACAGAGTTGGTAAAAACCTACTACGAATTTACTCTTCAAAATAAGCAGGGAGATATTTTGCAGCAACAAGGCAAATTTGAATCTAAGGCAGCACTCGAAAAAGTGATAGCCGAATTGATAAAACTTACCAATGATAAAACCAATTATTTGTATGATAGTACAACACATACAATTGAAGTAATAGGCACTGATAATAAGGTTTTGGCAGTAAGCAGCAGCAATTATATAACAAAGGCAGATGCAGAAAAAGTGATAAAACAGTTTGCATTAGAATTTAGCCAGGATTGTGGTGACCCTGAAGGGATTTTATTGATAGAACATCTTTTATTGCGGCCAAGAGATAAAAACTATCAATTAATGCAGGTTTGCCTTGATAAGGATTGTGACTTTTGCGGAGAAGAAAATCCTTACAGTTTTAGGGCATCTGTTTTTTTACCCTATTGGACAGAGCAGTTTAATAACATGAACTTTAGAACTTATTTTGAAAACATCATTAGGGCAGAAGCACCTGCACACATTATGCTAAAAGTTTGCTGGTTAAGTAATGAGCAAATGAGGCAGCTTGAAATAGTTTATAAGCATTGGATAAATGCCCTGGCAAATTTTACCCACCACCCACAAGATAATTTTAATAAAAGCCATTTTAAAGAGGCAAATAATAAGCTTGTTTTATTGCTTGCAACACTCCATTCAGTTTACCCTGAAGCAACCTTACATGATTGTGATGAAAGTATAAATACCAACCCGGTAATGCTGGGTAAAACAATATTAGGAACCATAAAACCTAAAAGCAATGAGTAATACAGATGCCTACATTATTTTTGAAGCCGATCAGGTGTTAACAAACGACCACCTGAATAAACTATTTGATTACCTGGATATACAGGAACGTTTAACACGAAATAAACTCATTGGTATAGGTATAGTTTGTGGTATGCAAATTAGCTACCTGCCCAACTCTATTAATATTTCAAAAGGCTGCGGTGTTACTTCTAAAGGATACCTTATACCTTGGCAAGATGCAGTGCTTACACAATACATTTCATATACATTGCCTGCAAACCCGCTGTACCAGTCTTTTGTAAACGAAGCTACCGGTCAGCAGTACGAACTTTTTAGAATGCTAACCAATGAGGAGGCTAAAGCAATTGAAGGAGTTAAACAGCAGGTTACCGGAGCCGTAAAAGATAAGGTAGTAGTCCTTTTTTTAGAAGCAAATGAAAAAGATTTAAAAAATTGTGACACGCAGGATTGTAATGAAAAAGGCAGGCAGATGGAACTTACTGTTCGTCCCTTACTTATTGCAGGTAAAGATTTGGATGAGATTAAGCAAAAGCAACAAAAATTAAGTGGTGATGATAATTTAAACGATAGCTACCTTACACGGCTCAATTTGATGGAAATACCTTTTAAAAGGTTTAATGTAAAAGCTACACCATTAGCAGATGCGTATGATATTTATAATGCCTACACACAAGTTACAGATGATGATACACTAAAAAATATTGCAAAGGCTTACATTCAATCTTTTGCAATATTTAAACCAATATTAAATGGCTATGGTAATGAAAATCCATTTAAAAATTTATCAGAGGAGTTATTACAGAAACTTGATTTTATAAAAAAATCAATGCCTGTATATATTCAATACTATTATGATTTTTTAGATGATCTTGTAAAAGCATACCAGGAATTTAAAGACAGGAGTTTTGATGTAATTACCGAATGTTGCCCCGATGAAGATCTTTTTCCTATGCACCTGATGTTAGGAGAATCAACAATTGATACTTCCAATTACACCCGGTCGCCTTATCGCCAATATTTTATTTCTTCACCACTTTTTAATAACCAAACCAATCTTTTAAATGAAGTAAAAACTTTATTTGACAGAATGGTAAGTTTAGTTAAAAATTTCTTTGTACCGCAGTATTTCGAAAAGCCGGGCGTACCCATTAGGATTACACCCTCCAAATGGAGTGGAGCACCCTTATCAGAAAGAGCAATACCGTATTACTATAATATAAATAATGTAGCCCGGTTTTGGAGTCCGGATAAAGCAAAAAAAGGCAGGTGGAATTATAATTTATCTTACAATGCAGAAAAATTTGCAAAATTACCGCCAGAAAACATTACCACTCCACTCAAGTATGGTATAGAAGCCAATGATTTTTACCGTATTGAAGGTCATATTGGTCAAAATTTTTCCACTGTTTTAGAAGATATTTTATTTAAAAAAAACTCCAGCAGGCTACCTTTTGATGTAATAGCTTTAAGAGCAGGCGTTGATGCAGCCGATACTGTAATTAAGTACAATTGCCATTTTGAAGACCTTGAAGCTCAGTTTAAAATATTTAGGGCAGAGCTTGCTTGTAAAATGCACGAACCCCTGTGTATTGTTGCTAAAATTCCCTCTATTCTTCGATTAATATTAAATAGCAACAATGAAACATTTAGTTTTCTTGATACTTTTAGTGGTGTTCATTTACTTGCAATGCAAGATGTTGTAGATCAAAAAAACAGGATACTTACTAACTTTATAAAAGTAATCCGATTCACTAAAAAAGGTGAGTTTTTAAAAACCTATTGCCCGGTTAAAGAGGGAACAATAGGTGGTGATTATATAAAAGCTACCAATAAATTTTTTCCACGACCAGCACAAATAGATTTAACTACTACTGCAGGCGCAAGAGCCGCCCTCCTGTATTTAATAGATATTACCGAGGCCTTAATGCAAAACATGACTGCAGGCTCTACCATCTACAATTTTAACTATACTAGTTTTAATAAAGTGTATGATGATGTGGTAAGTTTTTTTACAGACTTTATGCAGGCCGTACTTATAGCAGATGGGCAGCAAAGAAAATTAAGTCCTTTTTTGTTTGGTATGTTAGAAGCTGTTGTTACCAGTTGTATGGATGAAAAATTAAAAGCACTAGTTGATGAATATACCGCAAGGGTTGCAAAAATTCAAAAGCAAAACCTGTTATCTGAGTATTTAAAAACTAATCCAGGTATTGATCATAAAGCAGGAGTGCCAAGGGGCGGCACATTTATTATTGTTTACCACGAGGCTCCACCAACAAGGGCGGGCCTTGCAACAGCCGTAAAAGCTGTTGCCAATGTAACCACAATTGATACTGCTGCAACTGATGCAAGTAAAAAAAAGCTAACAGATGCAGCGGTAATTACAAAAGATAATCTTTCACAGATTATGCAACTTTTTGATAAAAGCGAACTGCAGTTAACCAAGGTACAAGCCACAGCTTTAAAGGATTTAACACTACAGCGCTTTGCAACAGCGGCGGCTATCAGGGCACCATTTCCCATACAGGATAATACCGTGATTGCAGATTTTTATCTCCCTTATTTATGTTGTTCAGATTGTGCACCTGTTACGTATGTGCTGCCCAAACCACCCCAAATCTTTGCCATAAATCCAACTGTTTTTTGTTCAAATGATCAGCAACTTTATATATTTAAAACAGAGCCCGCCATTGAAGATATAAACGCTATTGAAAATAAAAATGGATTACAACTAGAGCTTGATGCAAGTGGAAAGTTATTTTTTATTCCTGCAAAGCAAACTTTACAGCAAACTACCAGCTATTTGCTTACTTACAACAACATTGCTTTAGAGCTGAAGGTTGTAGCTGTTTTTGCCATTGAATTTAAAACAGAAGCCATTGCTACCGATCCATTTTCTATTCGGTTTACTCCTGTTAATACGGCCAATAAAGAAGTTTCCTGGAATTTTGGTGATGGCTCCGCAACATCTTCCGAACAAGCGCCTGTACATAAGTTTAGCCTTACTGCCAATCCGCAAACCTTCCGGGTAATTTTAACAGCTATCGACGGCCCTTGTACCAGTAAAAGTGAACGTGAAATAACGTTGTCTAAACCCAAACAGGTATTTAGCATCAGGCCTTTTATTTTTTGCTCTACAGATGAAAAGCCACAGTTTTTTAAAGCCGATCCTCCTGTAAAAGATATAAAAGATGTTACCAATAAAGATGGTTTACAAATGGAGCAGGATGCAAATGGAAACCTGTTTTTTGTTGCTGCAAAACAACCTTTAAATCAAAATAAAGAGTATCAGTTAAGCTATAATGATACATCCATTGCATTTAAAATTGTAGCAATAAAAGATGTTGAAATTAAAGTAGAAACAATTGCTGCAGATCCATTATCAAGAAAGTTTTTTGCTACAAATATTGCCAATAGAAGAGTAGCCTGGAATTTTGGAGACGATACTCCCGAATCTACTGAAGAAGCGCCAGTTCATACTTTTAAAATTTCTGATAATACACAGCGTTTTCTTATTGTTTTAACAGTAGTAGATGGGCCTTGTAAAATTACAATAGAGCAAGCTGTTACCATAGCAGCGGCAAAGCAAACTGTGTTTGATATCAAGCCAAAAGTATTTTGTGCACGGGATAAAGAACGTAAAATTTTTGAAATAGATCCTGTGCCTACCGATATGGCAGAAATAAAGAATCCGGATAAATTACAGATAGAAAGAGATGCCAATGGTAATGTTTTCTTTGTTCCGGCAGTGCAACAAATAGGGCAAGCAAAAGATTTTACTTTAAACTATCGTGGTATAACTATGGGTATTAAACTATTGCTACCCGAGGCTGGCTTTACTATGAATATTACCCGTAGCGTTCAGATGGTAGCAGTAACACCATTTTTCTTACTGTTAAAAGCAAAACAAGCTGACGCAGAAAGCTTTATTTGGAGAGTAGTTTCCGCCTCTGGCGCAAGCTTCGATTTTAATACAAGTGAAGTTAATATTAACTTAAACCGACTGGATATTTCTCCCGGATCTCAGTTAAGTATTTTTTTAACAGTAAGCTACGCTAAACAAACAGGTGTTAAATGTACCGACACAAAAGATTATGTTTTAACCAATTCTATATTTAACAAACACTTAAATACCGGCGAATTTGATAACCTCACTTCATCTTGATGCTTGTTAACAATAACCATATTATTCAAAAGCAGGTGCTTGAGGTGGAGATGGAAAACCCGGCAGATGCCTTTCAGTTTAAAAACCTGTTAAGTGATGTATATCATGAAAAAATTTTACCACAACTAGCTGTTTTATTTGATGAAATTGCAACAGCCGGTAAGTTGATCAGAATTGAAAAACTGCAAATAGATATTGGAAATATTTCATCAATAAACTGGGAAGCAACACTCACTCAAAAGATCATCAGCGAAGTTCGCCAGGTACTTATCAAGCAACATGTAGCAACAGAAAAACCAATTGTAACAGTTACAAACAAGGTAAACGAAAAATTTGTAAATACTAAAAGCCTGCAAACCCATTTCAAAAACAAAGATTATGAAGCACAGCCTTTACCAAATACTAGTAATGAATGGGAAGATATTTTTCTTTTTTTTCTACAAACCGGCAGGCTTCCATGGTTTGTTACAAACAATTTTCAAATAAAAGATTTGTTACAAAGTCGGGTTTTTTACGAAGCTATTACTAACCTGCATCATTTTTTTAAAACTGCTGAGCCAAAAGTATTTGAAAGATTACTATACCAGGTAAATGAAAATATCCTCGATGAAATGATTGAAAATCTTGTAGCCAATCATCCAACTATATTTTTAAAAAACTTTATAGAAGCAAAACCTATATTGAGAGGGCTGACAGCTTCGTTTTTGTTGAATAAAGCGATTAGTAAAACAATAGTATACCTGCCATTTTTTTTGGCATTTTATAATAATGAAAATGAAAATTTTACCAGTCTTTACAGCAATAAATTCACTAAAATGTTATTGGAGCATTATGCCGCCGAACCATCAAAGTATGCCAGTTTTTTACATAAGCCTCCTACTAAAAGCAATGCTATAATAAAGGATATTCAGTTACTTATAGCTGCTGCAAATACCCCAATACTTACCGATAAGGATTTGCTTTTAAAAAACCAATCAGCCAAACAAATTGAAGAGCCAATCATTAAAAAGAAAACCGGGTTAGGCCAGGAAGAAATTTATATAGAAAATGCCGGCTTGGTTTTATTACATCCCTTTCTTCTCCCTTTATTTAATGAGCTGCAACTTACTGTAAACAACCTTTTTAAGGATGAATACAGTAGCATGAAGGCGGTTTTATTTACACAGTTTTTGGTAAATGGTCTGGTAGAGTTTGAAGAGCATCAGCTTGTTTTAAATAAAATTTTGTGTGGCTATCCTGTTGATGAACCATTATGTATGCAACTGGAAATTACCCAGGAAGAAAGGGTAGAAGCTGCTGCTTTGTTAAACCAAATAATACTGTTGTGGACACAAAACAATACCCGGATAAATGGAACTATAGAGGGTTTTCAATATTCTTTTTTGAATAGGCCCGGAAAGCTTACAAATAAGGGCGATGACTGGCAATTGCAGGTAGAACAGCGGCCGTATGATATGGTACTTTCTTCTTTACCCTGGGGTATAGGTATTATAAAAACAGCCTGGATGAAGGATATGTTGTGGGTAGATTGGGCGTAAGAATAACCTCTTTGTTTAATTGATTAATCCAGATTTTACAGTGTTTAATTTTTTTATTTATCGTACGTATTGAATAGTCAAATTTTTGATTGGCTTAATAAAACAAGTATTATTTAGTAAAGATATTTGGTATTCTTTGCAGTGCGGTTTTATTACTCAAAATGGGTAATAATTTATTAATCTGCTGCATTTGCTGCAAGATAAAAGACAGGAATTTAGGTGGTTTTACTTTAAAAAATATGGAATTAACCAAAAGTCATACTGTAGCACCTGCACATACATCAGCTCCAAAAGATGTAAATAATTTCTTTTCTTTTAACAGAAATACTAGTACTCCATTACCTTTTTTTCAACCAAAACTTTCAATAAATGTGCCGGGCGATGTATATGAACAGCAGGCAGATGCAGTGGCAGAAAAGGTAATGGCTTCATCAACAGTACAACCGCTTTCAATTACAGGTATTACTAACAGTAGCGTTCAAAAAGATGACAATGGGCCACGAGATGAACCACAGGATCCACTGACTGATGGCATAGCTACACTTGGGGAAAACCTAATGGAAAACAACCCCTTATTTCCACCTTTTTTGGATAGAATTAAATTAAAACTTTGGGATCAGCAGCCCGCCGAACTCCGGTACGGAATAATTGGTTTTGGCATTGCAGATGCAGTAATGGCAGGTACTGCTTTCGCATTAGACCCTAATTTTAGAGGTAGCTCAATACGTGCCTTGGATGGTGTAAATCTTATGACGCCTATCCGCCTCATTCCTCATGCCGATCTTTTTACGCCTTCTTCTTTTACTTACCGTTTGCCGGCGGCAGGTCACCCTGGCTATGAGTTTAATGGAGAATTTGACTTATCCCCGTACTTCAATTTATTACACGGGCATAACCCCTCTTTCCCACAAATTTCGCCTCGCTTTGGCTTAAATCTAGCTTATAACCCGGCAACAGGAAGCATGCAGGTAGTGGGTGGTACTTTTAATCTCGATTTGTTTAATAAGGCAATTTTACTCAGTGGAGGTGTAAATCAGTTTTTCAATGCAGATCCACAAACATTCATGCCGCAGAATCCAATGGACACCCCGGTAACCTCTATGCTTTCTTTGCCTTCTGAAAGAGTGAGAGATACCCGTTTTTCAATAACAATTGATGTGCCCCGCTTAATTAATTTTATAAGTGGAGAACCCACAAGGGTGGATAGAAAACAAATTACTAATACCACAGAAAATGAAGTTCAGAGAAAGGAGGCAGATGAAAAAAATCCTATTGATTTGCAAGCAAAGTTCAATAATATTTTACCCGTAATAAACCGAAAAGAATCTACCAACACAGCAGGAGCAGTTGCATCACAATCAGTTGAACAAGTATTGGCTGCCCCGGGTATGGCTATGGAAGAAGAGCACAGAAATTTTATGGAAGAGCGGTTTCAATATGATTTTAGTAAGGTAAAGATTCATGATGATTCTACAGCGCACCAATCAGCTTCAGACATAAATGCTTACGCCTATACTAATCAACACCATATTGTATTTGGAGAGGGGCAATACAGGCCGGCAACAGATGCTGGTAAAAAATTGCTGGCGCATGAGTTAACGCATGTAGTTCAGCAGGGGGCTGCCGGTAATGAAATACAACGGTCTGTTATTATGGGGAGCCCCTTAGAGAATATGCCTGGAATTGAACCTTTTGAATCAAATTCCACTAATATGGCCGGTCTCCTGGAGGACAACCGCAGCATCATTGCCACAAATAATTTTACCGGGATTCAACACCTCATGGTTTTTACACAGTCAGGTTTAAGTGTTTTTGGTCTTTCTAATACAAGAGTATTACATCATTATGCACGAAGAGAAGGCTCTCCCATGTTACCTGCGGGTTTTTACAATATAGAAGGAAGTGGTCACAAACATTACATTGTACATATCGCTCCCGGAACCTACACATCTCCTATAAATTTGCTCGCTCCCGAACCTGCAAGATTTAGTGCTGAAACTAGAGCATTACGTGAGGGAATTATAGGGGAACTACTAGATGATTACTTAATGGTTCGAGAGAGTGAGTTGATACACGAAGGCTATTTTCCAGCCATGCTGGTAGTGACTATTTTACCAGCAACCGGAACAGGTACAAGCGAAGCACCTCAAGTAGCACATTGGGCCAATACACAAAGCCGTGCATTGATACAAAGGTTGGGTATAGGAACAGCGCCTGTTACCGTGGCCGCTGCTGAAACTGGCTCAGGGAGTGCTCATACACCCGATAGCACTATTGCGCATAGCCCAGACAGGTTGATTGTTTGGGCAAGGACGGATGGTAATCAGTATCTGAATGTATGGGTGGGTGGTGCGGTTGTATCACTGTTGCTAAGGGAGAGCGAAACCATAGATCAATTACAGCAAAGAGTAAGTACAGTTGCAAATCAGTTGCATGATGCTCGTGATCCATCTCAAAGCACTGAGGTTAATAACGGTGCTCAGCAAACTGGCTTTACGGATCCTGTTCCAGCATCACGACCACAAACCGAATTGCCGGGAAGTGGTATTGCTACAGACCCTGAACAACAAAGGCTTGCCATTACAAATGCCACTCATCATGCCAATTGGCCTCCTTACCCTGCCCGTATCAATAATTATGGAACAAATACTTCGGTTACCGGCGGAAACAATCGTATGTCGATGGAGATAGATTATTCTATTGCTGGCTCAGATATGCTGAGCCAGGTTGCCGCAAGAATGCAACACATTAGCTATTACTGGGAAATTTTTGATGTTACCAATGTGGTAATCGAATCAGAAAGAGACCAACAAACACATGGAGCCGCAGGTACAGGAGAGTATATTGGAGCTGGTTCAGGAGAAGGAAATGCATTGTCCCGCAGCATGAGTAATATTTATGAAGACCAGGCTGCTGATCTACATTCAATGGACGAATCAAACGTGGTAACAAATGCAGCTTTATGGCAGGTTAGATCTGCTCAGCTAGCTTTAATGGCAGTCAGTTCAATTGTTCGTAGCATTGGCTCGCTGGTTTCTAGTTATGTTTCTATTATTACCGCACCGTTAAACGAACGTAATATTGGTTGGGATAACGAAGGGGAGTTTATTGTACGTTGTGTTGCTACGCCAGCTTATGATGATGATAGCCCGAACATTAGAGCTTCCAGCGTAGGTGTGCAGCCTGTTAAAGTAATGAATATTAATACAAGGGCCGCCCAGGAAGTTGACAGGCCAGCCAATGAACTGGCATTAATGCGCCAAAGATTGGCGATTGCAGCACCAGGGCATGATAGGGATGAACTAATGGAATCAATTGCAAGAGCAGAAAGAATTGCAGCACAAACCACCCTGCAAAACGTAGCTGAACAGTTAAATGCAGTTCAGCAACAATTACGGGAAGCAGAAGAAATTATTACCATATCTCAGACAGGTGCCGCTCCTGCAACAATGAGTATTGGTGCCAGATTATTACGGGTGCAACTTGCTTTAAATGGTGTTAATCCACAAGAATTTAAAGAACATCTGCAAACACAGGTAGCACGGATGATTAATATGCAAAATTTTGGTACAGAAAACAGCCGTGGTATGCGGCCTCCCATCTATCGCCCTGCAGTTGTATTAGCATCAGAAGAAAATGGACAGGTTTTTAATATGGTAACCATGCTTGCAGAAAAAAACAACTCAACAGTTGCACATAAAAGATATAGATTAGTTGACTTAACAAGCCCTAATACCCAGGATTATTACGAAGGCGAAAGTACGCAGCAAGGGGTGGCCGGCCATTCAGAAGCTATAACCAATGCATTTATTCATTTTAGAGAAAATAATGGCTATGGAAGGGGAACAATTGCTATCCGTCCCCCTGCCAATATACCTGCTGGTGTTACAATGCCTTCTGCATTGCGAAGTGCGCCCGGTGCAAGAGGAAGATGGATACAACGGCTGCAAGATCTTGCAACAGCCGCAGAAGTAGCTGGCCTGGTACTTTCCGGGCCGGCAGGTATGGTAGTGGGGCTAATTGGCGGTGTTGCCGGAGCTGCGGTGGCGGTAGATAGCCTCATGAGAAGACAGCATGGCGGACGTTTTAGCTGGAATTTTCAAACAGTAATGGAAATTACTGGTGTAGTTGGAGGCGTTATCCCATTTATTGGCCTCTCCCGGCGTTTTGAAAGAACCGTATATTATATTGGCATTGCACAGCTAGGGCAATCAGCATTGGCCATTCCTATACAATTAGAAGAGCAATTACATGCCATAGAAATGGATATGAGTTTGCCCGAAGGGGAAAGAAGGGCACGCCGGGCAGAAGCCTTTTTACAAGGCGTACGTTCTGGCGTAGTATTGGTAGTATCTGCGCAACAAATGGCTGAACATGGTGTACCTGCGGAACCAGTAGAACCTACTGCAACAGATCAACCTCAAACACATGAACAGCCTGTTGTAACAGCAGAATCGCCCACCCATCCATTGGAAGGAACAGTGCCGGAAATTGACCCGGCAGTTGTTAATCACCCAGACTTGCATAGGCCTGCCGATGGTACAGAAACTCCACCAACCGAACATGCCGGAGAACGCAGGCCGCAGGCAGATCCCGAGGAGGCAACACCACCAACAGATGAACCAGAGCGTGAGCGTGCAGGCGGCACCCGTGTACTACCCGGAAGTGAGCCAATCAGGCTTGGAGCAGCCGATCGTTTAAGAATCCGTATCAATGAAATATTAAGTACTGCAACCTTGAGTGAACATGCAAGCCAGCGGGAACGGGAAAGAGTACGTACGCACCAAATAAGGAGATTGATTGAAGCTCACCCAGACCTTGCAATAATTGCTACTGCAACGTTGATGGATATTGGAAGTTTTAACAGGATTAGAGAAATGGTAAGAGATTCATACTTTGGCGAAGTGCCGGAGGCAAACCAAATGGCGCAAAATATTTTACAAGAGGTAAGAACGCAAGTGGCAGATAATGCCATGAGAAATGCGGTTGAGTATGCCCATGGTTTATATCCTCAACTTACACCTCATTTGTTAGATATGGGTACACCAGGTTTTGCCAGTGATAGAGATGTAACATTGCAATTTAGAGGCGGGGGAGAAGCGGCAGTACAGCAAAGAATTGATGCCAGCCTTCAGGCAGTTAGAAGGGCTTATGACAATTTGCGTAGTGAGGGTATTGAACCCGATGCAGTATTAGATACAAACTTTTATACAGAATTACACGAAGCTTCTATCCGTACCCAAAATCCAACAGAAACTGCTCAAATTGGGTTTGACCAAAGTGTGGTTAGCTTATCAGAATTAAGAATGGGCATGAATGCGCAACAATGGGCTGCTTATAGAGATGCACAAAGAGCAAGCCTTACTGGTACAGCAGCCCCAAACAGTTCCCAGGGACGTATGGAAAGTGAGGCTCGTGTAAGGTTAGAGGCTGAATTTACAGCGGCAGAAAATTTAGCTGCCAGAATAAGACCTGAGGGGCAAACTTCCGCTAGCAGAGAAACATTGTTACTTGCCAAAAGGGAGGCATTGGGTGAAGCACTTCGCAGAAATGCTCCTGCAAGAGAAATAAGACAATTGATGGCTGAAATAAAATTGCTGGAGCCCGAAGCTTATGGCACAAGAGCGGCGGTAGAATCCGTTCCAGGAAGGCAGCAGGCATGGGCACGTGGTACTGCAGAAACATATATGACCGGACGACAACTGCCTGCCGGAAGAGTAGAGAGAATGACTTTTCTTGCCCAGGATGCTTCTGCCAATGCTGGTTTACTTTTTGGCCATTCTCAATCATCGGGTAACCAACCCTCTGCGGCCAGGTCATCTGCCAAATATTTACAAAGGGTAGCTCATGCTGTGGTGGTAGATGGGCGCTTGCCTGCGGGAAGTGCCAGAGAATTTATGGCTAACCTACAACAGATAATCGCATCTAAAAGTATTAATCCTGCCAGTGAGGCCAATGCTGCTACTTTACGTGAATTGAGGGCTAGTCTTACTGCTGTTGGTCATTCACCTGATTCAGTAGTAGCAATGACAGATGCAGCAGTTACCGATGCATGGGTTGCACAAGCCAGAGAAATTGGACTTAATATGGTTGTACAGGTAAGAACGGCAGAACAAATGATGCATGTTCAGGAAGGAGGTCCCAATCCATTAGAGCCTTCTTCTGCACCTCAGTTGCCCCCAACTGTAATACCAGAAAGGCAAGGAGTTACAAGTGAGAGTGATACACCACCAACCGCACCCGTTGCCTTACTTGTGCAAGTTCCGGCAGCACCAACTGCTGCAAGCTTACCAGTAGTTCCATTAGAAACAATTCCATCAACATGGCAAAGAACACAACTGCCATCTTCTGGTGGAAATGATGTAATACTTTATCGTGGCTTTGCCAGAAATGCTCAGGAGCACATGGCAACTGTAGTAAGAGAGGGGGAGATTGGAGGTATTTTAACAAGGGCAATGGATACAGCCCAGGATGCAGTTTATAACCAGGTAGGTAGAGACCCGGTATTGAGTGGCGACAGGGCGGCAGGTGTAGTTAGCATCACCATACCTGCTGTTTTCTGGGATGCATTGGTTACATCTAACAGCATATCGGAAAGAGGTAATTATCCGGGCTTTTCCAGAAATTTAAATTCAACCGAAATAAGGGTAAACTCGGTAGAGGCGGGCATTTTAATTAATTCACTTGTAAAAGTACTTTTACCGCCTGATAGCAGTTTTGATTTTAGATAAAGTGAATAGAGTCAACGCAAATAGCTATCATTCCTTTCTTGACAGTATAAATTTAATAAAAGCTACAGCCTAAAATTATTTAAACATGAGCAGGTATTCAACCAAAGATAAAGATCATCAAAAAGTAACAGTAGCAGGCAAGTCGCAAACTGCCTTCTTTCAAGGCCAGGGCCACAATGATGTAGCTCATTCCGTAGCAACGGCAACAACCCCGGTAGAAGATGTACCCTTGCTTACACAAGCACAAATAACAAGTGCACAAGCATTTATGCGGAATACATATTCACGGGAAAGTGTAGAGTTGTTAAGAAGTAGGTTTGGGCTTACCGAAGGCCATTTAATAGACAGAGACCTTGTAATGGCAGTAGCTCAATATCAGGATACCAACAATTTGAATGTAGATGGAAAATTGGGCGAAACAACTTTTAATACTATACAGGCGGAGGGTGGTGAAGTGATGCAGGATGTAATTATGTTTAGAGTAATGAGCCCGCTCAATGGCAGGATGGTGGTAAATGGCGGACCGGGATTAACTAATTTTTCCGGACAGTTTACCATCGAAATTCACTTACCCCCGGGAGAAGATTGCAGTAAATATGAATACAGGCAGTTTATTTGTGCAAGGGCAGAGATGCTGCCTGCGGGAGCAAATGTAGCCGGACCAATGACAAATTTAAGGAGCCTGTTTACAGTGCCCGGTGGGTTGCAGGCTATACCCAACTTTACACAAGATGGTAATACAAGTCTTTCTCCACAACGCATGGGGCATAGGAGTGGCCCCGGTAGCACTAGTCCGCTTAATCATTATGTAAATGCTAATGGTAGCGAAAACCAGCACAATGGTTGCATTTTTAAAGGAGAAGATTTTCCTGCCATTACAGGCCGCATTACCAATGCCGGTGAACAGTATGAATTTGATTTCAGGTTTATGGGTCAAATCATCCATCAGGATAGAGGCATCATTGCAACAAAATTCTGGAGTGTACAGGAAGATTTTTTAATTTGATTTATTCCAACCGGATTTTGTGGTTGAAACGGTAATGAATTTTCCAAATAAATATTTCGGCTTCAATAAAACTGAAAATAAAATAAATATTTTAAAGTATCTTAACAATCATGATTCAACTGCAGCAAACAATTAACGATTATAGCACTTATCTTACTAATCGGCTGTTATTGCATTTTTCCCATCAGCCTTCATTATTGCCAGCCGCTGAGCTTCCACAAATTGATGCATCTTATTTTCCTGACAAGCATTTAAATCATTACGAAACTATCATTCTTTTAACTGCCTTGGCTACTCATATTCAACCAGTAATATTTGATAATGCCATTGAGCAATACCTGCCAAAAGGTGGCGATTTTGCTGCGTTTGGAGGCATAAAGGGTAGCAACACAAGGTATATGCTGCCTACAGGCGATACGGTATTATTTTTATTGGCTGGCAACGATTTTAATAAACGAAAACAAGTACTTGGCTATTTTAGTTCATCTCATTGGTTTAATACAGAAAATGTACTGAGTATAGAAGTTGTAAAAGAAGGCGAACCGGGCATGAGTGGTAAATTAATTTTGCAACAGGAAATATTGGAATTGTTTACAACAGGCATGGTTTCTAAACCTTCATTTGGTCCTAATTTTCCGGCTAAGCTTGTTACTACCAAAATGGAATGGACAGATCTGGTACTGCCGCAAAAGACAGTACATCAAGTTACCGATATTAAAACCTGGCTCCATCACAATACTACTTTTTTTAATGATTGGGGAATGCACAAAAGAATTAAGCCAGGCTACAGAGCATTGTTTTACGGGCCACCCGGTACCGGTAAAACTTTGGCGGCCTCTTTGTTGGGTAAACAGTTTGGGCAAGATGTTTACAGGATTGATTTATCGCAGGTGGTTTCCAAATACATTGGAGAAACAGAAAAAAACCTGGAAAAGATTTTTAATAAAGCAGCCAACAAAAGCTGGATTTTGTTTTTTGATGAAGCCGATGCGCTGTTTGGTAAACGGAGCAACGTACAAAATGCGCATGACAAATACGCTAATCAGGAAGTAAGTTACCTGCTGCAAAGAGTAGAAGATTTTCCTGGATTAATAATATTAGCTTCTAATTTTAAAAGCAATATTGATCAGGCTTTTATCCGAAGGTTTAATGCAATCATTCATTTTCCTATGCCGGGAGTAACAGAAAGATTAGCTATTTGGAAAGCTGCTATTCCCCCAAAAGCCGCATTGGCAGATGATGTTAACTTGTTAGCCATAGCTGGCCGGTATGAGTTAAGCGGCTCCTCAATTGTAAGTGTAATTCACTACGCATCTTTACAAACCATCTATAACAACAGCACAACTATTTTAAAACAATCTATTATTGAAGGTATTAAAAGAGAGTTTGAAAAAGAAGAACGAGTATTTACCTGTGAATGATTTTGTGAACTGGCAGCCATTTGCAATAAAAGCAAAAATTAGTAAACATCGATCAATGTGGTTTACCTAACAAATTAATCGCCTTTTATAAAGAATTATTCAATTAGGTATGATGTGCCTTTCGTTATATTTTTTCAGCCTTGTTTTTTATTATCAGGATAAAAAGAAAATAGATTCTACAAACATAAGTGACACTTTTATTCAAATTGCTTAAGTAAATAACATGTAAACATGAATGTAAAACCTGCATTGCTTTCCAGGAGAAGACTCACTTTTTCTTTGTTAATTGTTTTACTGATAGCCATATTTTTTTCTGGTTATTATTTTTATTACATCCCAAAAAATAAAAATATACAGCACAACAATGGCTTTTTAATACTTAATATAATTGAACAAAATATTATTGAAAGAAATGAGTACCTGCAAAATGCTTTTATAAATATTTTGCGAAAGCCTTCAGAACGTGATTCACCTAAAACAGTAGCTCAGTTACAAGCACAATTAGATAAATACCAAATAGGCGCAAAGCTGTTTTATAAAAAAGATATTGAAAAAAATTACAATAATGAAGTCAGTAATTCGAAGGTAGTTGCTGCAAATAACGAACTAAGAGATAGCAGTGTTTACTTATCGGCTATTTATGGCGATAGTCTTTTTTATAGGGCTACAGATATCCAAAACCAGCAATATACCATTTATGTACCTTCAAAAAATTTTATTCAATCGTTGCTTATCTACCAACGAGACGAACTTTTTAATAATTATTTAATAATTGGCGCCTCCGCAGGTCTTTTATATGCCGATGTTGATTTGCCTATCAATACCAGTATGCCTGTAGATAGCCTGATAGCCAAAAATAGTAAAGCACTGTTTGCGGGAATAAAAGACATCAACATCAGCGGAACTGATTTTAAAATGTTTTACTATCCTTTTAAGTTAGGCACTTCACAATTACAATTGTGTGGATTTGTAAAATCAGGCGAGTATTACACAAAACTGCAGAAGGTGCCGGTAAAGTTTGTTTTTGCAATAGTAATTGCATTACTGCTAATTTTAATGTTGTTGCCCATTGTAAAATTTTATTTAATGGGTAAAGATGAACACATTAGCTATCCGGATTTTGTGTTGGGAATAGTTTCTTTTTTTGTGGGGTCTGCCATGCTTACACTCATTACAATACAAGTGTTGTTGTTGTTTGGCGCAGATATTCGAACAGGAGAAAATCTTCGCAAGTTATCTGCACAAATAGATGATGGCTTTGAGCAAGAACTAACCAGGGCCTTTGTACAATTAAAGCTTTTTGATAGTATTATTGTAAACCAAAAAGATTCAATACCAATAAAAAAATTTTTAAAGCAAGAAAATTACAATGTATCAAAACTATTATTCAACTACTTTAAAAACGTACCAAAAGATAGTAGCTTGTACTACAACTATAATAGGTTAGCGTGGGTTGATAAACAAGGTGATCAGCATTTAAAAGCACAGTTGGATACTTCTGAACCAGTGTATGCCAACGTATCTGCAAGAAATTATTTTAAGGATTTAAAAAATGGCAAAGGGTTTACTTTGCCTTGCGATACTAATAATGAAAGGTTTAGTTTTGAGCCTATCAATAGCTGGACAAACGGTGGCTTCAACATAATCATAGCTATTAATAGCAAACTCGGTGATGGTTCAATTTTGTCTTTATCTGTGCCAATGCCATCTGTAATGCAAACAATTTTGCCACCGGGCTTTAGCTTTTGTATTATTGATAACGATGGAAAAGTGCTTTTACACAATGATATGTACCGAAACTTACAGGAAAATTTTGTTGCAAAAACTGCATTTTCAAGGCAAATAATGGAGGCTGTAAAAAGCCGGCAAGACAATTATTTTGACGACATTAACTTGTATGGAAAAAACAATGCACTATACATAAAGCCAATTGCAGCTCTACCTTTAAATCTAATAACTTTTTATGATAATGGCTACATTTTACCTGTCAATATGCGAATATTTTCCTTTTCGCTTTTATTTTGTTTTATCTCCTTTGTAAGTTGTTTGCTAATATGGCTGGGAGTTTTTCGTAGAAGATATGCCCGCAATACTTTTTTATACGATCCATTATTCTATTTAAATTGGGTAATACCTAAAGAAAAAAGTATAAAGTTTTATAAATTATGTGCTGTTTTTTTAATCGCTTATTTATTTATACAAGCAATTATGATATCCGTATTTAAGCTCTATGATATCTATAACTATGCAATATTTTTATTGGTGCTTTTATTACCGGTAAATATCTTTTCAGGCTTATTTGTAATAAACTATCGAGTAAAAAAAGAGTATGATGAGGCTGAGATAAATGTAAAAAAGGCAAAGCCATTAAAAGCTATATCGGCCCTCATTTTTCAGCCGGTAGCAGTAATGTTTGCCTATTGTTACTCTAGCTTAGCAGGCTATCCTTTACAAGAAGCATTTTTATATTTTGAGCTTTGCTTCTTTATTTTTTTATGCCTGCTGTTTATATTGCCAATGAAGGTTTTTCATGCTTCATCCAATTTACCCGGATCTTATATTGACTTGTATTGCGTATCTTCTACCTTATTTATTTTATGTCTTTCAGCTTTTCCGGCAAGTATTTTTTCGTGGTATGCATACAACCAGGAAATTACCCAATCTGTAAAAAAAGAGCAACTTTACCTTGCCAACTCATTACAAAACCGGGCTCCCTATTACCAGGCATTTTCTAAAGAACGAGACTCATTAAGTATGCCTGCAAATTATTATGACCAATGGCAGTATCATGCAGGTATTTATTCAATTTATAAAGATGTAATAAAGCCAAATGCCTTACCAGATAAGGCAATTAACTCTACCAACCGGTATGAGAAATTTTACTTTTTTATTGCCAATAATTTAGGAAATAGTTATTACGATCCCATGCTGATACCAGCATTAAAAGATACAGCTACCGGCAATGCGTGGCATTGGTTAGCTCAAAAAGATACGCTATCTTTTTGGTACGGATTATATAGTGGAAACACGAATCAAACAACTGCTAAAGTAATATCCAATAATTCTTTAAAAATTACCTCGGTATTACCAGACAAAAACATTTTTGTAAGTTTTAGTATTAGAGGAGCTTTTTTATTGCTGTTAATAGCTGCCTATGTTTTTGGCTTGTATAAGCTGCTTCGATTTATATGCAGTCAACTTTTTTTACGAAAGTTTGTGGATTATTGGCGGCAGGCAAATCAAGTTTCAATGAATGGTTTGCAAACCCAGTTTCAACAGTATAAAGCAGATAAACAATCAAGAGGCATCAGTACCTCCCTTTTGCAAACAACTATATTAAGTTTATATGAGGATGAGTATCCACTTTTTATACCAACCACAGATAGTGATACAATTTACTTACAGGAAAAAAACATGATTGACGCACTGCATAAATACAGGAATTTTTATAATTACATCTGGGAAAATTGCTCAGCAAAAGAAAAGTATCTTTTAATGGATTATGCAAAAAACGGGTTTGTTAACTTTAAAAATACAGAGGTAATTCATAACCTGTTTCAAAAAGGAGTTTTTACTGTAAGAGATGACGAAACAAAATTGTTTAGTGCCAGTTTTAGGTCCTATATTTTAATGCAGGAGCATAGCCAGGAAATGCTGAATATAAAAAATGTTTTTAAGCAGGATGCTGTTTGGCAAAGCCTTCGCATACCATTACTTATTGTATTATTTGGCTTTGCATTTTTTGTATTTTTTACACAAGAACAGACTTTTCAAAAAATTGCCGCATTGGTTGCGGGAGTAAGCTCACTATTCTCAATATTAATTAAGTTTTTTAGTGATGGAACTAATTTGTTTGGAAGTAAAAAGTAATGAGTTAGATACATTTCAATGTTTTTATGAGATGATACAGAATCAGGTTATAGAGTTGTTAGGTTAATACGATCATTTCAAAAAAACTAATTACTTGTTTTTAAACGACTATCCGTAAAGAGGTGCAAACAAAAGATTAACTCCATACTAAAGATTTTCCGCTCCAATCTTCGGGTTCCTTCTCCTTTTGAGAAGGGTTGGGATGAGGCCACGTGACACAATTTTTAATAAAAGTTATCTATTTTGCAAAGTTGCACTCAATTGCGGATAGTCATTTGATTTTAATTATATGGCTTAAACACAGATAAATCTGTAAAATAAAATCAATTTTTACCACCTGTAATATATTTAAGATTAACTATTAATATTCAACTGGTTTTCCGATTTTTGCATCAAACAAAAAAAATCATTGATGCTTAAAAATGCCCTTTATCTTCAGGTTGGTGCTAAAAATAGTACAATTAGCTATTTCAAATTTCTTTTTTCAGCCGTTTTCTTACTACTTACCATAGGCTTTTTTACAAATAATAGTTTTGCACAGCTTGGTCGCTGGCAGCAAAGGGTAAAGTACACTATGAATATTGATATGGATGTTATTACCAATCGCCTTACAGGTAAACAACAACTGCAATACAGTAATAACTCGCCCGATACACTCAAAAAAGTTTTCTACCATTTGTATTTTAATGCGTTTCAGCCAAACAGCAGTATGGATGTAAGAAGCCGTGAGCTTGGTAAATTTTTAATTAATGACAGGCCAGATTGGGATCCGAGGGTAAAAGACAGGATACTTAATTTAAAACCTGATGAAATAGGCTATCAAAAAATAATCTCCCTTAAAATGAATGGCATACCACAGCCATTTAAATACCACGAAACGATATTGGAAGTAAATTTGACTAAACCGGTGGCACCAAAATCTACAGTAATATTTACCATGGAATTTGAAGCACAGGTGCCCTTGCAGGTGCGGCGTAGTGGCAGGGATAATCCCAATACAAAGGTGCGCTACAGCATGAGCCAATGGTATCCCAAAATGGTTGAATACGATTATGAAGGCTGGCATCCTACACCTTATGTAGCCCGTGAATTTTATGGAGTATGGGGCGATTTTGATGTAACCATCCGTATAAATAAAAATTATAAACTTGGTGGAACCGGATTGCTAATGAATGCTGCAGACATAGGCTGGGGTTACGATGTAGCCAATACACCCGATCTAAAACCTATTACTGCTGCAAAAAGAACCTGGCATTTTGTAGGAAATAATGTACATGATTTTGTGTGGGCTGCCGACCCGGACTACAAACATTTAACCAGAAAAATGCCCAATAATGGTCCGGTTATAAACGTATTGTATAAAAATACAGAAGAGGTTACTGCCAATGAGCTTGCCTGGAAAAAAGTAGCAGATGCCGCAGTAATAGTATTGCCATTTATTGAAAAACATTTTGGCAAATATCCCTACCCACAATACTCTTTTATACACGGGGGAGATGGCGGCATGGAATATCCGATGGCCACTTTACTGGTGGGCCCTGGCCTTGGCACTGTAATACATGAATGGATGCATAGCTGGTACCAAATGATGCTGGGTACAAATGAAAGTATGTATGCCTGGATGGATGAAGGTTTTACAGAATATGCAACTGATTTGGTAGAAGCATTCTATAGAGATAGTGTAACCAATGCAAAAAACGGTGAAAGTAATGAAAATGAAAAAGTGATAAATTCGGAAGTGGTTTTGTTGCCTTTGGAGCACAATCCAAATTATAAATCTTATTATTTTATAGCTAAAAGCGGATTGGAAGAACCATTAACCACCCACGCAGATCATTTTAATACCAACGCTGCTTATAGTATTGCATCCTACTCAAAAGGTGCTGTTTTTATGGAGCAGTTAGGCTATATTATTGGAGCCCCTGTTAGAGATAAATTATTGCTTGAATACTATAAACAATGGGCCTTTAAACATCCCAATTCATCAGACTTGATGAGGCTTGCAGAAACAGTAAGTGGCCTTCAGCTTGATTGGTACAAAGAGTACTGGTGCAATACCACAAAAACAATTGATTATGCCATTGACAGCCTATGGGAAGAAGCTGGTGAATCTAAAGTAAGACTAAAGAGATTAGGCCAAATGCCCATGCCTATTGACTTGCAGCTTACTTTTAAAGATGGTACTACCTTGCATTATACTATTCCGCTTAACCTAATGTATGGTGCCAAAGCTGCCGAAACTTCACAACCGGTGGTTACACTCGAAGCATGGCGCTGGACACACCCAACCTATATTGTATCGTTTAAACAACGACTTACTAATTTATTAAAAGTAGAGATAGACCCTAGCAAAAGAATGGCAGATGTGGAACAAAAAAATAATACGCTGGAAATTAAATGGTGATGAATTTATAGGATTAAGGCCTTAGTTTGCAAAGTTTTGTCGGTATTGAGTTATACTACATTTACTTTTTGCCTCCCGATTTTTTCGGAACAGGTTGATGCAAAAAATAACAAAAAAACCAAGGTTGTATTCGATTGAAAAGTAGGTGCCTATTTTTATGAATTTAAAAGATGTTTTTTGATTGAGCCTGTATTTTGCAGTTGAAAATTTCATTACTATTGCAATTGCAAAATATTGATTGAAGCTTGTTGGGCAAGTTTGATATGTTGTTGGTTGTTTGCTATATTCTAAACTAACAGTATCTTTTTTTTATTAATACCCATGATAGCATGCGGAAATTTGTAATACTATTTTTTAAAATATTGAATATACTAGCAATATTTTTTTATTTATCGGCCTGTTTAATTCCATTTTTACCAGCGGGTAAATACTGGATGTTTGCTGTGGCAGGTTTATTATTTCCTTTAGCTGTTATAATACTAGTTTGTTTTTTAGCTGGCTGGCTACTTGCTAAAAACCGCAACTGGAGCCTGCTTTCATTTATAGTATTACTGCCGGGCTGGCAACAATTCAGCGCAATGGCTGGCTTACACACCAAACAAAAATTCAATTTTGCTAAAGAACCTGCTACACTTAGGGTACTGCAATGGAATGTTTCAAGTTGGGGGCTAAGCAATAAATCTCAACTACCGCAAACTAATTATGGCTCTTTTACAATTGCATTAATTCAAGAGCAAAAGGCTGATATTTTATGTTTTCAGGAGTTTATAGAAAGAAAAGACTGGTATTCAAAAAAGTTAAACTTAGCGGTATTTAAGCAAATGGGTTATCCCTACGCTCACTTTGTAAAATCTGTTAACGAAACTGGAAAGCTAGAGTCTGGCGTAGTAATTATTTCCAAATATCCCATTACTGATACTGCCACCTACTTTTTTGGTGAATATGATGCTGCTGAGCACCTGATTTATGCAGATATTGAAATACATCAGCAAAAAATAAGGTTTTTTACTACACATCTCCAATCTGTTAAGTTCAATGATGGTGAATATTCAGCAGTTACTAAAATAAAAAATAGCGATAAAGAAGGTTTAAAAGATTCAAGAACAATCATTCATAAATTAAAATACGCTTATCATTACAGGCAAAGCCAGGCAGAGTTGGTTCATCAAAAAATTTTGGAAAGCCCTTATCCTGTTGTTATTTGTGGCGATTTTAACGATGTACCTAATTCCTATACTTACTTTACTATACGGGGAAATTTACAAGATGCTTTTGTGCAAAAGGGTAGTGGACTAGGCAGAACTTTTCAATATTTATCCCCAACTCTTAGGATAGACTATATATTAGCCGATAAAAAATTTACCGTTTCGCAATACAACCGCATTATAGTGCCTTACTCAGATCATTACCCAATAATAGCAGATATAACGCTTAATGGAGTGAAGTAAAAG
>JBBQTZ010000002.1:0-59102 GCA_038234405.1 Chitinophagales bacterium
AATATCCCAGTCCCAAATGCCTATGCCAGAGCTGCTTGTTGCCAATTGTAACCTGAATACCAGTGCTTTAATTGCTAACGCAGCTTGCTTTTCAGCTACCTTTTTTTCAATATCAATTTTTATACGGTCTTTATTGATACTATATTTTTCCAATAAACCAAGCACGGCCGAGGGAAGCCGTTGTAACCGGTCTTTTAAAATATAATCATCTGCCCCGGCCTTTATTACGCTCACCGCAAAATCCTCAGAGGTAGTACCGGTTACCAGTATAAAGGGAACAACAATGCCTTTATCCTGAACAATTTTAAGTGCGCTGATTGAGTCAAATTTAGGCATAGAATGATCTGATAAAACAATATCAGGCATCCATTTATCCAAACTTGTTGTAAATTCTTTTTCGGTATTTACCACTTGTTGTAAAAAAGGAATATTTGACTTTTGCAGTATTCTCGACACAAGGGCGGCATCCTCTTCACTGTCTTCAATATGTAAAATTCTGATTGATTTCATTTAGTTTTTTATTGGTGAATGGCTAATAATTTTATTGGTGCTGATATTAATCTGATAACCGCTTTATTTTTTCTAATGATTGTATTTGTCAAAAAAATAAACTGCCCTCAGTAATTTAAATTGCTCTAGTTAATAATTATGCTCCGTGATTGATATGATGATTATCACCACATCAAATTGCAGTTAGTTTTGTTTGTTTAATTTTGAATATATTCTTATCCAGTAAGTTTATTATCGGCAAAAAACATATTGGGTATATATAATACGATCACTTTTTGTGCCACAATAATGTCGGTCGCAAAACGCAGGGTTTTTGTACATTTTGTTTCCGCTAATACACCTTTTCACCTTTCTGCAATTTGAATAGTGTCATCATTTATTTAACACTACCACTGGCCGGGTTTTGATTATTTATATAAAATATCAACAAAAACCCGGAGCATTTTTATAGTATTAAACCTGATTTTTAGTAATGGTAATGGCACTATATTCTGTTGTTGTTTTACTAAAGGCAGCATGATAATTGCTTTGATGGCGGTTTTACTGGCAGCGCCAATGCTTGCAACAGCTAGTATTTGGTTGGGTGATAATCATGTTGTGGGATTTAGATGATTACTTTATATTCATGGCCAATCAGCTAAACAGCGGATTGAATATGAATAGCCTTTTGTAAATAATATGGTTACCTTCAAATTTTTAAATATTCTCAACGGGTTAAATATAAAATACCTAACAGATGTTATAGTAAACAAAATACCTTATGTATGGGAAAAATTATATACAGTGTAAAATTGGTGGGGTAATATTTACTCATATGAATTATATGTTTTTTATTTTTAAACGAAGGTTGGTTTTATCCTTGCATAAAAAGTACTGAAAAATTTCCATAACTTGAAAATCTATTACGGGTTTCAATTACTTCACAGTTAAGTATTTCTGAATATTTATTGACCTCAAAATAGTTCCATATTTTTTTGTGCCAAACTAACCTAAAACACTTATTGGTATTGCTTTTGCAAACCTCCATACTATTTAAACTGCAAAAGCTGTTTATATCAGCAATTTCTTAAAAAAGGCCTAAAAGCTTTCAGAAATAATTAGCATAAGCTGCGTTCAATTGCAACCACTGGTGCATCTCAAATTGTCGCTCCTGATTTCGGTCGGCGAGGATACCGACCGAGGCCCGGCAAGTGGTCGGTTTCCTCACCGACCACTTGTTGCTGCGACAATTTGGGATGCACCCGCAACCACCTTGCTTATTCATGCAGCAGTTTATTCTCTTTGCTTATATACATTACTTTTTCTCCCTTCATTACCCGTGCCTCTCCTTTTTCAAAATTATCAGTAAAGTCGTACACTGGCTTTATTATCCAATTTCCTTTTTCATCAATGTAACCCCAAAAGCCCTTAGCATTAGCAGCAGGTGCAAGATTTTCTGTAAAATTTCTGGCATTTGAAAATGTAGGCGGAATTACAACTACACCTTTATTGTTTATATATCCGTACAAACCACCTTTTGATATAGCTGCCATCCCGTTACTAAAACTAGCTGCATCGTCAAAGTCTGCCGTTGTAATTTCTTTTCCGGTACTATCGAGGTATAGCCATTTATTGCCTTTTTTTACTGCCGTATAGCCCTCTTCAAAAGTTAAACCTTCCTCATATTGAGGTTTTACAATTTCAATTCCGTCTTTATTTACGTAGCCTATAATACCATCCTTTTTTACCTTGGCAAGGCCACAAATACAGTTATCAACATAGTCGTAATTTTTTTCCCATTTTTGAGCGTAAGAGGGTAGTGCAATAAACAGGAATACTAGAACGATTAATGGGGGGAAATTCTTTTTCATGGTAATTTTTTTTAATTTTTAAAAATTTTTATACTGATCTGCAACAGCTTTATGGAAAAAGCATTTCCAAATCAGCAGTAAATAAACGGTAGTTTACAAATTGTACATTAAACCCAGGTTTTAAGGTTAAAACTCCAGGTTTTACGTTTTGCAAATCATGTTAATTTAACAATACAAGTTATTAAACTCACTCAGTAAAAAATATGATGCAGAGAGGTGATTTACCTGATATTGGTAAGTAAATCCGGGTTAAACACAATAACCCCAAAAAGCGCAGGTAAACATTGTTTTTTCTATTTCTTGAAAGGGCAATTTTAAAGCTCAAATTCCCAAACCGTTTTGTACAGTCCGTATTGCTCTACATAGGTTAAAAAAGAATTATAAAAGGCATCGCCGCCAATTGTGGCACTATCTCCAATTACAAATAATTGCTCTTTAGCTCTTGTAATAGCCACATTCATTCGTCGGTAATCTTTTAAAAAGCCAATAATGCCCTCATCATTACTACGTACAAGTGATAAAATGATGGTTTCCATTTCCTGCCCCTGAAAACTGTCGATAGTGCTTATTCGCATGGTTGCTGGTAATATTTCTTTAGCCGCTGCCACCTGCCCGCCATAAGGAGAAATAAATGCAATTGAGGAAGGATCAAATGATGCTGTATCCAATAGCTTTTGTACTATTTGCAATTCGCCTTCATTTTGTAAGCTGGTACTGTTGTTTCCGTGCTTCTCATTAAAGCCTGCACCAGCAGTATCAATAAAACAAATATGATTGCCTGTATTACCCAAATGCGTAGCAGTTTGCAATAAGCCATTGTAAAAGTATTGACTCGAAAAACCCGCAATTGATTGCCGCATACGGTATTGTGTATTGAGTAAATAAACGTTTTCTACAACTGCTATGCACAGCTCCAGCATAGAACGATTTAACCCCAATTTGGCTGCATCATTGCTTAATACAGTTGGTGGCAGTTGCAGGTGATCGCCTGCCAGTACATATTTATTTGCCAGTGGAAATATGCACCAGGCAAGGGGTTCAATACATTGCCCGGCTTCATCCATCACCAATGTTGCAAATTTGAGGTGGTTTATTTTGGCATCATATAAACCAATGGGAGTGCCCAATATTACAGCAGCTTCGTTGTATAATTTTTCCTCATTGTATGCCTGTATTTTTTTTATTTCAGCTCTTATATTTTTTACTTCTTTAAACAAAAGATTGCGCTGTTCTCTCTCTGCTTTGCCAAAACTTCGCTTGTATTTGAGCGCCATTTTTCTAAATTCTTCCGCCCTTATTTTTAGCTGTTTTATTTCTTTTTGTTGCCGGGCATTTGCTAGTTTACCTTCCGGCGTGTGCAAAAAAACTGCTTCATCTACTTTGCTTGTGTTGCCAATGCGAAGTATTTGTACATTTTTTTCTGCCAGGCCTTTTGCAATATTGTCAACAGCGGTGTTGCTTGGTGCCGATACTAATATCTTTTCACCGGCTTTTATCAATTGCAAAATGGCTTCAACCAGGGTAGTGGTTTTACCTGTACCCGGCGGACCATGCACAATTGTAATTTGCTCATTTTGCATAATGGCAGCAACAGCCTGTTGCTGGCTTTGGTTTAACTGCCGGTTGTAAAAGGATAGCGGTACACTAGTGGATGAATCTGTTTTTTGTATACTATTACCGCTGTGTAATTGGGTGAAAAACGTAGCCAGCTCTTTATTAAATTGAATGTTGTTTAGCACCGTTTTCATGATGGTGGTTGTGCGTTGGTCGGGGGCAAGTTTTATACCAACGCCATTATCTTCCAGCCAATCAGGAAAGTCAGGCGCAAACAACCGGAACTCTCCCGATTTTCCCTCTAAGTTTATTAAAATACCCTTTATAGGTTCTTCGCCAGTAATAAAACATTCTATAGCAGTGCCATCTTTAAAAAGGTTGGTTTCTGCCGGAAAGTTTAATCGAAAACTGATTTCTGGATAATCTGCATAGCCAAAATTTTTACGGGTAATCGTAATGGGGTGCAGTGCCAAACCTTCTGCCTTTAAAGTCTTTAGGGTATGTTGCTGATCTAAACTGTATCGTTTTACCTGCTCCTTTTCTTCCAGGTTAATACATTGAAGCAATTGTGAAATTTGTGGATGTAAAATAGCCATAGAATAAGGTACTGTTGAGTTGCTGTATTTTTAAGTTAAAAAGGTTTTTTTAATCCCTCTTGATTGCTTGCCTGCATTAGACATCGGCAAATATTAGTATAAAAGCTGAATAATCATATAAAGTACACCAGTTAAGCCAAATCTAAATTTAATATGTTTTGCCAATAAAGCATGCAGATGATAAAACTGGTTGGAAAATGCTTAATCCTATACTTTTTATTGCAAAGTCCGCGTTAAAAACAGGCATACATCTTTTCAATTTTAACTTAAAAATCCTCACAACGATTAAAAATTAAAAAAGTCAGTAGTAAAAAAATAAAGCAATTGTATATCTGTTTAAGCAAAAAATTCGTTGCAGTTGCATAAATTAAATCCCTTTGAAAACACGCTTCCTTTTTATAATAGCAAATTTGTATGTTCAGGCATTGTTGGCTCAACTGCAATACAAAGATTCATCAGGTGCGTTGCTTACACCTCAGCAAAACAACATTATTACAGCAGAAACTATCTTGAAAGTAGAAAATTTAGGTATAAAAATAAACTCTGCCTTGCCCGAACTTAGGCCAACTATATCTGCAGATGGCAACCTGTTGTTTTTTATTTGTCAAAATCATCCACAAAATACCAGGTACGGCGAGGTGCCCAACTCACAGGATATTTGGTTTAGTGAAAGAGACAGCTCAGGTAATTGGGGTAAAGCCTTTCATGTAGGCTATCCACTCAATACGTATTATTATAACGCAGTTTTTTGGATTTCGCCCGATAATAACCGCATTTTAATAAGAAATGCCTTTGTAAATGGCGATTATGCAGGTAATGGGGTAAGTATGTGTGTGCTCCAAAGAAATGGTAACTGGAGCAAACCAAATATGCTCAATATTAGAAATTATGCCAAATACGACCGTGGCCGGCAAAATGGAGCTAGCATGGGGCATAATGGCCAAACCTTATTGTTTTATATGTGTGAAGAGGATGCTGGCCAAAACAATGATTTATATGTTAGTTTTTTAGAGCAAGGTGGCACCTGGAGCGAGCCAAAAGGTCTTGGAAAAACAATTAACCTCAAAAAATTTAATGAAACTACGCCTTATCTTGCCCCCGATGGTGTTACGCTCTATTTTAGCAGTAACCGGCCCGGCGGTTTGGGTAATAATGATATTTGGATGGCTAAAAGACTGGATGATAGCTGGCAAAAATGGAGTAACCCTGTTAACCTTGGCAGCCCCATTAATACCGAGGATATGGAAAGTTTTTTTACGCTTGATGCAGGCGGAGAATATGCTTACATGAGCACAGAATTGGCGTCGTTTGGCGAAAGTGATATTGTGCGTATTAAGTTACTTGAAAAAGAAAAACCCAATCCCGTGCTGATGGTTAGTGGTAATGTGTATAACAAAAAAACGATGAAACCTTTGAGTGCTTCACTTATATATGAAACACTGCCGGATGGTACATTGGCAGGTAATGCTATTTCAAATGCGTTTGATGGGGCTTTTAAAATTGTATTGCCGTATGATAAAAATTACCTGATACGTGCCAATGCAGATCATTTTTTTGCACAATCAGAAAATCTAAATCTCGATTCGCTGGTAAAGGCTGGTCATAAGGAAATTCATAAAGATCTTTACTTAATTCCAATAGAAGTGGGGGCGGTAGTAAGGCTCAATAATGTTTATTTTGATTTTGATAAATGGTTTTTGCGGCCAGAATCATTTGTAGAATTGGATAGGGTTGTAAAAATGCTGGCTGATAACCCGGCTATTGAAATTGAAATGAGTGCCCATACCGATAGCCGTGGCTCGGATGACTATAATTTTAAATTGAGCGATAACAGGGCAAGATCGGTTATGGAATACATTCTTTCAAAAGGAATTTTACCCTCAAAAATAAAGTCGCAGGGGTATGGTGAATCTAAACCTGTAGTGCCCAACGATACGGATGATAACAGACAATTAAACAGGCGGGTAGAGTTTACTATTTTAAAGAATTAACTAAAAGAACTGGTGTAAGCTCCTTAACAATCCACTTCAATAATACCAGCCAATTTTAATGATAAATTGTTGAGGTTGAAATACTTGTTTAAATAAATCTGCTTTTAAAAAATTGTATAATGACTTTCCCCCATTGAGTGCAACTTTACAAAATAGATAACTTTCATTAAAAATTGTGTCACGTGGCCTCTTCCCAACCCTTCTCCAAAGGAGAAGGAACTCGAAAATTGGAGCGGAATTTTTTTAGTATGGTGTTAATCTTTTGTTTGCACCTCTTTGCGGATAGTCGTTAAAAATGTTTAATGCAAAATATAAGATTCATTATTAAAGAAGTATATATTTAGCCTTTACATTTTTTTAAAAATGGTTAGTCTATCTCCAGGGAAATACTACATCGGTTTGTACTTTATATGGATTTTTTGGTTTGCCATCTTTGTCCATTGGGTCATCTACATAAATTTCGTAAGGCTTGCCTTGTAATGCTTTTTTTCTGCTTTTTAAAATATCGGATAAAGCTTCGTAAGCCTGTGGTAACTGATCGTATTTACCATAAAAATGTGCAACCAATACACTATCTACTGCTATTTGCCTGGTAAATACATTCGCTGGTATTTTGCCTGTTTTTTTTTCTACAGGTATACCTGCTTCAAAATAAAATGGAGCTTTTTTGGTACTGTACCATGCCATTGGTGGACCACTTACTTTTAATCCATTTTTTTTAATAATGCCAGCTAACTTACTATTATAAATTTTACTTAGCTTAAGGGTGATGCGTTCCCTTGTTGCAGCACTGTCTTTCATATATAAAACCGTTAGCTTTTTAGAGAGTGTATCTGTAATATTAATAATGGAAGGAGGTTTTTCCTCTGTAATTTTTTTCTTTTCAACTATCGGAGTATCTTTTGTAATGGGTTTATCAGTTTGCACATTATTCTCTTTTTTTTCGGTTGAGCTGTTGTTGCAGGCAAAAAGACATGTAAGGATAAATGCAAAAAATATACAGTTGGTATTCTTGAACTTCATATAGCAGTTTTTATTTTAAAATATGTACTGCTAAAGTAACCGATTGATTGCCGAAATAAAAATTAAATTATCTGTAACTAAATATTTTAAAGTAAGAAAATTTAATAATGATTAGTTTGTATTTAATGTATTGATGGATAAGCGTTTATTGTAAGCCATTTAACCCGGATTTTTAAGTTGAAAATCTGTTATTGTTTTTAACTATTTAACTGCTTACCTCCTCAGCATATTTTTCTCTTTACAATGTTTAACTACTGCAAAGAGAAAAAACTATACTCTTTGCTACATCATAATTGAAAACCCTACTAACAATTTAAAAACTAAAATCAAGATTTTTATATACACTTTTTTAGCTATTACCTTAAAATTTTGCAATAAATTATATATAAATCCGTTTAATAAAATTGAGTTAAAGTACCCTAAACAAATTACAGCTAAGTTTTTTGTATACTCTTTTTGTTTTTTGGATTAGGGACATTTTTCCTTTATTTAATCCAACAGTATGAAAAAACAATTTTACCCTGCCTTTACATTCAATCTTTCGCAAAGGCCTGTTTACTTAGTTTCAAAATATTTACAGGTGGTACTTTTTGTGGTACTAATTTTTTTTGCTAAGAACTCTATGGCACAAATAACAGCGGCAGCGACTGGCGTATGGAGCAGTACAAGTACCTGGACGGGTGGCGTAGTGCCTACTGCCGCTGATAATGTAGTAATAGCTGCCGGCCGTACGGTAACAGTTAATGCCACTGGAGCGGTATGCAACGCACTCAGGCTCGGTCTTGGAGCTGGAGGACAAAATGGTACAGTTGCATTTAGTGGAACATCTTCACTTGCTGTTACAGGCGCTATAACTTCAGGTGACGCAAGTGGTGCTACTGGTAGAATTACAATGGTAAGCGGTGCTACTTTAACCTGTAGCAACCTGGTACAAGGTGTACTGGGTTCAAATGCAATTTACACAACTAGATTTGGTACTTGTATTTTAACCGGAAATGGCACTTTTCCCGACCAGCTTATTGGATTTAATAATTTAATCATCAATAGTGGTACCTCAACTTTAAGTACCAGAAGCCTAACTATTGATGGTGATATTACAATAAATGATGGCGCTATTTTAGATGTTGGAGTTTTTAATGCCAATAGATCAAGCCTTGGGGGAACATTTACTCTAGCTAATAATGGCACTTTAGGAATTGGAGGTAGTGGTACAATGCTTTCTTTTTTTAGCAATCATTCTTTTGGAGCAAGTAGCACAGTTCATTTTAGTGGTAATAATCAGTCCATCGGAGATCTTAATTCTGGTCAGCTTTATGGAAATTTAATTATTAGCGGTACAGGTACAAAAGATTTAACAGCAGCACTTAATATTCAAGGTAATTTATCTGTTAATTCAAGCACACTAAATGTAGGCGATGGCTATTCACTTAACAGATTAACAAGTGGGGGAACGTTAACTGTTGCCAATGGTGCAACCTTATCAATGGAAGGTACCAATCCATTACCTGCTAATTTTACAACTCATGCAATTGGTGCTACAAGCACTATCAGTTACATAGGTTATAATCCACAGGATGTTGCAGTTTTAAATTCAAGTCAAAAATATGGCAATCTTACTGTTGCCAATGATGTAAAAACAATGCTTGGTAATATTACTGTATCTGGCACATTAACTTTTGGTGGCGGGCCACCCAATAGTTTGGTAATAGGAAGTAATACTTTAACCCTGGAGGGAGCAGTACTTAATTCATTAACTGATTACAGAAATTTTACCGGGTCTGCTACCAGCAATATGGTTTTGAAGGGTGCTTTTAATCGTAACATATTTATGGATACTACTATTATTGGTACTACCAATGCTTTAAATAACTTAACCATTGATCATGTATCCAATATAACAACGCTGGGCAATAGTGCAACAGTTTATGGCGCACTTACTTTTACTGCAGGTAAGCTTGCAATTGGCAGTAATACGCTTACACTTAGCGGTACAGTAGCCAACACCGTTTCGGGTGGGTTGATTGGGAGTGCTACCAGTAATATAGTGTTTGATGGATTTGTAGCAGGTGCTACCATCTCAATGGATCAAACCACACCAGCTACAACCAATAAATTAAATGAATTAACAATCAACTGCGATCCACAAACCCTAACCCTTGGTAATGCAGTTCAACTGGCAGGCACATTATTTCCCATATCTGGCACATTGGCTTCTGGTGGAAATTTAACCCTGTTATCTTCTGCGGCCAAAACAGCCAACGTAAGTGGAGGTGCAAGTGGAGGTGGGTATGTAACAGGTGATGTTACTGTAGAAAGGTATATCTCTTCTGGCCGTAAATGGCATTTTTTATCGGTGCCAACAGGTGGTACGCAAACTATTAATGCTGCGTTGCAGGAAGGTGCCGCTGTTGGTACAAGTATTTCAACCGGCTACGGTACATGGCTAACCAGTAATGTTGCAGGCAGTACAGCTAATGGTTTTGATTTTGTTTCAACAGGCCCGGGGTTAAGGGTATATAATGCAGCAACTGATACCTGGTTAACCGCATCAAATACTACAGATGCAATAAGCAGTAATAATGGATATATGGTTTTTGTAAGAGGTGATAGAGGCTGTACAAGTACCAACAGTAATGTTTCTGCAACAATTTTACGTACTACCGGCACTTTAAACCAAGGCGATCAGTCAACATTTTCTGTTAGTTCTGATAAATTTGCTTCCGTTGCCAATACATATCCCTCTGCAATTGATTTTAGAAATTTATTTATAACTGGTGTAATAGATCCGTTATTTTATGTATGGGATCCAAAGCTGGGAGGCTCTAGGGGGCTTGGCGGCTACCAAACTTTTGTTAACTCGGGCAGCGATTATGTTGTTACTCCGGGCGGTGGAAGTTATGGCGTAAGTGGAAGTATTTGCAATACCATTCAGCCAGGGCAGGCGTTTATGGTACATGCAACCGGCGGTGCTGGTTCGTTGCAATTGCTGGAAGGGTCAAAGTCTGGTACAAATATGCTGGTATCAAAACCATTAGCTGCCTTAACAGCTCAACTAAGGCTCAATTTAATTGCTGGTAATCAGGTAATAGATGGATTATTGGTGCAAATTGATAACAAGTTTACATATAAAATTGACGGAATGGATGCCCGTAAAATTGCTAATAACAATGAATCATTTAGCATTAAAAGCAAAACTATTCTACTGGCAGTAGAAAGAAGACCAGAACTTCAAAATGCTGATACCATGTTTTTTAATAGCATTGGCTTAAAGGCACAACAATATCAATTAGAAATAATCCCTTCAAGACTTCAAAATAATTTAGTAACAGCATTTTTAGAAGATAGCTATACAGGTATTAAAATGCCGGTTAGTTTAACTGATACTACCAAAGTTTTAGTAGTTGTAAATGCAGATGTAGCTTCAAAAGCAGCTAATAGATTCAGGATTGTGTTTACTTCAGCAATAGTATTGCCACTTAGTTTTACCGGTGTAAAAGCTACAGAAAAACAACAGGGAGTACAGGTAAACTGGCAAACTGCTAATGAGCTGAATGTTAAAAATTATGTGGTTGAAAAATCTGTTGATGGGAAAAATTTTACCACTGTTTTTACTTCACCTGCTACGGGCAACAATCAGCTTACTGCCCAATATAGCTGGTTAGATGAAACTATTTTTACAGGAAAAACCTTTTATCGTATTAAAAGCATAGACTATGATGGAACAAGCAAGTATAGTGAAACCGTATTGCTGGTAAGTAAAAAAACTACACCAGCTATATCCATTTTTCCTAACCCAATACTTAATTATCAGGTAAATGTACAGTTGCTGGCAGTAGTAAAAGGTAACTACCATTTTACTATCTACAATGCTGCTGGTCAGGCGGTTACAACAGGGAACTTTACTACAAACAATGCTAACGATAAAGTAATTATTAATTTACCAGCTACAGCTACCGCAGGTAAATATCAATTAGAAATTAAAGGAGAAAATGAGTTTAAGCACAATACCACACTACTAATATTGTAAATAATGTTTTTTGTTTTTTTAAGTGAAAATTATCCCGGAAGCAACTGCCGGGATTTTTCTTTTAACGCCATTTTTGTAGTTGAAATCGTATTACAGATAATTTTCCAGGTTGTTTCCTGGTTGAATAATAGTAAACTATTTTGATGATAAACGATTTTCTTAAATGCTCATCTGTTTAGTTGTTAGATGCTATAATGGACTTTTAACTGTAACATAAGGTTTTTCAATACGCAGGCAACAATAGGGTGCATCCCAAATTGTCGCTCCTGATTTCGGTCGGTAAGGACACCGACCGATGCACAGCCGTGGTCGGTGTCCTCACCGACCACTAATTGCTGCGACAATTTGGGATACACCCCAACAATCTTTATATTCCTTTATCATTCTATTCCATAGTACCTTTATAAAAAAGCTATCAAATTAAATTGTATGGATTTTATTGATTATTATAAAATATTGGGGATTGATAAGAAGGCCACCGAAGAGGATATTAAAAAAGCTTACCGCAAACTTGCCCGAAAGCTACATCCAGACCTTAATCCCACTGATAAAGAGGCACACCGTAAATTTCAACAGGTAAATGAAGCAAATGAAGTATTGAGTGATCCTGAAAAGCGAAAAAAGTACGATCAGTATGGTAAAGATTGGCAGCATGCAGATCAGTTTGCACAGCAGCGACAATCTCAGCAACGCCCTGCTGGTTTTGGTGGCGGCCAACAATTTTCTGATGATAATGATGGTGACTTTTCTAATTTTTTTGAATCTATGTTTGGAGGATCTGGCCGTAGCAGGCAAACAAAATTTCGTGGACAGGATTATAACGCTGAGCTAAAACTTAGCCTGATGGAAGCAATGGAAACCCATCAGCAAACCCTTACTATAAACGGTAAAAATGTACGAATTACCATACCTGCAGGTGTAGAAAACGGGCAGATGATTAAGCTTAGAGGGTATGGTGCCCCCGGCGTAAATGGTGGCCCGGCTGGCGATTTATTAATTACTTTTTCTATAGCTCCACATCCGGTATTTAAAAGGGATGGCAACGATTTATTTACAACTGCTTCCATAGATTTATACACAGCTTTATTAGGCGGAGAAACTACCATTGAAACGCTGAAAGGAAAAGTAAAGATGAAAGTAAACCCCGAAACGCTCTATGGCTCAAAAATCAGGTTAAAAGGCAAGGGATTTCCAGTGTATAAAAAAGAAGGAGAAACAGGTGATTTGTATGTTACCTATGAAGTGAAATTACCAACTAAATTATCTGAAAAACAAATAGAATTATTTATAGAATTAAGAAAACTCTCGTAAAACCTTTTTTGTATGCAATCAGAAGAAATGATACCGGCCAGCGAATTTTGTGTACACCATCACATTGAAGTATCCTTTTTACATGCGCTAAAGGAATCAGGTTTAATTGAAATTATTACCATAGAAGAAACACTCTATCTCACTGTAAATCAATTGTGTACTATAGAAAAATTGGTACGTTTGTATTACGATTTCGATATAAATCTTCATGGCATAGAAACCATTACTTATTTACTTCAGCAAATAAATGGTATGCAACAACATATAACCCATCTAACACATCAACTTTATCTAAAAGAATGGGAATTGTAGTTTGATGTATGCAATTATAACAAGGCAACAGGCCGGTAAGCTAAAACCTGTCGCTTTCAAATTTGTGTTTTTTGTTGCACTACACCTGTATTCAAATCCTGATTTTTAATGGCAAAATCCGGGTTTATAAATGTGATGCCCCAAATAATTATATTTGCGTTTCAATTTGGTTTGCCCTGCAAGCATCCAATCAAACTTCCTGCTTAACAATGTTGTTTTGCCGGGCAATTAAGATTTTCCGTTATATGCGGAATCAAATTTAAATTATGGCAGTATTACACAACAGGGTTTCACAGGTGGAACTCAAAAAGCTTTTGCTTTTAGAAAAAGAGCATCGTTGCACCATTTCCTTCTATCAGTATTTTTCTATTGAAAACCCCGCCATTTTCAGGGATGAGTTATACATTCTACTAAATGCCTTACAAGTATTTGGTCGTATTTACGTAGCGCATGAAGGCGTAAACGCACAGATTAGCGTGCCCGATAGTAATCTTGAAAAATTTAAAGAATGCTTGTATAGTTTTGAACCATTAAATGGTGTTCGGCTCAATATTTCTGTAGATGATATTGATGCGGATAAAAAGAATAACAGCGGCAAATCTTTTTGGGTCTTAAAAATAAAAGTAAGAGAAAAAATAGTAGCCGATGGAATCAATGATCCCTCTTTTAGTATGGAAAACAAAGGGAAATATGTAAATGCAGTACAGATGAATACACTACTGCAAAATGCTGATACCATTGTTATTGATATGCGCAATCACTACGAATATGAAGTAGGGCATTTTGAAAAAGCGATACAAATTCCTAGCGATACTTTTAGGGAACAATTGCCCATGGCAGTAGATTTGATGAAGGAGAATAAAGACAAAAACATCATCATGTACTGCACAGGTGGTATTAGATGTGAAAAGGCTAGTGCCTATATGCTTCACCATGGTTTTAAAAATGTATTTCACTTAGAAGGTGGTATTATTAATTATGCAAGGCAGGCAAAAGAAGCAGCCTTGCAGCCAAAATTTATTGGCAAAAATTTTGTGTTTGATGATAGGTTGGGGGAGCGGATTACACCCGACATTATTGCCCGTTGCCATCAATGTGGAAAACCAGCCGATACACATACCAACTGCAAAAATGACGGCTGCCATTTACTCTTTATACAATGTGAGGATTGTGCTATCAAATTTGATGGATGCTGTAGTGAAGATTGCACTGCTACCTGTCATTTGCCATTAGAAGAACAAAAGGAATTACGCAAGGGAATTGATAAAGGTGCTCATATTTTTAATAAGGCAAAATCAAGGTTAAGACCAGCAATAAAGAATAAATTTCAGTAGCAAATTAAACACGGTTTAAGTAGGTTGAAAATTGTTGAATGTTGTTGGATATTGTGAAAGGGTGCATTTAAAATTGACGCAGCGCTGTGTGTTAGTGAGGATGCCAACAACGGCCTGTATTTGGTCGGGTGTACCCAACAAACGAAACTACAAAGTCTCTATCGTGTGACCCCCACCGACCTAAATAAGGAGCTACAATTAGAAATGAACCCATTGTGAAGGATTTTGAATAGCATTTGATAATTTATTTAAGACTATTTAAACATTTAAAGCAGTACATTTTAATATAGTATGATTAGAAAAATTTTAGCAGCAGGTTGTTTTTTTGTGGTAACAAATACCACATTTGCTCAAAGCAAAAATAGTAAACAGTCTTTACTACCAATAGGTGTATTTGACTCTGGCACTGGCGGGTTAACCGTATTGAATGCAATGCTCACCATGGATCTTTTTAATAATACAACAGGTGCTCCGGTCGCAGATGGTAAACCTGATTTTGACGCAGAGTATTTTCAGTATCTGGCAGATCAAAGTAATATGCCTTATGGCAATTATGCTGCTGAAAAAAAGACTGATTTGCTCAAGGAACACATTCTCAAAAACATTGATTTTTTAATTGGCAAACAGTATGCAGTTAATACAACAGGCATTAACTGGGTAAATAAAGAAAAGCCACCGGTAAAATTGATTGTAGTTGCGTGTAATACAGCTACCGCTTATGCCTTGCCGGAAATGAAATTTTACCTGAATAAAAAAGCTGCCAATATTGCCTGTATAGGTGTTATTGATGCAGGTGCCAAGGCTGCTTTGGAATGGCAGCAAAAAAACGAAGAAGGTTTAATTGGTGTATTTGCTACAGTTGGTACGGTAGCCTCTAATGGTTATCCACGAACGCTTGTAGCCTTGGCAAAAACAATGGGTATAAAGGAGCCGCTTATATTTAGTCATGGCGGCCTTGGCCTCGCCGAAAGTATTGATAGAGATTGGGATTATTTTGTAGATACATTGCATCAAACAAGGCAAACTTACAAAGGGCCTTCTGTTAAAAACAAAAACTATACAATTGATACAACATTGCTCCCCATCTACAATTTTAGTAATGCTTCCAATAAACTGCTCTGTGAGTATGATGATAAGGGTAGTTGCCTTGATATTCAATTAAACAATCCCTCTAATTATGTTCGGTATCATTTAGTGAGCCTTTTGGAAGGGTTGCTAAAAAATAGTAAAGGAAAAAAAATGAATACACTTATATTAGGGTGTACGCATTATCCTTTTATGAAAGATAGCATACGGTTTGTTTTAGATGAAATGTATAATTATACAACCAATGGAATATACCGATACAGAGACGTACTTTCCAGCAAGGTAGAATTGATTGATCCATCAGTAGAAACTGCAAAAGAAGCTTATAAAACTTTAATGAAACTGCAGCTTGCCAATAAATCAATAAAGGAGAAAATGCAATTTTTTATTAGTGTGCCTAATACGGCTTTAGGGGAAGTTGCTTTACAACAAGATGGTTGGTTTACTTATCAGTATAAATATGGCAGGGTACCAGGAGAAAACAAAGAATATGTAAGAGTTGTTCCCTTTGATCAAAAAAACATATCTGCGGCTACTTATAACCGTTTTAGGGAAGCATTACCAAAAGTATATGCAGCTATACAAAAAGCAAGTCAATAAGAACCCTTATTGACTTGCTTTTTAAAATAGTTTATTAATATCGACTACGAGGTTTATTAAATCCAGGTTTGTTATCGAAGCCACCAGGTCTGCTATTTGAATTGGATGGGCCTGATCTTTCTTCCGCTTCTTTTACAACCAAAGGCTTTTTACCTAAGGAAATATCGTTTAGGCCTTCAATTGCTTCTCTTGCTTCTGAAGTAACCAGCATATCAACAAAGCCAAAACCTTTGCTTTTGCCGGTTTCTTTATCCATGGCTACTTTAGCGGAGGTAACGGTACCAAATTTCTCAAATATTTCTTCCAATTCTGCATCATCCAAATCATAAGGGAGACCAGCTACAAAAATTTTCATCTATGTTAGTTTTTTGTAAAAGTACGGAACTTATTTTGGCTTTGCAGTGCCTGTTATGCTAAAAACTTTTCACCGGTATATAATCTTTTTTCCTCTTCTGCTTTTAATTTGTAAATATGCGTTACTACTATTTTTACTATTTACCCAAAAGAGATTTTTTTAACTGTAGTTTTCTATTTTTTTTTTTGAGTTTATTCAGTTAATTTAATTGCTTAAAAAAATTTTTCTATGAGATTTTTAATGAGTATTGCAGGCCTTTTATTTATGATAAATGTTACTGCCCAAAGCAATGTACTAAGAAATAAAATTAGCATTGCAGCAGATAAAGTAGAGCAACAGGTAATTAGCTGGAGACGGGATATACATGAACATCCTGAACTTGGAAACAAGGAAGTAAGAACAGCAGCTTTAATTGCCAAAGAATTGACTGCACTTGGTATAGAAGTAAAAACTGGTGTAGCCTATACTGGAGTTGTGGGTATATTAAAAGGCGGTAAACCCGGTCCGGTAGTGGCTTTAAGGGCAGATATGGATGCGTTGCCAGTTATTGAAAGGGTGCCATTGCCCTTTGCCTCAAAAGTAAAAACCACTTACAATGGTAACGAAGTTGGTGTAATGCACGCTTGTGGACATGATACCCATGTATCAATCTTATTAGGAGTTGCAACAGTGCTTAGCGGCATAAAGAATGAATTACAAGGTACTGTTAAATTTATTTTTCAGCCAGCTGAAGAAGGCGTACCGGCAGGTGAAGAAGGTGGTGCGGAGTTAATGATAAAAGAAGGTGTTTTAGAAAACCCAATAGTTGATGTAATTTTTGGTTTGCATATTAATTCGCAAACAGAAGCAGGCACTATCACCTATAAGCCGGGCAGCATATATGCCAGTGTAAACGATATGAAGATTATTGTAAAAGGTAAGTCTGCACATGGTGCTGCCCCCTGGTATTCTGTAGATCCTATTGTTGTTTCTGCCCAAATTATCAATAATCTTCAGTCTATTGTAAGTAGAAATTTAAATATTACCCAAAATGCAGGTATTGTAACCATTGGTGCTATTAATGGCGGTAACCGGGGCAATATTATTCCGGAAAAAGTAGAAATGTTGGGCACTATCAGGGCTTTAAGTGTAGATGACGAAAAATTATTGATTGAAAAAGTGAGGCAAGTTGCAATTAAAACGGCTGAAAGTGCTGGTGCTACTGCGGAAGTAATTATCCCATTAAGTTCTCATTATCCAATTACTTTTAACAATATTGCACTTACAGAAAAAATGTTGCCAAGCTTACAAAAAACCGCTGGCATAAATAACGTACAATTAACCGTACCAAGCACAGGTGGCGAAGATTTTTCCTTTTTCGCACAAAAAATACCAGGCTTGTTTTTCTTTTTAGGCGGTATGGTAAAAGGCGGAAATGTATTAACTACACCCTCTCACCATACACCCGATTTTTATATTGATGAAAGTGGATTTAAAACTGGCGTTATGGCTTTATCTAATTTGGTTGCAGATTATATGGATATGGAAAAAAAGGAGAAGAAATGATTTGAAAGTGCATATGTGGCATTATTTGTATGCTGTATAAGCACTATTATTATTTTAAACGCTTGATTTATTTATAAACCTAGCTGGCCGGCAGCCCATAGCAATGCAGCCTCTGATTTGTAAAATTTAGTTTTTAACTCCACTAATTTTTGCAATGCTTCCAATACTTTATTTTCACGGCTATTTAACAAAAAAAGGCTGCTTTCACCTGCTTTAAAGCGGATATCTTCTCCACGGAACAATGCTTGAAAATTGCGGTAGGTATTTTCATAAATTTTAATTTGCTGGCGCAAACCAATTATTTCATTGTAATAAAACCTTATTTTATTTTCAATAGATTGTTGCTGCAAAAGCTGTGCATAATTGGTTTCCTGAATTTTTAATTTTGCTAATCTATAGCCACCCCTACCTTCGCTCAGGCGAAGTGGCATGCCAATATCAACACCAAATTTATAGTTGTTTTCATAGAAATTTGCACTTCCATTTTTAAAAACATTATATCCCTTGTTGAGTAAATTTGTTTTAATATTTACCAAGGGTAGCAGGCTTTGAAATTTTAATTTTCTTTCAACTTCCAATATATCAAGCTTAAAATTAAACATACGGAGTTTAGGATGTGTAAGCTTTGCCAAATACAATACTTCATCAACTACAGCAACTGGTAATGCATCAATAGCTTGCTCATTCCATTTGGCAGCAGGTACTACTGAGGAAGTTAGCTGGTAATAGGTATTGTTTTGTTGCCATAAAAAATTAGATAACTCAAGGGCTGAGTTCTGCAGTTTTAGTGCACTCTCACTTTGTAAAAATTGAAAAGTTTGTAACTGAGCAAGTGCTTCAATTGTGTCAATAGCTGGGCGGTCTCCCTGGCGAAAACCTATTTTCACTAAATTAAACCTTTCCTCATTTACCAGCACTGCGTTTGTAACAACATTATACACCTGGTATTCTTTTACCCAGTTCCAATAGCCAGCATAAGCATCAAATATTAAATCGTTTACAATATTTAATCGCTCAGCTTCTGATAAACTTTTAAAAATTTTTGATTGCTGCAAAACTGCCCTGCGCTTGTCCATCACCAAATTTTTTGCCAGTGGAACAGCAATACCAATGTAACTGGTTTGGCCAAGAGACGTTTCTGAATTTAAAAACTGACCGCCATTATCTTCCAAACCTGCTTTTACTTCAATGCCATACCAGGTGGGTATTTTAAGTTCGGGATTGGTATATTGGTAATAATTTTTTCCATCAAAGGTTTTTTGCTCACTACCCAGGTAAAAGGATGGATCAAAACCTCCTCTTGCAATGGTAATTTCTGCACTAGCTTTTCTAATATTGATATCTGCCTGTTTTATAACAGGGTGATACGCTTTTACAATTGCAATAAAATCTTCGGGGGAAAGTATTTGTTTATCAATTATTGTAGTTTGACAATTAGTGCTCACCGAAAAGCTTAGCCCAAATATAAAAAAAGATATCTTTTTAATGCTGATCTTCATGTTGATGCCAAGTGATTTGTCAACCATAAGTATTTAATTTGTACTGTATGAATTGAAAAATGTTATTTTTTTAAGAGTTAAATTGTAGCAATAAAGCTGATGTATTTTTTTATTCCCCTCCTCTAAATGCTCTTTACTTTTTATCCTTTTTATCTTTTTTATCTTTGTCTGCTACTACATAATAATCTGGTGGAAAGCCATTGATATTACGCCAAAGTTCGTACCAGATAGGCACATCTTTAAGTAAGGCAAGTCCCTGGGCACCGGCTCCCATCTTTAATTGCACCGGCCATTTTTTATCATTTTTATCTTCCGCAACCAATATTCGGAACATGCCATTATCACCCACCGCCCCTTCAACTGCTGCAACTACGCCTCCAAAAGTTCCATAGCTTGCCTGTGGCCATCCACTAAAAACAATGGCAGGAAAGCCATCAAACATAAACCTTACTTTTTGCCCAATAGATAATAAGGGAAGATCTACCGGCCTTACAAAAATTTCAACAGCATATTGAATATTGTTAGGCACTATTTCTACAATCATTTCCCCATCCTTTAAAATTTCACCAATACCTGCCTTTTGAGCTTTTACAATCTGCCCGCTTTGTGGTGCCAGTACATAATAAAGTTTGCTGCGTATATTATAATTCATGTACTGATTCTGCAGTTTAGAAATATCGCCTTCGCCAGTTGCTATTTGTGATAAAGATTGAAATTTATCGCCGCTTGCTTTTGAAATCTTTTCATTATAATCCTGTACGGCGCCATTCATTTCCAACTGCAAAATGCCCAACTCCTGTTTAGCATTTAAAAATTTAATTTCTGCACTGGTTTTTTTTGCAATGGCATTTTGATAGCTTATATTTCTTTGCTCCAATTGAGTGAGGGATACTACACCACTATCAAACATGTTTTTTTGCCGTGCAAATTGTTTGGTAGCAATAATTAAATCGTTGTTGGCAGCTATCAGATCCATACTATCTGCCTGTACTTTCATCCGTTGCTGGCGCAGTTTATTTTCTATTTGAGATACCTTAAATCCTCGTGACTGCGTTAATGCCTCTATTTGCATCTCTGCTGTACCTACCTTACTTTTATAGCTTAACACAGTCATTTCCTTAGCAACCATCTGCTCTTTTGTTCGTAATAGCAGGTTTGGATCCAGGTAATCATCTTTAATTTCTGCCAGTTGTATAATGGTGTCGCCGGCTTTTACAAAATCACCTTCTTTTACATGCCACTTAGCTACTTTGCCTGGTATAATAGTATTTACCTGCTGCGGCCTTTGCTCTTGCCTTAAAGTAGTTATGTTTCCTTTAGAGCTAATATTTTGTGTCCAGGGAATAAATAAAATGGTTATAAGAAATGCCAGTATGCCAATGGCCCAATACTTCACTTTGCTTTGCTTATTAATGCGGTAAATATGGTCGAATGACTTTATATTACTTTTACCCAGTAATGTTTCTAGTTTTGTATCTATAAAATTCATGTTTAATTCTTTATGCTACTTTTAATGTCGTTCCATTTACCAAATGCTGCCACTTTGCCTTTGTCCAGATAAATTACTTTATCGCAAGAGGCTGCAAAAGACTCATCGTTGCAACTAATTAATATGGTTTGATAAGGAGTTTGATTAAGCAGGTATTCTTTTACAGATTGCTGTTCTGTTTCGTTTAAACCCTCAAAAGGCTCTTCCATTAAAACAAGCCTTGGGTTATTTACCAATGCTCTTAATAATAAAATTTTCTGAATAATATTCTTGGATAGCTTTTTCCCAATTGGGTCAATTTTTGTATTAAGGCCGTCATTAAGTTCAGACATAAATGTTTTTAAGCTGATTTTTTCTGAAAGCTTTAATATTTCCTGAGCAGATATATCGGTACAGCCCATAGTAATATTCTGCATTAAAGTACCCTGAAAAATATCCAGATTATGAAGCGATATACCTGTTTGAGAACGTATGGACTCTAATTTATAATTTGATATTGGGATGCTATTGATAAATATATTTCCGTTAAAATGATTATAAACACCGCTTGCAAGCCTAAGCAGTGTTGATTTTCCGGATCCTGTTGCACCCATGATACAAACTTTTTCATTGCTTGCAATACTCAGGTTGATATTCGATAATACCAGATTATTGTCAGCTTCTTCATAATTAAAACTTACGTTACTCATTGCTATAGATAAGCCATTGTTTTCTGCAGCTAACTCTATGTTTCCGTCTTCTTCCAGTGGCTTATCGGTTAATTTTCCTAATTTTTCAACTGAGGTTAACACATCATAAACCGTATCTAAATTCACCATTATTTTTTCTACCGACGCAATTATAAGAAGGATAACTATTTCTGCTGCAATAAATTGGCCTATATTCAATAGTTGGTTTACCAATAAAATAACTCCAACTATTAACATAGATGCGGTAATAGCTATTTTAAATGCAACAAGGCTCCAATATTGAACTAGCAGCACGTTAAAATGAATGGTACGATGGGTTAGATAACCTGTAACAAGTTTATCTGTATTTTGCATGTTAAGGGAGGCACTTCGTGAAAATTTAAAAGAGGGCAGGGCTCTTGCTATTTCCTCTAACCAGCTACCTACTGCGTATTTATAATCACTTTCTCTAAGGCTACTTTCCATGCCTTTTGCACTGGTAAGCTTAAGAATTAAATAAATTATAAGTAAAAGTATCATCCCAAAAAATATGAATACCGGATGGTAAAAAGCCAATAAAATTAACCCAAATAAAATCTGTATAGTTGCAGCAGGTATTTCAAGTAAAAGCTTGGAGATACCTTTTTGCAATGCGGCTGTATCAAAAAAACGATTAACTAATTCTGGCAAATAATAGCTATCTACTTTTTGCAGATTAATACGGGGCAGGCGTTCTGCAAATTCAAAGGAGTAACGAACAAATATTTTTTGTTGTACTTTTTCTATCAACCTCATTTGGTTTACTTGCAGCATACCATTAATAAAAACACCAAATACTACTAATGCAATTAACACTATAAGAGAAGTAGAAATAGCACCTCCCAATACAAAACTCACAATAGACTGTATGCCGAGCGGGAGAGAAAGCTGAATTAAGCCACTAAGGATGGCATAAAAATATACAGATGAAATTTCATTCTTCTCTAATTTTATTACTTGTAAAATGCGCTTTACAGGGTTTGCAAAAATATTTTGTGTAGCAGTAGCTGCCATAGTTTAATTGGTTTATACATTCAAAGAAAGTTGTGACTTTATAATGCTTGCTGTTACATTTTTGTTGTTAAATAAGCAGGCTATTTTAAAAACTGTTGCAAAAATAGGGGGGAAATACGATAAACTATTTCACAAAATATTGTTAAGGCACAACTACATTTCCGTTATTGATGCTTAGAACAAGTAGTAAAAAATTTCTGCTTTTTAAAGCATTTAACCAAATAAATCTCCCTGTGGATTATCTGTTACAGTTTTTCTTTCCCATTCCATCTCTACAGATTTGCTATATTCTGTAAGCTTTGCCCCAATTGCCTTCCAGCCCATTACCTCCACTAAACTATCTATTTTAAATTTAGTGTTGCGTACCAACTGTCCTTTGCCTGTTTGCACAATTAATACAGGGTGTTGTTCTGTAGTAACGGCTTCAAGCCTGTTATCTTTACCTTCTTTTATAAAAAAGTATTTGTTGTGCAGCGTAGTGGTTTCTATCTTAAACCGCTTTATATTATATTGCATTTTTTCATTGTCAACATACACGGCTGTTACTATCTTTTCAGGATGGTATTTTTCTATCAGCAAAATTTTATCAGCATCAAATCGTTGCGTTAATTCCTGATCGGTAATTTCATAATTACCATCATTAAATATTACCAGCAGCCTGTCTTCTGCATCAAACTTACCCAGGTATTCACCTTTTTCCTCTGTGTTTAAACGGCCAAATTTACCATCAAACCAAAGTTTTTTTGCATCTAAAGTAGATTTGCCTGCTTCTTTAAACTTAACTGATTTAATAGCATATTTGGTAACGGTATTGCCAATACTCCCCCTGCCTTTTATCTCTAGTTCTTCAAAATAAAATTCAAATTCCTTCTTTTTTGCATTACAGCCGGCACTTAAAATAATTTTTGCTACCTCTGCTTCTCCATTTGCATTGGATGAAAAATAATGCACTTTGCTCTTGTCTTCTCCTTTAGTTAACACGTACTCTTTATCTCTTGTAATGCCGGTTACGTTAAACCGTTTGGCAAAACTTACCCCCGATTTACCATCTACATAAATCATATTATAGGTAGTACGTTCATCATTTTTTTGAAAAACGGCTATATGTATAATCTCTTTACCTATAAAGGCTTTATCACAAACTTTTACCACCTTCATAATGCCGCCTTTGGTAAAAGCAATAATATCATCAAAGTCAGATACTTCTGCAATCAGTTCGTCCTTTTTCAGGCTCGTACCCACAAAACCATCAGCATAGTTAACATATAATTTGGTGTTGGCAATAGCAACCGTTTTAGCGTGTATGGTATCAAATTGCTTCAATTCTGCTTTTCGCTCCCGGCCCTTGCCATATTTTTTCAATAAATTTTCGTAGTAAGCTATGGCAAATTCATTCAAGTGCTCCAAATCATAATTAACTTGTGCAATGTCTGCTTCCAAACCTTTTATTTGTTGGTTAAGTTCATCAATATCCAACTTGTAAATACGACGTACAGGTTTTTCTGTAAGTTTTACAATATCTTCTTTTGTAATTTCTCTTTTTAGTTGCTTTTTAAAAGGAATAAAAGCCTTGTCAATAGCTTCCAATACCTTCTCCCATGTTTCGTGCTTTTTCTCCAGCTCTTTGTATATTTTTTCTTCAAAAAATATTTTTTCGAGACTGGTAAAATGCCATTTTTCCAGCAGTTCAGCCAGTTTTATCTGAAGTTCACGCTTTAATAAATTGCTGGTATTTTCTGTAGCAGTTTGTAATAATTCGGATGCGGTTAAAAATCTCGGTTTGTTATCAACAATAACACAGGCATTGGGCGAAATACTTACTTCACAATCAGTAAAAGCATACAACGCATCTATGGTAATATCAGGTGAAATGCCAGTAGCTAATTCAATAATTATTTCCACTTCGGCAGCAGTATGATCGAGTACTTTTTTTATTTTAATTTTCCCTTGTTCATTAGCTTTTACAATACTCTCCATTAATTGAGTGGTAGTAACGCTAAATGGAACACTTCTTATTACCAGGGTTTTTTTATCAACCTCTTCAATATTGGCTCTTACCCTAATTTTACCGCCACGTTTGCCATCGTTGTAATTAGAGGCATCTAATGTGCCTCCCGTTTGAAAATCGGGAAATAATTCAAATTTTTTACCTTTTAAATATTTGATGGAAGCATCTATCAGTTCGCAAAAATTATGTGGTAAAATTTTTGTAGCCAAACCTACAGCAATGCCTTCTGCTCCTTGTGCAAGTAATAAGGGAAACTTCATGGGTAACGTAACCGGCTCATCTTTACGGCCATCGTAACTTACACTCCAATTGGTAGTTTTTGCATTAAAGGCAACTTCTAAAGCAAACTTACTCAGCCTTGCTTCAATATACCTCGATGCGGCTGCATCATCCCCTGTGCGAACATCACCCCAGTTACCCTGGGTTTCTATCAACAACTCTTTTTGCCCAAGGTTTACAATCGCATCGCCAATACTCATATCACCATGCGGATGGTATTGCATGGTTTGCCCAATAATGTTGGCTACCTTATTAAAACGGCCATCATCCATTTCCTTCATGGCATGTAAAATGCGTCGCTGTACAGGCTTTAATCCATCTTCAATGGCTGGTACAGCCCGTTCTAGTATTACATAACTGGCATAATCTAAAAACCAGGTTTTGTATTGGCCACCAATACCAGCATCCGTATGGATATATTCTTCTTTATTTGCTTTTGCCATTGTTAATTAAACTCCACAGGAGTGTTATGTTAATTGGATTTGTGTTGCTCATTCAGTTTATTATGGGCAAAATATTGTTGTTATTCATTTTTAAAAGTTCAGCTCCTTTGGAGCGATACATTGATGGCATTAATTGATGTTTTTTCAGCTTTAAAGGTGCGATACATGGATGGCGGAATTAACACCTTTTCTCTACCATTGCATTGCCATTGCAATAAGTGTATTTCAAATTGTTGCTTCCATTTTCGTTTGGTGGTTACCAGCAACCTGGGCCAGGCCATGGTTAGTAAACTCACTAACCACCCGGCGCCGCTACAATTTTAAAAGCACCCACTACAATACAAATTAATCTCCTTCAAAATTCAAATAAATATTACAAAAATAACAACACGAATATGCAGATAAAATAATGCTTTGGTTTATCTTTTACATTCATTTATCCTTTTCTTTTTTTCTTTTTCCTTTATCCTTTATCCCTTATCCTTTATCCTTTATCTCAAAATCCTTCATATTACCTACTTTACCCTGTGCATCAAACTGCTCTTGTGCCAGCATTACTTTTAACCGCCACAATAAATAGGCATCGCCAGTGGTATTCTTCGATTTATTTAAAAACTGCTGAATAATTTTGGAAGCTTTTTGCCAATCCTGCGTTATTATTTTTTTTAGTTCAGCATCATAATAATCATAATCTGCCTGTATTAATTTTTTGCCACCTTCCAACAGGCGTACCCCTTTGTTTTCGTTGCAGAGTTTTATCCATTCATCCGGATCTATTTCAAATTCGCTCAGCGTAACCGGACGAGCCAGTTTTCTTGCTTTTAAAAATTCTTTTGGCTGTATTTCATGCAGGTTTACAGGATAAAAAATATTGCCTTTTTCGTTGATAAAAGGGAGGTTATTCAAATACAAAATATGTACCCTTCCCTGAAATTCTTTCAGGTAAAATAGCAGCCAATAGTAGCCGCAAACATCATGTTTGTTTTGGGCAGCCCATATCCATATTTGTGCTGTATCGTCCCTGCGCATGGTGCCTACTAAATTAGCGGCTATTTTATAATCATTTACCTCATCTGTAGCTTCCTTGCCAGCATAATCGCCGCCAGCAAGTACTTGTTGCCACCAATCCCGCCGGGCTTGTATGCCATCACCAATGTAAATATTGTTTAACGGGCCTACAGCGTAATCATCTCTTATCAAAACTACTTCGCCTTGCAGGGTTTCGTCCATTGCTATGGCTTGTTGCAGCACTTTTACATCGGGCTCATTAAATACTATATGAATCATAATTAATTACTGTTATTTTTTTGCCGCTTTACTTCTTTGTTCCTTTTCTATTAATTACAATTGCGATTGCTTTAATTTTATTTCGATTGCTGGCTTTGTTTTATTTTATTCCAATTTATTTAAATGTCAAATGGCTCTAACAGCAATATTTCTATACCGTTGTGGCCTTTGTAATTAAATAATATACACAGGTTGTCAGGTAATTTCTGGCATATGGAATTGCGCTAATTACGCCTAATTGGTGCAATGGTTTCCAGCCAAATTTGTACGTGTAAATGGGGTTGAGAAAATAATGTGCTTTGTTCACCACTTTGTATCCCGTATTGTTTACAATTTTCTCAAACCGTTCAATGCTGATGCCTGTTTCTTTTATTTCAGCAAAAGCAGCAACATCCTGCTTAAAAAGTTTTAAAATTCCCTTGTAAACAGGCATGGGCAATAAATGAAAATAGGGGAGTTTGCTAAGCAATTTGCTGCTCATTACCTGTTGGTGCCCACCAAATGGCATTTGCCAGGGAGGAAAACCAAAGAAAATTACTCCGCCGGGTAGTAAAAAACTTTTCATCCAGGCAATCAGCTTTTCCTGGTTATGTATATGTTCAATTACATCTTTTAAAATGATGATATCAAAGCGACCATGTAATTCAGTTTCTATATCCACCTTGTAAATATCTTTAGATACAAAATTGATTAATCCTTTTGCCAACTCTTCCTTCATAAATTCTCTGGCCAATACCAATCTTGGTTCATCCAACTCTACACCAACTGTAACGCAGCCCTTTTCTGTAAAGGCTTTTAATACGCCCGCTTCCGCACAACCAATTTCCAAAACCCTCATGCCGGGCTTAATGGCAATATGTTTTTCTACAAATGGCACAATGTATGTGCGGGCATTTGCAGCCTGCATTTGAAAATATCTTTCTTTATCGTTGTGAAATTCAAACACGTATATTATTTAATAATTGACAATTGGTGAGGTACGAGCTACGAGCTTTGAGCTATGAGCTTTGAGCTGTGAGCTGCGAGCTATGAGCTTTGAGCTTTGAGCTATGAGCTTTGAGCTATGATCTTTGAGCTGTGAGCTGTGAGCTGTGAGCTGTGAGCTTTGAGCTGTGAGCTATGAGCTGTGAGCTATGAGCTATGAGCTGTGAGCTATGAGCTGTGAGCTATGAGCCATGAGCTTTGAGCTGTGAGCTATGAGCTGCGAGCTGTGAGCTGCGAGCTATGAGCTGTGAGCTATGAGCTGTGAGCTATGAGCTATGAGCTTTGAGCTGTGAGCTATGAGCTGCGAGCTGTGAGCTATGAGCTGCGAGCTTTGAGCTATGAGCTGTGAGCTTTGAGCTTTGCGCTATTAACTGAAGCGGATTGCATTAATCCCGTTCAAATAAAAGCCTTTTGCCTTTTACAGATTCATTCCACTCGTTGTTTCCATAAACCATGGTACCATTAACAAACGTTTTTTCGATGGCAGCAGGAAATGTAAATCCTTCTAGCGGGCTCCAGCCACATTTATATAAAACATTTTCTTTGCTAACAGTTACGGACTTATTCATGTCTACTACTACTAAATCGGCGTAGTAGCCTTCCCGTACAAAACCTCTTTTTGCCACCTTGTAAATAATGGCATTGGAATGGCACATTTTTTCAACTACTTTTTCAATGGTAATCCTGCCTTCTTTTACATAATGAAGCATTATAGATAAGGAGTGCTGCACAAAAGGAACGCCCCCATGTGCTTTTTCATACGGCTCGTTTTTTTCTGCCATGGTATGTGGTGCATGATCGGTGCTAATACTATCGAGTACATCTTCGTTAATGGCTTTCCACAATGCCTCTTTGTTAAAAGGCGCTTTTATTGCAGGATTGCACTTGATTTTATTACCCAGCAAAGCATAATCATCGCTGGTAAAATGCAGGTGATGAACACATGCTTCTGCGGTAATTCTTTTTTCTTGCAAGGGCAACCAATTGCTAAAAAGTTGCAATTCTTTTGCAGATGTAATGTGCAAAATGTGCAGGCGACTATTGTGTTTTTTTGCCAATTGTATGGCTACCAGGCTCGATTCAAAGCATTCAATATCATCTTTAATTATTGGGTGATCGGCTGCGGTCAATTCCCGCCCTTCTGCCTTTATTCTTTCATAGTTTTGCTGCATCAGTCTCTCATCTTCGCAATGGGTTGCTATCAATAATTCACTTTCTCTAAACAGTTTATCCAGCGTTACCGGGTTATCTAACAATAAATTGCCGGTACTGCTGCCCATAAAAATTTTAATGCCGCATACTGAGTTTTTTTTATCATTGGTACGCAATGCTTCCTCTGCATTATTATTGCTGGTACCCATGTAAAAAGAGTAATTGGCCAATGATGTTGCTGCGGCAATATCAAATTTATTCTCTAAAAGCTGTTGTGTAAAAATTGGCGGAATGGTATTGGGCATTTCCATAAAAGAGGTAATACCACCTGCTACGGCTGCTTTTGATTCGCTGTAAATGGTGCCTTTGTACTCAAGCCCCGGCTCACGAAAATGTACATGATTGTCTATTACACCGGGCAGTAGCATTTTTCCCTCCCCATCTATTTCGGTAACATTTGCTGTTGCATTAATGGCAGGAGCAATTTTTTCAATCCATTCGCCATTGGTTAATACATCTGTAACAATCGTTTTGCCTTCGTTTACTAACTGTATGTTTTTAAAAAGGTATTTTTGCATATCTTGAAAGTTTGTTAAAATTATTATAACCAAAATCTAATGCAAATTATTAAAAGCCTAACCAAACTGTTGTTTTTTATTTGTCCTTTTTTTGCAACAGCGCAATCTACTTACCTGCAACAAGGCGATAAAGCCTATCAGTTGCTGGAAAGACTGGAAATTAAAGGCAAGATAAACCAGGGGCTAAATTTTTCTAATATTAAATACCTCAACAGAAAATTTATGGTTCAGGAGGCAATGCTGTTGGATAGCCTTCAGAAAGTAATTACAGCTAACCCCGCTGGCACAGACAGTTTGTCTATTGCTTACAAAAATTTACATCTTTCAAAGATAGATCAGTACAACCTGCAGCGTTTTTTTATGAACAACAGCGAATGGTTTACCGGCAATAAGGAAAGTTTTGTAAGTAAAAAGCCTGTTTTAAACGCCTTTTACAAAACACAAGCTAACTTATTTGAAGTTAATACAAAAGATTTCTTCCTGGCAGTAAATCCGGTATTACAACTTGCTTATGGCAAAGAATCTGGCTTTAATGATAAAATATTTGTAAACACCCGTGGTATTACTGCAAGGGGTATGATTGCAAATAAAATTGGCTTTTCTACCACCATTACAGAAAACCAGGAAAGAGGTCCATCTTATTTTAGACAAAAAATTTCATCGTTAAGAGCTGTGCCTGGTTATGGCTTTTTCAAAGGTTTTAAAACAAGTGGAGTAGATTATTTTGATGCCCGTGGTTATATCACTTTTAACGTGGCTAAATATGTTGATGTACAGTTTGGGCACGATAAAAACTTTATTGGCAACGGATACCGAAGTTTATTTTTAAGTGATTGGGGTAATAGTTACTTATTTTTAAAACTTAACACAAAAGTTTGGAAATTCAATTACCAGAATATTTTTATGGAGTTGATGCCAACTTTCTTTAAAATTGGCGGCGATAAACTATTGAGTAAGAAATACCAGGTAATGCATCACCTGAGTTTTAATGTATCAAAATCTGTAAGCATTGGGGTGTTTGAAGCCATTACTTTTGGCCGTAAAGATCATGTTGAGTTTCAATACCTGAACCCAATAATATTTTTGCGCCATGTTGAAAGCTCTCAGGGCAGTGCCGATAAAGCCAAAGCAGGCTTTGATTTTAAAGCCAATGTGGCCAATAAATTACAGTTTTATGGACAGTTTTTATTGGACGAATTTGTGTTGAACAAATTGCGAAACGATCCTTCTAACTATGTAAATAAATATGGTTATCAATTGGGTGTTAAATATGTAGATGCATTTGGTATTGCTAATCTTGACTTACAGGTAGAAACCAACAGGGTAAGGCCTTTTACTTTTTCTCACCGGGATTCTATTTCTACCTATACCCACTACAATCAGCCAATGGCTCACCCTTTGGGTGCCAATTTTCACGAATTGATTGGAATATTAAAATACCAGCCAATGCCTAAATTATATGTTTATGGCAGGGCAATTTATTATTACCAGGGGCTGGATAGTGCCAGATTTAATTTTGGAGCAAGTCCTTTTAGATTGTATAGCGAAGGGTTGCCCCTTGTAGATCCTGCAAATCCCTTATCGGCACAGCGTACCAATGGGTTTACCGTAGGTAGTGGCAATAAGGCTACTTGTTTAAATGCAATGCTGCAATTATCTTACGAAGTAAAAGAAAATATTTATTTCGATTTTTCTTTGCAACACCGCACGTTTAAACTGGAAAACTCAGGTATTAAAACCAACAGTACCTTGTTTAGTGCCGGTATAAGAATGAACATTGTAAAACGAGAGTACGATTTTTAACGGGCTTTTTCAACTATAAGCTGTAACAAAAAAACAACTGCTAATATGGTGTTTGCTTTTTATTACAGCTTTTCTCGTTCTTAAAAACAAAAGTTATTTAAATGCATTACTCTACCGTAAGCGAAAAAGAAATCATTCGGGAGTTGATTTGATCTACGTTGCTGGAGAATTTTAGGTTGGGATTGCGCACATGAAGGTTAGTCATTCCCCAACTTACTTTAAGTTCTGGTGTTAACACAAAAAATGGGAAGTATATGTGAAAACCAATGCCACCTTCTAATCCGTAATCAACATTTTTTAATCTAATTAGTTCTTCCGCATTTTTTTTATTGGCATTAGATGCTAGATCATAATCAAGTTTACCACCACAAATGGTGTACACTTTAAAATTATTGATACGGTCGCTGCTAAACTTTAGTAAAACCGGAAAGCTAAGAGTAATAGCTTGTACTTTTTTTAGGGTAAGCTTACTTTCGCCGCCTGCAATATCCGGATAAGTTAAATTGTATTCAAAAGCCTTTTCGCTAAAAGTTAGGTTGAGCGGATATGTTCTTATATCGAAATGTGGGCTTAGGTTAAGATTTACCAGCCATGCAAGATTTAAGCCAGTGCTGTTAATACTTTCAATGCTCATTACACTATCTCCGTTGAGAGCAGGATTTAAAAATTGTGGATGGTGTGTAAACCTGAAATGCGATTGGTTGTAGCCCAGATTGATACCAAAATGATACAATTTATTATCATGTTCAAGCTGGTTAAGTTGACTACGAAACTGCGCTTGCCCTGCAATGGGCAATAAATATAAAAAAACAAAGGCGAATGTTATTTTTCGCCGCAATAGATACTGCATATTCCTAAACTCTGGGGTTTACAATAAGTGTTTCGATAACCGAGGTTATCTAATATTGATGTAAAATTTTTGCCTTCTGGAAATTTTTTAATGGATTCGTCTAAATATTTATATGCGTTGCGGTTTTTAGAAAACAATTTACCAACACCCGGCGCCACCACTTGCATGTACAAATTATATACTTGCTTAACGCCGATAGTGTGTGGCTTGCTAAACTCCAATACAACCAATTTACCGCTAGGCTTCAATACTCTTTTTATCTCTGCCAAACCCTTTTCCAGGTGTTGAAAATTTCGTACACCAAAGGCTACTGTTACGGCATCAAACGTATTGTCTGCAAAATTTATTGTTTCACTATCGCCGTTTACCAATTCAATGGTTTCGTTTAAACCAAGGTGGGCAATTTTTTTTCTGCCAAAATCAAGCATGCCATCGCTGATGTCGATACCGGTAATCTTTTTTGGATGTAGTATTTTTACCGCCATTATAGCTACATCTGCTGTGCCCGTGGCCACATCCAAAATCACTTTGGGATTGTTGGATTTTAATTCTTTGAGCGCATTTTTACGCCAAATAACATCGATGCCGGCGCTTAAAAAACGGTTTAAAAAATCGTATCGGTGGGCAATAGAATCAAACATGCCCGCTACCTGCTCTTTTTTAGATAACCCGGATTGTTGGTCCGGTACCACTGAATCATGATCAAATTTTGCCATTAGATACAAAGATATGCTTTGAGTGTTAGTTAGAAGTTAAGGAAAGGCGAAAAAAAGGGAGGCCTTTTACTTTGGTGATACAACAGTTGCTGTAAGTTAATTGTTTGGGGTGGGGAGTGTTTATGATCAATGAGCTATATTTATAGCAGGTTGGTAAAATAACTAAGTTTAACAAATCTATATTTATATAAAAGGATGGTCAATTGTTTATCAAAACCATTGTAGATAATACCTGCAAGAGACTTTTTATAGTTCCTTTTAATTATCCGATATTTTTCCGCAAAAAATATCGAACTTTTTTCAGTCAATTGGTAAATGTTTTGATATTAGTTAAATACTAAAATAATTTTTTTTGTAAATATTTACACTGTAAGCTATTTTTTATATTATAATTTAATATTACGTGTAAGTTTATTATTAAATATGTAAACTATTTTTAACTTAATTACTATAAAGCTACATACGATGATTTTTACTTAAATACTTTTTGTACTAAAGCCAGGCAATTATGGTTTAGTGTTATTAATCCTGTTGATTGGCTTACAAAAATAAGAGGTGGTTATGAGGTATAAAGCAATTTTATAAGATAAAAATTTCTTCCTGCGTTCTTTAAACGATGCGGATCGTTTTTTCAAAAATGCTGATACATATTTCCGCTATTTTCTCCAACACGATTTCGTACTGGTTCCCCTCCACCATTTTTAACGTTGAATTTTGATTCGCTATCTTCGCAAAATGTTAATAAAATCTGCGAAATATATTATCAGCAGTCCATCTATAGAGAATTGTCCGCCGCCGGATAAAAATGAATTTGCATTTATAGGACGAAGCAATGTGGGTAAATCATCGCTGATTAATATGCTTTGCAATAATGATAAGCTAGCCAAAACCTCTGGCACACCGGGTAAAACCCAACTGATTAATCATTTTGAAATTACAGGGGTTAAAGAAAATACCGCCACAATCAGTACCGCTAAGCAAGAAGTGATAAAATGGTACCTGGTAGATTTACCTGGCTATGGTTTTGCTAAAGTTAGCATCCGCAGCAGGCGCCGTTGGGAGCAAATGATTGAGGGTTATCTCCGTAGCAGAGAAAACCTTAAAATGATTTTTGTGCTGATTGATGCCCGCCATACGCCTCAAAAAATTGACCTGGAATTTTTAGCACAGCTTGATAATTGGGAGCTGCCCATTACCATGGTTTTTACAAAAGCCGATAAGGAAAAGCAAGCTGTAGTTGCCAAAAATGTAAAATTGTTTATTGAAAAACTCCGCCAAACCTGGCAGTTTTTACCACAGCATTTTGTTACAAGTGCCACCAAAAAAATGGGTAAAGACAAAATATTGACGCTTATCGAAGAGATCAATGAAGAAGAGGAACAGGTATAAAAATCCCGTTCCGCAGTTTTATACAACTGTAGATTGTGATTAGGTAAATCAGTAAATCAGTTTACGACTTTATTGGCACAACTGCTGCTGGCAAAGGCTTCTGGCTTAGCTTTAAATGCAAAACCCATCCCCAAAATATAGCCCATGGCTTCCCGTAAAGCTTCATTACTTTTAAATTGTGGATTGGTGTTGATGTCTGCATGTACTTCCATCTCCACATCATACAAAGTGAAAAGATTACACAGCTCGTAGGCAATTTCAATGCTTTTAGCAACCTCTACCAGCATTCTTTCTTTAATACTGTACTTGATGGTTGTTTTTTCGTTGTGAATAAACATGAAGCCGCCACGGCCTTCTCTTAAAAACACAATAACGGTGGCAAACTCGGTAACATTTCCTTTTACCTGGCTATCTGTACCAATGCAAACTTTAAGCTTGTTGCCTGCTTCCGATTCTCTTTTGATGGTTTGTTCTACTGCATCTTTAATTGGAAGCTGGATGGGATCTCCATTGAATTTTCTCCATAACATATAAAAAGAGGTTTTCTAAAGTTAAGGATAAACATTCACCCATTAAACAATCTATTGCAATTAATTTTTATCTTAATAATTTTTTAATATTAGGCAAAGTAAAAGTATGATAATTTACTACTCTATAATGACTATCCGCAATTGAGTGCAACTTTATAAAATAAATAATTTTCATTAAAAATTGTGACACGTGGCATCATCCCAACCCTTCTCCAAAGGAGAAGGAACTCGAAGATTGAAGCGAAAAATCTTTAGTATGAAGTTAATCTTTTGTTTGCACCTTTTTACGGATAGTCATTTACTCAATTTTATATTATGCGTAATTAGGGAAGCAGCCTCAGGTTAATTAATAATTACACTATGATTAATACCTGCTTATTGTTTAATAATCCTAAAAGATGCAGGTTTATTTTTGCTTAACAGTTGCAATACATACGTGCCGGATGGCTTATTAGAAATATTAATTTTATTAAAACCCGTACTGCCATTTCCTTTTAAAATGCTATTGCCATTTGCATCGCTTAGTAGGTATTGATAGGCTGCTTCGGCTTGTATGCTTATGTCATTTAGTGTAAATGTAGATACAGTAAACTGCATCTCTTTACTTTCTTTACCTCTTAAAAGAATGGTGTTGGAATAGGCTACTTTATCAGATGCAGTAATAGTTTTTACCCTGTAATAAATGTTGTTGTTATTTAAAGGTTCGTAAGTAAAATTGGTAGCAGTTTTGTTTATAGCCTGCAAATTATTAAACCGTACAGCATCTGATGATGTTTCAATGTTTACTGTTTTGATAGATTCGTTGCACTGTATTGCCCAATTAAGACGGTGTTTGCTTACTTGGTGGGTGCCAATAAGGTTTATTTTACAAGTGGCGAGTACACCGGATAACCCTGTCATTTTGTAGGAGCCCAAACTTCCATAATCGTTTACATTAGTATTACCGGTTCCATCCAATATTAAATAATAAGTACCTGCGTTTAAAATGGTGTCAATTTTTATATCCATGGTTGCAGGCGGATCATACGTTGTAATTAATTGTTTTTGCCCGTTGTAAAGAGATAATTTTAAATCAAGATTGGCGCCCTCGTTATTATCGCCTGCGGAAAATGGTTTTACAGTTAAATTAAAATTTTGGTTTTGCAGTAAGGTAAATTTAAATGCATCTTTATCATTATTAGTGCTTATAAGTCCACTTACATTTATCCCTATGGCAGGTATTTCTGTTACATTGGTATTAATATCGTCGCCATAATCATCTGCCTTATAGGTAAAGCCGTTTTTAGTAGTTAAGATAGATAAATTATCCTGATTATTGCTGCATCCATAAGGAGTAGGGCCATTGTTCCAGCCACTCATGTTACGATAATAACTGTTGCCCATGATAGGTGCCCATGCTACTTCTCCACTGCCTGCTCCTGCATTGTAAGTAGAAGTAAGGTTACAACTTCCATCGTATTTAGACTGGTGAGATAGCCCAAGCGTATGGCCACTTTCATGAGCACAACATTCAGCAATCATCTTGGGTGAGTTACCCATTCTATCGCTAAATACAAAGCAAGGAGTATCATCTCCCCAATTAAATGAACCTATGTAAGCAACGCCGCCTGCACCTGTAAACCAACCGCTTGTTGGCGTTACAATTACCCGTATTCTTTTATTAAGCGGAGCTGCTAAAAATATATTTTCATCTGTAGTAATATTAACGTTAAAGGGGCGATAATCTTCTGCTACCCTGTTATAAATTTCCTGCATTTGTAATTTGTTTACCAAAGCAGGTGCACAGGTAAAAGGAGTAGCATTATTCCACAATGGGCAGTTTACCATTTCTCCATCAAAATCTAAATAAATAGTAGCAGTAGCAGTTGGATAGCTACTAATGGTTAACTGGCAGGTGGCTTTGTAGGCAGGCAACAGCAGGGCTGTTAATAGCAGTGAAGTAAATAGTTTTTTCATTGGATGGATTTTTTTAACCGAGGATTAGCCGGTGTATTTATTTGGATGGTACGGGTGTTATTACAGCTTGTACTACTGATTACATGGCTGCAGTACTTGCTCTGCAGTTATTTTTATTAACTCGTATTGATTGTTTTTGCCCGGTTTTAGTTGAAAGCCGTCTGCAAAACTATTGTTGTATAAATGGCCGATAAACACCTCACTTTTATCCTGTTCTGTTCTTTTAGAAATTGATAAAATACTATTTGCAAATGCAGGAATTTGTATTACTACCGTTTGAAGGGTATTGTTGTATTTTGAAATTTTGTTAATAATTTTTCCTTCTAAAATTTGATTTTCACCAAATTGTATTTTTGCCGGCTGCCCCTGGGCAAGAGAGAATAATTTTGCAATAGCAGATGCCGGACAATAAGTGATTTTTTGAAAACTTGTAAAGGCGGAGGGCTTTGTACTGCCTGATTGTGCAATACTGTTGAAGCCAATAAGCAGGCTGCACAGCCCTAATAAAAGTGTGGCATTGTGTTTCATATAAATGGGTTTGGATAGATTACTGCAATTCAAAAAAATACTTTGTTTACACTAATTTATACAACGTATGTACCACAGTTATATTGCATTTTTATTGTAAAATGTCAGACTTTATTAATATTGTCCTGTGCTAAGTAAAACCAGGGTACAGGCTTCTAAAGTTGCAATCCCTTTTTGCGAAGCTAAATTTTCCAGTTCATCATTTTCTGTTCCGGGGTTAAAAATGATGCGTTTGGGGTTAAGGCCAATAATATAGGTGTAATACTGCTTTTGAAGGGTAGAATTTATATACAAAGTAACTGTATCAACGTCGTCAAATGGTTGTGGCGCTGTGGCTATTTCAATATTATTAACCAAACCTTTTTTATTGCCTAAAGCCACTACGGGGTGCTGGTGAATCAGTAATTTATGTATAGCTAAATAACTGTACCTAGCCGGATTTGTACTTGCACCTATCACTAAAGTTTTCTTTTTATTCATACTCTTTTTGTTAAACTAAAAATTTAGCCCTTACTGCAGGTGTAGGTACCATGCATTCATTTTGCTTGCCAAACCATTTATACCTGTTTTTGGCAATAAAATTATACAAGCCATCTCTTATAAATTTAGGTACTATAATAAATGCATAACATAAAGGCCAACCACCACCAAGAAGCCTGCAAACTCTTAAAGCAGCGGTAGATCTGTTATATGCAACCCCATTTTCTATAAATATAAATGACTGCATATCTTTTGCCGGGAGGCCATATTGCTCTATTAACTGGGCACCCGCAAGGCTTTGCAGCGCAGCAAATTTTATCTGGTTTTTTTTATCTCTTTTTATAACAAAGTTGATGCTGTTATTACAAAAGTTACAAACGCCATCAAATAAAATTACTTTAACTGTGTGAGTGGAATGTTCTTTCATGCAATATTAAATTGGTTTACATCAGGTATTTAAGCGTAGCGCTTAAAATCCAGTTTTCCTCAGCTTTTATAATTTTATCCAAAATATTATCTGCCTGGGTACTAAATTTACGAATACCGCTTATCGTATCTGTAAACTGTTTTACATGCTTATCTTTTTTATCGCCTTCAATATTTTCAAGCTGCGCCAATAGTTTTAACATTGGGTCAAGTTCTCTTTTTTTTCGCTCCTTTATAATTTGGGTAGCTACTTTCCAAATATCTTTTTCAGCAGTAAAAAACTCTTTGCGTTCTCCAGATAAAATTACCCTGTCAACTAATCCCCAGCTAATTAACTCCCTCATATTCATATTTACATTGCCCCGGCTGATAGATAACATGTCCATCACATCGTCTTGCGTAAGTGGATCTGCACTTACCATTAATAGTGCATGTATCTGTGCCATGGTGCGGTTTATTCCCCAATGGGTTCCAAAAGCGCCCCAGCTTCCTATAAATTGTTGTTTAGCATCTGTGAGGTTCATCTTATTAAATTATTGAACAAATCTAACTATTTTATTGAATTTTCAATAAAAAATGAAAATCTATTGAGCTACAATGTTTAGTGTCAGGCCTCCATTAATAATTTTTTACTTTATGTTGATTGGCTTAGTGGGTATTGCCTGTGAATTTTGGCTATTTCAAAACAGTTTATCAATCTTTTTACTGTGCAGTATTTGTAATCAGTTTATATAAATACAACATTCACTACAAAATTTAAATATGCTTTTGTTATGTATGAAATAATCGTTGGTAAACAAGATGATTAAGTGGTGGTACTTTTTATTTTGTGACGGAGGCTTTTTGTGTCTGTATCACTTTAAAACTTTTGTATAAAAAATTGTTCTTTTTATCTATTTTTTGTGCAATCCAAAGCAGGGTTTTATATATTTGACCAAATTCTATAAATATGAACCAGTTATCTCCAAAAAAGTATATTGAAACAAAGGCAAGAAGTTTACCTATTCATAAGTGCATTGTAAATGAAGGGTGGGAAATTAATAAGATGGCGCATGTTGTAATAATGCGACGCCATGTTACGGGCAATATAACGATGGGTTATTACCTGGTAGATTTGTTGTGCCTTGGTGTTAAAGACACTTTTTATGAATTTAATATCTCTGCAACGGCTGCTGAAGAACGATTTGAAGAAATTGATTTAAATTTTATTGAGATAGATTACTCAACCGCTCATAATATTGTTTACGCAGGGTACGATTTTGCAATGGAATTTAAGATTACTCCCCACAAAGACTTTACACTTACTAAATTTATATTGAACGAAGATGACGATACTGTACCCATAATTGATATACCCACTGGTTATGATGATGGCAAACCGCACCTGATGGTAAATGAGTTGGGAGAGGGTAGATGGGCTTTACCGTTGCTTAAGAAACATGCCGGTGTGGGTAATTATCATTACAGTGATTTTTCATCTACGCTTCCTGAAGATGATGATTTTGAGAATGATGATGAAGATTAAGCGTTCGTATAGAGCAAGGGTAAATTTTATAGGGATAAAGTATTAGTTATGCAATTTTACCAAATGTTTAATCACTGTATTGCTTCAATATTTATTGTACCATAAAATTCATTGAAGAGGTTTTCATTTTTGATGAGGTTGAGATTATGAAAAATACATAAGAAGGGAAATTTTATCCTACACTGGACTGGCAATTTGTTTTAAAAAAAACTGCTTCATAGAAAAGGCGCTGATTAATTCAGCGCCTTTTTAAATTAATTGCTATTATTTACACCAGCATTGTTACCGGATTTTCTAAAAATTTCTTTAATGTTTGTAGAAAAGAAGCTCCCACAGCACCATCCACACTACGATGATCGCAGCTTAGGGTAAGTTTCATTACGTTGGTTACAGCAAAGCCTTCCCCTTTTTTAACTACCTTTTCTTTAATGGCACCTACTGCTAAAATAGCGCTATCCGGCGGATTAATTATAGCTGTAAATTCTTCAATATCCATCATGCCAAGGTTAGAGATGGTAAAAGTATTGCCACTAAACTCGGCTGGTTGCAGTTTTTTATCTTTAGCCTTGCCATATAATTCTTTTGCATCAGCAGCTATTTGAGATAGTGATTTTTGATCTGCATACCTAATTACCGGAACAATCAAACCTTCTGGCAAAGCCAATGCGGAGCCAATGTGTATATGATGATTTTGGCGAATAAAATCTCCCATCCAACTGCTATTTACATCCGGATGTTTGCGTAAAGCCATGGCACTCGCTTTTATTACCATATCGTTAAAAGAAATTTTTACCGGGCTCACCTCATTCATGGTTACCCTTGCTGTAATTGCATTATCCATGTTTATTTCCATGGTAAGGTAAAAATGCGGTGCACTAAATTTGCTTTCACCCAGGCGGCGGGCAATTACTTTGCGCATTTGAGTTAAAGGAATATCAGTAAAACCTTCTTCACCCGCTGCAGTAAATACGGGTGCGGCTGCTTTTGCGGCTGCAACCGGCATTGCTACTGCTTCTGTTGCAACAGGGGTTGTAACTGCTGGCACATAATTGTCTATATCTTTTTTGGTTATACGGCCATTATCGCCTGAGCCGCTTACTTTGCTTAGGTTGATGCCTTTATCGGCAGCTAATTTTTTAGCGAGTGGCGATGCTTTAATTCTTTGATCAGAAACTGTTTCTGCTTCCTTTTCTTCTTCTACAACAACAACTGCTGCTGCTGCTTCTGTTGGTGCAGCAGTAACAGTACCTGCATTGGCACCAGATTTTTCGGCAGCAATGTACGCACTAACATCAGTGCCAGCCTTGCCTACTATAGCAATAATTTCATTAATTTTTGCTGCATTCCCTGCTTCTACACCAACATACAAAAGAGTTCCTTCTTCATACCCAACCACTTCCATTGTAGCTTTGTCGGTTTCTACATCTGCCAGCGCATCATCAGCTTTTACAAAATCACCTAGTTTTTTATTCCAGGCTACAATTTTGCCTTCCGTCATAGTATCGCTTAGCAGAGGCATTCTAATTTCTTTTGCGCCATCTGGTAAAGTAACTTTTCCACTCGCAACGGGTGCAGGTGCAGTAGTGGCTGTTGCAGGTGCTTCAGTAGGAGCAGTTGCAGGGGTTGATGCTACAGGAGCCGAAGCTGCTTCCGCAGGTGTTTCTCCTTCTGCCGCCGCTAAAGCTGCTTTATAGTCTTCGCCTTCTTTACCAATTACAGCTAAAATGCCATCTACTACAGCAGGTTTGCCTTGTTCTACACCAAGATAAAGTAGTATGCCATCATTGTAACTTTCCAGTTCCATAGTAGCTTTATCAGTTTCTACTTCTGCCAGCAAATCACCTGATTTTACTTTATCGCCTACTTTTTTATGCCATGCTACAATTATCCCTTCCGTCATGGTATCACTCATACGGGGCATGCGAATTACTTCTGCCATAGTTAAATTTCTTAATTATTTATTTTGAAGTGTCGAAATTAATGCAAAAAACGTAAAATTATATGTTTTGCCTCTATTTAAAAGATACATTAGCTTTATGGTGCTATTGTTTTTTATTACATAATTTTTTAGTGCTACAATCTTAATGGTTGTTTACAGATTCACTAGTACTTATTAAAAGCGAACCATTCTACAGCTATTATGTTTAGATTTGTTGAAGCGTAAAAAAAACTTACTTTGCAATATAACTAGTCAAACATGGAGATAAAACCAGGTACATTATTATCCAATATCAATAGTCCGGCAGATTTAAAAAAAATTCCTAAAGAACAAATGCACCAGGTGTGTGATGAACTACGGCAATACATAATAGATGTAGTGAGTGTTCATGGTGGTCACTTTGCAGCAAGCCTGGGTGTTGTAGAACTCAGTGTGGCACTGCATTATGTGTACAATACCCCTTACGATCAGTTGGTATGGGATGTGGGGCACCAGGCTTATGGCCATAAAATACTTACCGGTCGCAGAGATGTTTTTGCAAGTAATAGAAAGTACAAAGGCATTAGTGGGTTTCCTAACCGCAGCGAAAGTGAGTATGACACATTTGGTGTAGGGCATTCATCAACTTCTATCAGTGCGGCATTAGGTATGGCAATGGCTGCAAAATATAAAGGTGAAAAAGATAAAAAATCAATCGCAGTTATAGGTGATGGTGCCATGACGGCTGGCCTTGCTTTTGAAGCCATGAACCATGCAGGGGTTTCTGATAGCGATGTACTTATTATTTTGAACGATAATTGCATGAGCATTGATCCCAATGTAGGTGCATTAAAAGAATACCTTACAGATATTACCACATCACCTACTTACAATAAGGTAAAACAGGAAGTATGGAATGTGTTAGGCAAATTGCCTGCCGGTAAAAATCTTAGCCGAAAAGTGGTTCACAAAATCGCCGAAGGTGTTAAAGGAATTGTTTCTGGTAATTCAAATTTGTTTGAGGCTTTAAAACTTCGCTATTTTGGGCCTATAGACGGTCATAATATATCTAAACTGATAGATACACTACACGATCTTAAAAATATCCCCGGACCAAAAATTTTGCATATTGTTACCGTAAAAGGAAAAGGCTATGCATTGGCAGAAAAAGATCAAACTAAATGGCATGCACCCGGCTTATTTGATAAAGTAACCGGCGAAATACAAAAGAAAAAATTTGATATTCCGCAGCCTCCAAAATACCAGGATGTATTTGGCCTCAGCATGATAGAATTGGCAGAAGCAAATAGTAAAATTATGGCTGTAACACCTGCCATGCCAAGCGGATCTTCTTTAAAATACATGATGGATAAAATGCCTGAAAGAGCATTTGACGTAGGCATTTGCGAGCAGCATGCAGTTACACTCAGTGCCGGGCTTGCTACACAGGGCATGAGGGTGTTTTGCAATATTTATTCCACTTTTATGCAGCGTGCTTATGATATGGTAATTCATGATGTAGCCATACAAAATTTGCCGGTAGTTTTTTGTTTGGATAGGGCTGGTTTAGTGGGTGAAGATGGACCAACACACCATGGTTGCTACGATATTGCTTACATGCGCTGTATTCCTAACATGATTATTAGTGCGCCTATGAATGAAAAAGAGTTGCGCAACCTGATGTACACTGCACAATTGGAAACTACTACCAATCCTTTTGTAATCCGCTACCCAAGGGGTGAAGGTGTAATGCCTGAGTGGAGAACAGCCTTTGAGCCAATTGAAATTGGTAAAGGAAGAAAATTAAAAGATGGACAGGATGTTGCTATTCTATCTTTTGGCCATCCGGGAAATTTTGCTGCTGCAGCCATACGTGATGTAAAGGCTGAGGGTATTAACCCGGCACACTACGATATGCGTTTCGCAAAACCATTGGATGAAGTCATGCTACATGAAGTTTTTGCAAAATTTGATAAAATTATTACTATTGAAGATGGTACCATTATAGGTGGCTTTGGTAGTGCCATACTAGAATTTATGAATGCGAATGGGTACAAGGCCGATGTTAAAATTATGGGTATACCAGATTCACTTGTTGAGCATGGTACCCCAAAGCAATTATACAATGAAATTGGATTGGATGCCAATGCAATTGCAAATACGCTTAGAGCTTTGCTGAAAGATAAGGTGTTGGTGAGTGCAACCTTTCAATAAACAGATTCAAATAAATTTTACATCCCCCTATTTGCATTGGGGGATTTTTTATTTTGTGACAGGCTTTGGAAGCCCTGGTAAATTATGAAGTGTGGGTTATAGATAATGGCAGCTTTTTTTCAACGCCAGAGGTTTCACGATAGCTACTCTTAAATTGTTTGTTTGTTCTGTAAAAATTCATAAAAAAAACTTACACTAATTTATTTGTAAGATTATACTTAAAATTTAATTCATGGCTGCATCATTAATTAACAGGATAACCATCAACTCTGAACTGCCACATGGTAAACCAACCAAAAGGAACCTGAGCTATACTACAGAGGGGCTGCTTGAGTACCTGGCCGGAGGGGACAGCATCGAAGACTTGCGGCAGGAGTTCCCCGACCTGGAGAAAGAAGGTTTTCAGGCGTGCCTGCAGTATGCTATATTAAGTTTGAAGCAGAAATATGCAGAAATAAAAGCCGCATGAAGTTTTTATTAGATGCGCAACTGCAGCCCACACTCAAAGCGGTTTTTATCAGCAAAGGCTACAATTGTATCCATACACTCCACCTTGAACTGGGGACAAAACTTCAGATAATACTATTATACAATTTCAGTAAATGAAAAGCTTATCCTCATTACCAACGACAGTGATTTTTACAAAAGCTTTATCATCAAAAATGAGCCTTATAAATTAATACTGGTAAAATTGGGTAATACTTTTAAAAAGGAATTGATTCACTTCTTGGAGACACATTTTACAGAAATCATCGAAAGGATAATCACAGAAAATATGGTGCTCCTTAACAGGAGATAATCATTATCAGTAATATCCCATTTCATAAGCGTTTCTTTCCTTCTTTTCGGTACACTTTTGAATGTAGTTTTCGAAAAAAATAATACTGCCGGCATTATTGGTGAATAAAGAAATAAAGCCGATAGGCTTTGCTCGATTGTCAACTCATTACCTGTTAAAAAATGCTATTTCCCTCTATCTTAAAAGTTGAACGGAAACAAAATCACAGAAAGCAATTTCATTTTTGCTAACTGAGGCAGGCTAAACATATATTTTCTTAAAAGTGAACAGGTTAGCAATCTTGCAAAAAACTTGAGCAAATCCTGTCATACTTTTAGTAGATGTACTTTCTGCAGTTGAAAATTGGTTGTTTACCTTTGTTCTCTCTTTTTAGCCCAACAAATAATTTAACAATCATTTCTCAAACAAAAACTATTTATTTGGGGTTATAAAATAAATAAAAATATCATCAGGCATGTTGTTACATTTTCAATCCGTGAACAAAATTTTCTTTTTGCTTCTTTTCTCAGCTTTAACCTCCCAACTTTCATTTGCACAAAATAAATATACCATCAGTGGCATTGTAAAAGATAAAAAATCTGGTGAATCACTAATAGGTGCCAATATAAAATTGCAGGAAATGAAGGGTGGCACAGCAACCAATACCTATGGTTTTTTCTCTATTACCTTGCCCAAAGGCGAGTACACATTACAAATAAGTTATGCAGGGTTTAATACTGTTACAGAGGTAATACTGCTGGATAGCGATAAGCAAGTTGCCATAGAACTTACCGCTGCCGGGGAATTGGAAGAAATTGTAATCAACAACAAAAAGAAAAACGAAAATGTAACCAAGGCGGTAATGGGGGTAGAAAAGCTGAGCATGAAAGAAATAAACCTATTGCCCGTATTATTCGGCGAAAGGGATATTTTGAAAAGTATTCAGTTGTTGCCCGGCATTAAAAGTGCAGGTGAGGGCAATAGCGGTTTTTTTGTAAGAGGTGGTGGGGCAGATCAAAATTTAATTTTGCTTGATGAAGCTCCTGTTTACAATGCATCACATTTACTGGGTTTTTTTTCCACCTTCAATTCCGATGCTATTAAAGATGTTACGCTTTACAAAGGTGGTATGCCTGCACAGTATGGCGGCAGGTTATCAAGTGTGGTAGATATTAAAATGAAGGATGGCAATAATAAAGATTTTGATGTGAGTGGAGGGGTTGGATTAATTTCTTCCCGGCTGAACATAGAAGGCCCAATTGTAAAAGATAAGGGCTCGTTTATAATTAGCGGAAGACGAACATATGCAGATGCCTTTTTAAAACTTGCGCCAGACTCCGCACTTAAAAATAACACGCTATACTTTTACGATTTTAACTTAAAAGCCAATTATACCCTCGGTAAAAAAGACAGGTTGTATTTATCTGGGTATTTTGGCAGGGATGTACTTGGTTTTGGAGAAACTTTTAGTACCGATTGGGGCAACAAAACGGCTACCCTAAGATGGAATCACCTCATCAGCAATAAAATTTTCAGCAATACCTCTTTTATTTACAGCGATTATAGTTACAAGGTTAAAATAAAATCCGGCACAGACAGGTTTATCATTACCTCTCAAATAAGGGATATAAATATTAAGCAGGATTTTGATTACTTCATCAGCAATAACAGTAAATTAAAATTTGGCGGCAACTTAATCAGGCACACCGTTTCTCCGGGTAGAATTGAGGCCGAAGCTACCTCTAATTTAAAAAGCAGTGTAATACAATACCGCTACTCATGGGAGAGTGCATTGTATGCTTCGCATGAGTTGGCTGTAAGTGATAAAATAAACCTGGTATATGGTTTAAGGCTAAGTAATCTTACACCTACAGGGCCGGGTAATTTTTATAATTACGATCAAAATGGGTTGGTAACAGATACCCTGCGCTTTAAAAGTGGTGAAGCAGTGGCTAGCTACTGGAATCTAGAACCCCGAGCCAGTGCTAGTTTTCAGCTTACTACGGCCAGTTCTTTTAAAGCATCTTATAATAGAAATGTGCAGAATTTGCATTTGCTTACCAATGCCACTACCAGCACGCCAAACGATTTATGGATACCAAGTACAAAGAACGTAAAGCCAGAAATAGCCGACCAGGTATCTATTGGGTACTACCAAAATTTTAAGGATAATCAATATGAATTTAGTGTAGAAAGTTATTTTAAAAATTTGCAAAACCAGATAGATTACCGAAATGGAGCAGAGTTACAGGCCAATGATAATGTAGAAAGTGAACTGGTATATGGCACCGGCAGGGCATACGGAGTTGAATTATTGATAAAAAAGAAACTAGGGAGGCTAAGCGGATGGATAGGATATACCTTATCAAAATCAGAAAGAAAATTTAAGGAAATTAATGAGGGTAATTATTTTAATGCACGCCAGGATAGGCCACACGACTTAAGTGTGGTTGGTATTTACAAGCTGAGCACCAGGTGGACATTGTCTGGTACTTTTGTGTACAGTACCGGCAATGCAGTTACATTCCCTAGTGGAAAATACAGGGTAAATGAACAAACAGTTTTTTTATATACCGAACGCAATGGTTACCGCATGCCTGATTACCATCGGTTAGATTTGGCAGCTACCGTAGAAAACAAAAAAAATAATAAGCGCAAGTACCAAAGTAGCTGGACGTTTGGTGTGTACAATGCTTACGGTAGAGCCAATGCCTTTAGTATAGCCTTTATAGATGACCCAAATGATGCATCAAAAACAGTAGCAGAGCAAACAGCACTCTTTCAGTTAGTACCTAGCGTATCCTGGAATTTTAAATTTTAAGTAAAATCATATAAAGGCAGGTAAGTAAAACTTATTTTTTATTTGCCCCATTAAAGTATAAATATCAAGTAATGAAAAAATTAGTCTTTCTTATACTCGTTATAATATCTGTTACAGGCTGCACCAAAATTATAGATGTAGATCTTAAAAATGCTGCATCTCAATTGGTAATAGAGGCAACGGTAACCAATAGCAGCCCTGCGCAGGTAAATATTTTAAAAACAGTACAGTTCAGCAGCATTAATAATTTTCCGGCAGTAAGTGGTGCCGTTGTAACCATATCAGATAATGCCGGTGGCAACTTTACTTTGGCAGAAACATCTGCAGGCACTTATACCAATAGCGGCCTTATTGGTGTACCAGGCAGAATGTATAATATGAACGTATTGCTTAATGGTAAAAATTATACAGCTACGTCCACTATGCCTTTACAGGTAAATTTAGATTCGTTGTTGCTGGAAAATATTGCATTTATTCCGGATAATATTTGGATTGTAAAACCAAAATATACCGACCCTGATGGCTTTGGTAATTACTATCGCTTTATTCAAAAAATAAACAATGTACGAAACCCGGCTATTTGGGTTTTTGATGACAGATTAACCAACAATGGTGTAAGCACCCGTCCACTAATACAGGCTGATAGTGCCATTAATCTTGGTGATACTCTTGAAGTGGAAATGCAATGTATAGATAGAAATACTTTCAGGTATTTTACAGTTTTACAAAATCTGCAGTTCAATTCAACTACGCCAACAAATCCGGATACAAATATTAGTGGTAATGTACTCGGCTATTTTAGTGCACATACAAGCCAGAAAAAAAAGGTGGAGGTTAAATTGTAAATACACCTTGTAAATACACCTTGTAAATCATCTTGTAAATACATTTTATAAATACATTTTGTAAATGGAGTTTATAAATACATCTTGTAAATCATCTTGTAAATCATCTTGTAAATACATCTTGTAAATCATCTTGTAAATACATCTTGTAAATACACCTTATAAATCATCTTGTAAATACATCTTGTAAATACATCTTGTAAATACATCTTGTAAATACATCTTGTAAATACACCTTATAAATCATCTTGTATATCATCTTGTAAATAAATCTGTAACCTGCCTATTGTAAAAAAATGTTTCGGCTTGTATAAATAATTGTAAAATTGCAGCCATGATAAAATCGGTAATGGCTTTGTTAAAAAAAGATGTACTGCTTGAGTTAAGGCAGCAACATACACTTTATGGAATTTTACTTTATATAGCGAGCACCATTTTTGTACTTTACCTGGCTATTGATGAAATTGAAGCCAATGTATGGAATGGTCTTTTTTGGGTAATTCAATTATTTGTATGTGTAAATGCTGTTGCAAAAAGTTTTTTGCAAGAAAGCAGGGGCAAGATGCTATACTACTTTTCCATTGTTTCTCCTATAGAGTTTATCATTGCTAAAATAATATACAACATAGGGTTGATGATTGGCATGAGCCTGGTGAGTTTAGTATTGTATTCTTTCTTTTTAAGTAGTCCGGTAAGCAATGTATTGCAATTTACAGGCATAGTTGTTTTGGGTGGCGCAAGTATTAGTTTGGTATTTACGTTGATGAGTGCCATTGCAGCAAAGGCCAATCAAAATGCAGCATTGGTGGCTATTTTGGGCTTTCCGGTAATATTGCCGCTACTGCTTTTGCTAATGCGATTAAGTAAAGCTGCCTTCAATGAAATTTTTAGAGATGGCGCATTACTGCAATTGAGTGGGTTAATTCTAGGGCTCGATGCGCTAATAATAGCGATGGCGATTGTGCTGTTTCCATATTTGTGGAAAGAGTAATTTTTTTTAATTTTATGCTTTCTTGTATATCCTTTAACCTACCTTTACGCCTCTCATTTAAACCCATCCAATTGTGAAAAAAAGCTGGTGGAAAATAACATCTTTCCTGTTACTGATTTATACCATTGTGGGAGGTTTTTTAATGGAAGTTCCTCACTTGCCAATCCTCAACGAAACTATTCGCAACCTTTATTTTCATGTGGCCATGTGGTTTGGTATGATGGCACTTTACTCAACAAGTTTTGTATATAGCATTAAATACCTGCGTGGCTTTAATTACAGGCATGATATATTTGCCCGTCATTTTGCTGCGCTAGGTTCATTGTTTGGCATACTTGGCTACACTACAGGCGCTATCTGGGTTTCGGTAACCTGGCTAACAGATCAAAGTCAATCTATAGGGAGCGTTTTACGAGAGCCAAAGTTGTTGGGGGCAGCTATAGCCTTATTAATTTATGGAGCCTATTTTGTGCTTAGAGGTTCCTTTACAGATATAGATAAAAGGGCAAGAATAAGTGCAGTGTACAATATTTTTGCTTTTGTAATGTTATTCCCAAGTATATGGATAATACCACGGCTTGTAGGTAGCTTGCACCCGGGGGCACCCGGTAGCGATAGTGGTAACCCTGCATTGAATTTTAAAGATGTTGACATTAGATTAAGGATGGTTTTTTATCCTGCTGTTATTGGCTGGTCCTTGTTGGGTGTATGGATAGCTACCTTAAAAGTAAGGTTGCAATTAATAAAAGATAAAAGCTTGTTGGAAGATGAACAAAAAAGTTAAAAGTGCCTTGTTGTTATTAGTTTTTGCTGTATGGAACAGCATACTATTTGCTCAAAGCCGGCCACCTGTAGAAATGGCTGATGTAATGCGGAGTAATGGTAAAATTTACGTTGTTGTAGCCATTTGCCTTACTATTTTGATTGGCTTGTTTTTGTATGTTTGGAGTGTAGATAGAAAGATTTCTAAACTGGAAAAAGATTGATTCTGACTCAATTTACAGTTTTTTGCAGAAAATTTTTTATCCTGGCAAAATGAAATTGTGTGATTAAATTTCAATAAAGATAAAAAGTACAAGAGTGATTCTTTCTTTCTTTTACTAAAAGAAAGAAACAACAAAACCATATTTGCCAATGAAGCTGGATATAGTACTAAAGCCAGGCTCAAAAAAATAATCAGCTAAAAAATCTATTAGCAAATAGAACGAACAGCCCAACTCAATTCAATAAAGTGCCAAGCCTTAAAATTTTATTACCAAAGCTAATTGCCAGTAGCTTTTTTATAACAATGATTGCTTAACTAAAACAAAAAAACATGTCAGCAGAAACGCCGTATAGCTTTTTTCAAAGTGTGGAAAAGAGCTTTGATAAGGCATCGAAATTTACTAAATGGGAACATGGTCTTTTAGAACAAATTAAGGCCTGTAACAGTGTGTATCAAATGCGTTTTCCTGTAAAGCGGGATGATGGAAGCATTGAAGTAATTGAAGCTTACAGGGTGCAGCATAGCCAACACAAAAGCCCTTGCAAAGGTGGTATCCGGTTTAGTAAAGAAGTAAATCAGGATGAGGTTATGGCCCTTGCATCATTAATGACTTTTAAATGTGCTATTGTAAATGTACCGTTTGGAGGTGCCAAGGGGGGTATTAAAATTAGTCCTAAAAAGTACTCTGCTTACGAGCTGGAAAAAATCACCCGACGCTATACATCTGAGTTGGTTAAAAAGAACTTTATTGGCCCCGGTATTGATGTGCCAGCACCTGATTACGGAACCGGCGAAAGAGAAATGGCCTGGATTGTGGATACTTACACTTCACTAAAACCCGGCGATATTGATGCAGCAGGTTGTGTTACAGGAAAGCCCATTACTTTGGGTGGTGTTCGTGGCAGAAAAGAAGCAACAGGCCTTGGCGTATTTTTTGGCATAAGGGAAGTGTGTAATATGCCAACTGTAATGAATAAAATAGGCCTTACAACGGGTGTGGTTGGTAAAACTGTAGTAGTGCAAGGTTTAGGAAATGTGGGATACCATAGTGCTAAATTTTTTAGAGAGGGTGGAGCCATTGTAGTGTCTATTGCAGAATATGAAGGCGCAATTTATAAGGCAGATGGCATTAATGAAGAAGAGCTGTTTCAGCACCGGAAAGCTACTGGTAGCATTTTAAATTTTCCAGGCGCTACCAATTTGGCAAAAAATACAGATGCATTGGAGTTGGAATGCGACATTTTAATTCCTGCTGCGCTGGAAAATGTAATTAATGTTGATAATGCCGATAGGGTTAAAGCTAAGATTGTTGGTGAAGCTGCTAACGGGCCTTGTACACCGGAGGCAGATGAAATATTTAATAAAAAAGGTATTGTTTGTATTCCGGACATGTACCTGAATGCAGGCGGTGTAACGGTGAGTTATTTTGAATGGTTGAAAAACCTTAGTCATGTTCGTTATGGCAGAATGGAAAAAAGGTTCAACGAAAATATGAACCTTGAAATATTGGGCCAGATAGAAGAACTAACCGGAAAAAAAGTAAGTGATGTAAAGAAATCTGTGATAGCGCATGGTGCTGAAGAGCAAGAGCTGGTACATAGTGGTTTAGAAGAAACTATGATTACCGCCACCAGAGAAATCATGGAAATTTGGCTCAACAATCCTGCAATACCAGACATGCGAACTGCAGCTTATGTAAGCGCTATTAACAAAGTAGCTACCAGCTATGCTGAGTTAGGTATTTTTCCATAATAGTCTTAACATCTTATTGAAATTTAAATAAAAATGCTCCCTTGTATAATGGAGCATTTTTTATGTAAAGAAATTAAATTCCGGGAAATCAATATTTTGCTACCTGCTTTTTTTCAAATGCTTAGTAGTTGAAACAATATAGATAGGTGTAATAAAAAATTTAATTATTCATAAAAAATATTGATAGGCTAAATTAATTGTTGATAAATTTTATTTTACCAGCAGTTTTGCCAAACTGTACCATCATAAACCCTCAGTTTATTAAGAATACTATCAAAATAAATATCTCCTTTGCCAGGGTTAGATGGTTCACTATCTCTTGGCTCTAACCTTAATACATCTTTTATATGCAGATTTCTGGCAGGTATACAAACATTTACTCCCACGTTGCCGTTTCCACAATCGGCAACCCCGCTGTATAACTGACGAACTTCTTTATCTTCTAATGCCCTGTTCCAGATACCGATATCATCTATTCCGCCATTGAAAGGATCACCGGTGCTTGCATTAAACCGTAAATGGTTAAAGCCAAATCTTAGTCCACCACCAATGCAACTATCAATTAAACCGTTAATTGCATAGGATGTATCAAATACACCATTTCTGTATAGTTTAGAAGTTACTCCATCAAAAGTGGCTACAAAATGCTCCCAGGTACCTGCTACTATAGTTTTCTTAAATGAGGCTCCCTGCCAACCTGCACCTGAATTGCAATTACTGCTTATTTTGTAGCCTGTGGTAGGGCTGGAGTTTAAGGAGTATGCTTCGTTATCTCCATTGATTGAACCTTTATAAATTACTTGTTTTGGTACAGTATTATTGCTAAAGATCCACGCACTCATGGTGATTTTTCTGCACCTTAAAGATGCAGCGTCTGCTATTTCAATCCTGCTGCTAATACCATTAAAATTATAGGCTGCATTTAGATTGCCAAAACGATCGGTAGTTAAAACGGCATTTAAAACAGTGCCGTTATTTCCTTTACCGCTAATGTCGCTGGCATTGCCGTTAAAAGGCCACCATCCAACAAGTCCGTTGGTAGGTAGATAGTCTGGAGTAGGTTGAGCTGTAAGGTTTATTGAGCTTAATACAAAGAGTGTAAACAAAAGTTGCTTCATAGAGGTGTGGTTAGTATTTGGTAAATTATTTTGATGCCTACAATAACAAAAAAAAGTATACAACTGGTATTTGTTAAGCAAACAATTAATATTTCATTGATTTCAATTAGAATAACTCAGGCTACAATCAAAGGTAGTTTCACCTATTCCAAGTTCCGCTGCTGCAGCATTGCTTATCCTTATCAGCAGGTCGGTATTCTGCTTAATATCAGGCATCATATCCAGTACTTTTACGTACACATTTTTGCCGGTAATTTTGCTGATTATTTTAATGATGGTGCCTGGTATGGCGGTATTGTGCAAACAATAATATTTGCCATCTTCCCAGCCACTTGTACTTTTAAATACAGCCGCACTACCTGTTTCTGTATTAATACTGGCTTGCTTTGTTTGTTTGTCAAAATCTGGTTTAAAATACGCTTTGTTATTGCCTTTTGTATTACTGTTTTGCTGCGCTGCTTTTACCGTTTCTGTTGGGGCAATTACAGGTGCTGTTTTTACTGGTACATACACAGGTGGTGTAACCGGAATTGTTTTTGCAACAACTACTGCTGGCTTTTCTGCAACCGGGTTTTTAACTGGCGGCAATTCAGCAGCAACAGTTGGCTTGGTTATTTCTTTTGGGGCCTGGCTAACAGTAACTGGCGATGGGGCTATCGCTTTGTTTGAAAAGGCAGAAAGTTCTTTTTTTACTTTTAAGTAGCCAATTATTAGTGAAGTGCCTTTTGCTACTGCATCTCCTTTAATTTTATTCCATTGTTTTAATGTGGCTAAAGGCAATTTATTATACACAGTGCTAATGTGGTATAGACCTTCTTTTTCTTTTACGGTGTAATACACAGGCACTAATACTTCGTCTGCGGCAGCATCATTGGCTTGCGTAAAGTTTACTTCGCTTAAAGGAATTTTTATTGACTGGTTAAGGCTTAAACCCTTCTCTAGTTCAAGCTTGTTGAAAGGTGCAATTTCTTTAGGACTAGCATTGAACAACCGGCCAACGCTATAGTAATTTTCTTTGGGTGCTACAATATGAGTAATATAAAAACCGGGTGCATTCCCTTCAATTACCAGTCGTTTATTTTGAGCTGTTACAAAAAAAGGAAGTGTAAATAAAATAATAAATAAAGTCTTCATGTTTTTAAATTTTCTCAATGGCAAAGATGAGAGTTTTTTTTTGCTTGATGACACTATTATACTTATGAAAAAAGAAGTTGGGTTCAACAGCTTATTTGCAGGTATAGTAACACCTGCTACATTTATACATACACTTGCTATGCTTATAAATAAAGATGGTATTACTTATTAAGAATCCGCCACTCTTTTGGGTAATAATTATTGATACGGTTAGGCAATATTTTTACCCATCCTAAAGGTTGTTGAAGATAAGTAAGTAAAGCCCAGCCTTTTTTGGCTGATTCAATATTTACCTCCTGCTTACGTAAATATTGTAGTGCTGTTTCTTTATCAACCGCTACTGAATGTATAGCTGTATTGATAATGTTGCTGATAGCTAATTGATGGTCTGGTATCAATTCGTCTCTTACCACCTGACCAAGTTTTACACCCGCTTTTTTTATGTAGAGATTTTTTTGAATTGCAGCAAGGTCATTTTCCAGATATAATGGTACAGCAATAGCTTCTTCATGTTGTTTAATATAAATAAAATCGGCGGGGTTGCTAAGCCATGGCGCTGTAACACTTATCTCTTTCTTTGTTAGTTTCTCTAACTTGTTTGAATATGGTTTGCTGTTTTCAGTGTCTGCAGCACCTGCTTTTTTAAAAGCTGCAATAAAAAACCCTTCCCCTTTAACTTTATCTGGATAAAAGCGATAGCCAAAGGCTTTGCAACCGGGTGATTTGGTTTCTATAATGCCCCAGGTACTATCAATTTTAACTGGTAAACTTTCTAATTTCAGTTCGGTAACCATCCAATCGGCTATCATTTCATTTTCATTTTCTGAGTAGGAGCAGGTAGCGTAAATAAGAATGCCTCCATCTTTTAAAACTGGTAATATATCTGCTGCAATCCGCTGTTGGCGTTGGCTGCAAAGCAGTACGTTTTGCTGGCTCCATTCTGTTACGGCAGTTTCATCTTTTCTAAATAGGCCGCTGCCGCTGCAGGGAGCATCAACTACAATCACATCAAAAAAGCCTGGTAGTCTTTGAAAATCTTTTGGATCGTTATTGGTAACAATAACATTTGCGGCTCCCCATTTTGTAATATTTTCTGTCAAAATATTTACCCTTGGTTTAATTACTTCATTGCTTACCAGCAAACTTTTGTTGCTAATAATAGATTGTAATAAAGTTGATTTTCCCCCGGGTGCAGCACACAAGTCCAGCACTTTTAATGGTTGCAAAACATCAATATTTTGTTTAATCACTTCTTCTAAAAACATACTACTAGCTTCCTGCACATAATACACACCTGCATGAAACAGCGGATCAATAGTAAACGATGGCCTGCGGGAAAGATATAATCCGTTGGTGCTCCAGGGAATTTTTTCAGTTGTTATTAAAACTCCCGGCTCATTAACAAAATTATCTGTTTGGAAAGTAGCCTTTTTGCAGGGATTTATTCTAATAGACGTAAGTTGCTGTTGCAGTTGGTGAATTGCCACAAAAGCAGGTTCATCAAAGCCAGGAGCTGTTTGCAATGATTGTATAAAGGAAGCAGGAAATTGCAAAATCGGTATGCTGTTTGTTTGGTTTGCAACTTAGCGAATATTTGATAGATAAATGAACCTCTTGCAATTGCAAAGGGAATTTGCTTTTCCGTATTTTTAGAAAAATTTTTTGAGTATGTCATTGATGTTAAATCGTACTGCATTTGGCGATGAAAAAAATGCAGGCAATGTTTTAAGTAAAGAAGCTGCCAACCAACTATTGAATGATTGGGTAAAGAATGAACGCCTACAACTACACATGAAGCAGGTAGCCTGCTTAATGAAATGTTGGGCAGCAGAAAAAGAGGGTTTGAGCGAAGCCGACCAATGGCGCTGGGAGCTTGCGGGTTTGTTGCACGATGCAGATTGGGATGAGTGGCCTGAGTTGCATTGCATAAAAATTATTGAGGAGCTGGAGTCAAGGGATATTTGTCCGGAAATAATTAGGGCAATTGCCAGCCATGGCCCCAATCATTTTGGCGTAAACCCGGTAACAAAAATGGATAAAATGCTTTTTGCTTTTGATGAACTTAGCGGCCTTACACATGCTTATAGTTTAATGCGTCCCCAAGGGTATGCAGGCATGGAGTTAAAAGGCATTAAAAAGCGGTTTAAAGAAAAAGGCTTTGCTGCCAATGTAAACAGGGAAGAAATTGAGGATGCAATGAACAGGGCAGGGGTGGAGTTGGAAAGTATTATGCAATTTATAATAGAAAGGCAAGGGTTGGCAATCTAAATATGGTTATTACAAGCTGTTGCGATTTTTACACAAACTTTACTATTGAAAAGCTATTATTGCGATAAACGACATCAAGTAAAAAAGGCTTTCAGAACATTTTTTGACATTAAAATAGTTTACTATTTTTTTTCATCATAAAATAATCTGAAAGCCTTATCTACATTGTATCTGAAAACTTTATTACAGTTTCATGTACAAAATATGGATAAACTTTATTCAGAAAAGAGCAAAGTTTACTATCAAATCTATACTCATCCCTTGGGCAAGGAGGAAGCTTTACACTACTTTTATTTCCGTCACTAAATTTTGCAAAACTTTTTTTGCATCTCCAAAAAGCATACTGGTTTTTGGTTGAAAGAACAAATCGTTTTCAATACCTGCATAGCCGGGTTTCATACTGCGTTTGTTTACAATCACTGTTTTAGCCTGTTCTACTTCTAAAATTGGCATACCATAAATGGGGGAGTCAGGGTCGTTTTTAGCAGCAGGATTTACAACATCATTGGCGCCTAAAATTAAAACTACATCTGAGGTTTTAAATTCATCATTGGCATCTTCCATCTCCATTAATTTTTCGTAACTAACATCTGCTTCTGCCAATAGTACATTCATGTGGCCAGGCATACGGCCCGCTACCGGATGAATAGCGTATTTCACTTCAACACCTTTTTCTTCTAATATTTTTTCCAGCTCATGGCATATATGCTGTGCTTGTGCTACCGCAAGGCCATAGCCCGGCACTATCATTACTTTATTGGCATAGCTCATTACCATAGCTGTATCGCTCAAACTTATTTCTTTGTAAGCCCCCTGCTCTTTAGATGAGCCACCAACTGCATTTGCTGCATTTCCGCCAAAAGAACCAACTAGTACATTTAGCAGGGAGCGGTTCATTGCTTTGCACATCAATATGGTAAGTAAGGTACCCGCTGCACCTACTAAAATACCACCTGTTAGCATTACTTTATTATCGTACAAAAAGCCGCCACAAGCCGCAGCTACACCGGTAAAGGAGTTAAGTAATGAAATTACTACGGGCATATCTGCACCACCAATTGGCAGCACAAACAATACTCCGTAAATAAGCGATAACCCAAGTATGCAGTAAAAAGTAAAAAAGTGAAAAGGATCTAGTACCAAATAACCGGCACCACCTAAAGCAATTGCTAAAAAAACAAGATTGAGAATATTTTGCCCCTTAAATGCAAAGTCTTTTATTTTGCCGTTTAGCTTGCCCCAGGCAATCATACTTCCGGCAAAAGATATACTGCCAATGATTAATCCGAGCATTATAATTAAAACCTTACCTCCGCCTTCTTGATAAGTACCAATGGCTATTTCATTAAACAAGTGATTAAACTCTATTATAGAAATTAGTGCAGCACAGGCTCCACCCATTCCGTTAAAAAGGCTAACCATCTCTGGCATGGCAGTCATTTTTACTTTTTTTGCTGCCAAAGTACCCACAATGCCACCAATAGCAAGCCCGGCAAAAATCCATAGATAATTACCAAGTTTTTGCCCATTTTCTTCATACAAAAAAATAGTGGCAATAATAGCAATCGTCATGCCGGCAGCGGCTATTAAATTTCCTTTACGTGCAGTAGCAGGGTTGCTAAGCATTTTAAGCCCAAGAATAAAAGTGATGCTTCCAATAAGATAGCAGAGTGTAAGTAAGTTAGGTTCCATATATGCCTCAAACCCCAAAGGGTACTTTTGAATTTTACAAAATTGTTAGGTAATTATTTTGTTGCAGGCTACAAGTTGGTATTTATACAACTTGATTAAATATAAACTTGTTGCCTTACGAGCTTTTAGGTTGTTGGGGCTTTTTCTTAAACATTTCCAGCATTCTATCGGTTACCACAAAGCCCCCCACTACATTTAACGTACCGAGTATAACTGCAAAAAAGCCGAGTATTAGCGCTAAATAATTATTGCTTTCTGCCTTTCCCATTACTATAATAGCACCAATAATAACTACGCCATGTATGGCATTTGCACCACTCATTAGTGGGGTATGTAAAACACTCGGTACATGGCCAATAACCTCTATACCCACAAATATCATCAACACAACTATGTAGATTATTTGCTGATTGTCAAAAATCCATTGTAAAAAAGTTTCCATTTAATTTGTTTTAAAGAATAAATTTTATTGAATGTTTGCAGCTTTTTACAAGCTCGGATTGCCGTTTATAATAAGCTGCTAATTCTTTCATTTGTTATCTTATTATCATGGGCTATGCAGGTGCCTTTTACCAAATCATCATCAAAGTTTACGTTTAATTCTCCCTCTTTAGAAATGATAAGTTGTAAAAAATTCAATACATTTTTACCATATAATTTACTGGCATCGCTAGGCATGGTAGCTGGCAAATAAGAGTTGCCTACAATACTTACTCCGTTGTAATGTACGGTGGTGTCATTTTGTGTAAGTGAAGTATTGCCGCCCGTTGCGGCAGCCATATCAATAATTACTGAGCCACTCTTCATGTCATGTATCATTTCTGTGGTAATTAATACCGGAGCTATTTT
>JBBQTZ010000003.1:0-53356 GCA_038234405.1 Chitinophagales bacterium
GAGAGCTTACTATATTTTAGTTGGCAATCATCCTGATGGCAAAACCATAGGTGCATCACATGCGCTACTCAATGCTTTTATACAAGAATATGCCGGGCAGGATATGCTACTCGACTTTGAAGGAAGTAATATAAATAGTCTTGCCTTTTTTTATAGCAGTTTTGGTGCTATAGAAGAAAAATATGCAGGCTTACAATTAAATAAATTGCCTTGGTGGATCAAGTTTTTAAAAAACTAAAATTGTTCCAAATTGTAATAAAGTAACCTACCCCACAATTAATATTTATAGCAGAGCTCCCCATACAAACTGGTTTTTCCAGGAGTTAGAATCCTCATCATCGCTATCGCTCCATTCTTGTGCTCTATCGTTAATCATTTTTTTTAAACCACCTCTTGTAAGGTATTTTTTGGCAGCAATTGGTTTCAGTTCGTCTTCCTTTACACCAGTCAATATAATTTTGGTTGCAATAAATGAAGTGTACATTCTTGGTATTGTAAGGCCCAAAATCATGCCTGGTAAACCATTAATACTGCATGGGCCACCCGGTATCAAAATTTCTTCTGTATAAAAAGCAAACACATAAACACTATCGTTAATTATTCCTACTGCTTTGCGGCAATTAAAACCTTCTATCAACCTGCTTTCGTTGGTAAGGCGCCACTTAATAGCAGGAATGCTATCTTCAATCATAATATTAGATCCAAAAATTGATTTTTGCTGATAGATTTTATTTAAATTATGATCAAAATAATAAATGTTTTGTTCATCATTTGTTCGCATATATTCAGGAACTTTTGCCTTCTCATCCCAACGGTTAAATTTGTAATTACTTTTATTATTGCTAAAACTAAATTGGTAGTAACCAGTTTTAAATTGTGGTAAATTCTCTTTTATCATTTCGGCCCAGCTACTATTGCTCATAGTTTTTTTGATATTGGTTTTAACCTCAAATTCTATCACCGCTTTATCTATAAACTGTTGTGCATTCACCCTTATTGATGCTATTGTAAAAAGAATTACTATCTGCAATATTTTTTTCATTTTTGATAAATTTTTATTTTTTTATTTTTTATCCGTACCATCCAACTTCATTTGGCTGTTACTTTGCCGCAGCAGTTTTATTTTTAAAATCCCAGGTAAAGCCAACCATAAAGTATTGTTGTAAGCGAAGGTTGGTAACTTCTGAACTGCTGTTGCTGTTAAAGTTTCTCTCAATGCCTATGTTCTGTTTAAAAATATCTCTTACTAAAAAATAGGCTGTAAACTCATTTGCTTTAAAGGTGCGTTGCAGCCTCGCATTTAAAATATGGTTGGTTAGGTTATCAGTAAACTGAATAGTTTTTTGCCTTGCAAAAAAATTGTAGTCTGTAATTAGCGACCATACTTTTTTATAGTATAGCGTTGAATTTACACTTGCTGTATTGGTTAAAAAATTGTTGACAGTATTATTTTGTGAGGTAGTATTTCTGTTATAACTCACATCGTTCCCTATTGAAAATTCATATTTTTTATCTTTTGTTTTTCTTACGAAGAAGCCCATACCTGCACTAAGATTTCTTGCAAAACTGGTTTTCCCATTGATAACATCTGCAAATTTATTGTAGCTAAAATTTGGTTGCAAGTCAATATTTAAATTAACTTTTTTCACTTTAAAACCAAAGCCACTCCAAAGGTTCATACTAATATTGCCATTGGTATTAATTGGTTGTGTAGTGGTTTTACCGCTATCTACACTTATGATAATGCTGTTGGTAATAGCGTTAGATGTGTTTCTCACATTAAAAGATTGGTACATCCAAATGTCTTTTACAAAATTGTAAGAGTTGTGGCTTATGTTGAGTGAATTTGTAAAAGACTGTTTAAGATTTGGATTACCAATATATTGATTAAAGAGGTCGTTATTGTTTCGTAAGGGCTGTAATTGGTTTATACTGGGTTGTGCAGTATTGCCATTGTAATTAAAATTGATACTGTGGTTTGGCTGATAGGTATAAGTTAGCCCTGCACCCGGAAATATATTGGTAAAGTTTCGTACATAGTTTTTTCCAATAGAGCGGTCATTAAAATCAAAATTGGTAATTCCAAAACCACTTCCAATATTAAACTTTATTTTTTTATAGTTATAACTGATTTTAGTAGCAGGTTTATTGATGGTGATTACCTGATCAAAGTTGTTTGAAAGTGTATCTATAAACGTATCATATTTACCTGAATTTGTTGTAAAGCTGTTAATATTTTGGCTATTGGAGCCCTTGGTGTACGAAATTTCATAGCTGGCCTCTAACGAAAATTTCTTATTTAAGGGCTCTGTATAAACAATTTTGCTTGTAAGTTTTTGTGTAGTTTTATTATTATCTATCATTTGATCTTGTAACTGATTAAAGGAAGGCAGTCCATTAAAATATGTTTGATTGTTCGACTTTAAAAAATTTCTACCCTCGCTGTTCAGCTTATTCCAATCAGTATTTATAGAAAAAGTTCTTCTGGCTTTTTTAAATTTATGCCTGAATAATGCACTGGCAGTAAAAGAGCTTTTTTCTGTATTTTGGGTAAAAAGCCTGCTACTTTTATTTTTTAATATTTCTGTATTACTTCTACTTTCAGCTTCAGTTTCTTCAACACTTTGTGAGTTGTATATATTTGCTTTCACAGTTACTTTAAGGCTATTACTGCTGTCGAATTTAATATCATACATAGCACTGTTTTTAAAATTGTGCCTGTTTACATCTACATTTTTTACTGAGTTATCATTTAATATAGAATCGCCTATTTGCCTTTGCAAAAACCTTCTCTCTGTGTTATTGTAAAGCTGGCTATTGTATTTTGGTGAAAAATTAAATGTTTTTTTATCATTCCACTTGTTGGAGTATTGAAAACCAGCATTGGTATTGGTTATAAAACCATTTTCTGTATTAATAAAGGGTTCTTCATCTGTACCATTACCTCCACGCCACATGAACATTGCGCCACCATCATCATCCATACTCATACTCATATTGTCATTTTCTCCCCCAAACTTTTCATTATCCTGCCAGCTTAATCCATCCTGGCCGGTATTTCCTCTTAGCAAAAATGCCGATAATTTTCTTTTACCTTTAAAAGCATTAAACATTGCACTGGTATTGTACCTATTGTCAATTTTATCCATCAATCCGCCAGCCCCGTCTAACTTTCCAAAATATCCTTTTTTCTTGTCTTCTTTTAGTTTTAGGTTAATAGTTTTTTGCTTTTGCCCATCGTCTATACCTGTAAATTCTGCCTGATCACTTTTTTTATCATACACCTGTACTTCTTTTACCGCATCTGCCCGCAGATTTTTTACTGCCATACCAGGGTCATCTCCAAAAAACTCTTCACCATCTACCAACACTTTTTGCACCTGTTCTCCCATAGCTTTTATCTTGCCGTCTTTATCTACCTGAATGCCGGGTAATTTTTTTAAAAGTTCTTCAACATTGGCATTGGCACTCACAATAAAACTATCGGCAGTGTAAGAAATAGTATCACCTTTTATTTTGATAGGTGAACCAGATTTTATAATTACTTCCTGCAACAATTTGCTTTTGGGAATAAATGAAATCATTTTTAAATTGAGGCCTTCTTCCTTATTGTTGATATCATCAATAAAGTCTGCATATATAGGATGTGTTATCATCAAAATATACTTTCCCGCTTTTACGTTTTTAAGTGAAAAATTACCTTCTTTATCTGTACGAACAAATTTCATCAAAATAGAATCTACAGGCTTTAAAATTGCTACCACAGCATACGATACAGCTTTATTGTTAGTGCTATCAAAAATTTTTCCGGAAATGTTTTGGGCTTTTGCATAATTTACAGAAAAAAATAATAAGGGTAACAGATACTTCAAAATTTTAATCATCATTAATTAGTTAGTTTGTTGGTTTAGTATTGATAGAATGGTAAATATTGAATAAAATATATTTAATCACCCAAGAGTATCCTTAAATTTACGTTAATTCAAAGGTGCCGATTTAAGATTCAGTTGCTGTTATTTTTATTTTAATGGTAAAATCAAAATTTTTAGTGGTAAAATTTTGGGTGGTAAAATAGGCCAGCATTCAACAATATATTTAAAAATTGTACTTAACATTTAGTAAAGTATATCACCATAATAAGTTACTGCCATGGAAAATAAAACAACCGGTATTGTTATTGCCAAATACGAAGACGTACATTTTGTAGATAGTACCAAACCTGTCTGGAACTATTCAATACTCACGGATGAGGATATAAATAATTTCCAAAACGGAAGTTTATATAATGGGTATGAGTTGTTTGGAAACAAACCAGCCGTGGTATTAAATACACCTGGTTATTATTTTGCAGTATGGGCTCCCAATGCAACAAAAGTTAGTGTAAAAGGTAACTTTAATGATTGGAATAACGATAGTTACCCGCTGTTTGTAAGGCTCGATAATTCAGGTATTTGGGAAGGCTTTATTCCAAATTTTAAAAAAGGAGATGTTTATAAATATCATATCATTGGTTATAAAGGAGCCGCAATAGACAAGGGAGATCCTTATGCAAACTTTTGGGAAAAGCGGCCAATGACAGCCTCCATTACCTGGGAAATGCAATACAAATGGAACGACATTGATTGGATGACAAACAGGAAGCAACACAATGCCCTTAATGCCCCGTGGAGTGTGTATGAAGTGCATTTAGCAAGCTGGATGAGGCCCGATAAAAATGATGAGGAAACATATAATACCTACCAGCAAATTACAGAGCGGCTGGTACCTTATGTAAAAAATATGGGATTTACTCATATTGAGTTAATGCCCGTTATGGAACATCCTTACGACGGAAGTTGGGGGTACCAGGGCACTGGTTTTTTTGCCCCTACCAGCAGGTTTGGAGCTCCGGAAGATTTTATGGCAATGATTGATGCTTTTCACAATGCCGGTATTGGAGTAGTGCTTGATTGGGTGCCTTCTCATTTTCCCTATGATGCCCATGGCTTGTTTATGTTTGATGGAACACACACCTACGAATACGCTGATATGCGCAAAGGATTTCACCCGGATTGGAATAGTTATATTTTTAATTACAAAAGGGGAGAGGTTAAGTCTTTTTTAATAAGTAGTGCAAGATTTTGGTTTGATAAATTCCATATTGATGGTATTAGGGTAGATGCTGTAAGCTCTATGTTAAAACTTAATTATTCCAGAACCGAGGGCCAATGGGAACCCAACGAATATGGCGGTAATGGCAATATTGAAGCCATTGCATTCATCAAAGAATTAAATGAAACCATTTACAGGGATTTTCCGGATGTACAAACCATTGCAGAAGAGGCCACCGACTGGCCGGGAGTGTGTAAACCAACTTTTTTGGGCGGGTTGGGTTTTGGTATGAAGTGGATGATGGGCTGGATGCATGACACACTTGATTATTTTAAACTGGATCCGGTTTATCGGAAGTATCATCAAAATAAGTTTTGCTTTAGTATGATGTATTATAATGATGAAAACTTTATGCTACCACTTAGCCATGATGAAATTGTACACGGCAAAAGCCCAATGCTTTACAAAATGCCCGGCGATGAGTGGCAAAAGTTTGCAAACCTGCGTTTAATGTACACTTACATGTTTACCCATCCTGGTGGTAAATTACTTTTTATGGGCGATGAGTTTGGGCAAACGAGTGAATGGAATCATAAAACTGAACTAGATTGGGAGCTATTGCAATTTGAAGGGCATAAAAAATTGAAGGAATGTGTAACGGCTTTAAATAAGTTATATACATCTCAGCCGGCATTGTACCAGCTTCAGTTTGAGCCAGGAGGATTTGAATGGGTTGACCTTAATCATGCAGCAGAGGGGGTGATAGCCTATAAAAGAATAGGAAATAATAGAGAAAATGATTTACTAATAATATTGAATGTAACTCCGGAGGTAAGGCGTGACTGGAAAATTCAGGTACAAGGTAAATCATCATGGAAAGAAGTTTTTAATAGTGATGCAATTGAGTTTTATGGCACTGGAGATGTGTTTAATCCGGCACCAGAAATAACTATTGTGGATAAAGAAACAGTTTTGTATGAAATAAATTGCCATTTACCAGCGTTAGGAGCTATAATATTCTATTGATTTTTTTATTGGAATAGTTTTTGTTAATTACCGTACTATGAAATACCCCCTATTAATTGCCATCCTTTTGGTAAGCTGTGGTTATATTAACGCACAGTTAACTGATAGTGCTGAAATTTATTTTCAGAAAGCTATTGAGTTTAAAGCTAACCGTCAGAATTTGATGGCTTCCATGCATTTTGATAAAGCGCTGAATTTCAATAAAAATTATGTAGCCGCTTATATAGAAAATGGATACGTAAACCTCGAAATGCGAAAGGTAGATAAAGCTATATCCAGCTTTTCCAAAGCGCTTGAGTTAGATCCAAACAATAGTGCAGCCGCTAAAGAATTAATGGAATTATATTATAACTACAGGCAATTTGTTAAAGCTAAAGCCATTGCAACAAAACATAGTACTTGCCAAAATGCAGAAAAAATTATTGCCATGTGCAATTACCAGGAAGAAGATTATGGTAGTGCTATTAAAGGGCTTTCTAATTATTTAGCTAAAAACCCAACAGATGCTGAAGCAAATTACACTTTGGCAAGAAGTTATCTTGATATGGAACAATACAAAAGTGCTGTGCCATATTATTCTAAAGCTATTTTGCTTAATCAAGAGAAAAATACCTGGGTTTATGAATTAGGTATGGTTTATTATACACTTAACGACTTTAAAAATGCTGTAGTTTATTTTAATAAGGCGGCGGAAAAAGGCTATCCACAAAAAAATGACTTTGTTGAAAATTTAGGGTATGCCTACATTTATTCAGGTCAATTTATTGAAGGTGAAAAATTACTACTTGGCTTAATAGAAAAAAAACCTGGCGATACCGAATTGCTTCGGGATATTGCCGAAGCTTATTACAATGGAAAAATGTACGATAAATCATTGAGTTATTGCCAAAAGCTGATGGAATTAGATGCGAAAGATGGTAAGGCTTTATACCAGGCAGGCTTATGTTTTCAAAAGAAAGGGCAAAAAGACAAGGGACAATCAATGTGTGATAAAGCTATAGAAATGGATCCCTCTCTTAATAGTATGAGGCAAAAACAAAATACTATGGGATTATAAGTTTTTACTTTGTTACAGTGCTGTAATTTTTTTATGTAATTTTTGCTTAAGTTCTTCTGTACAACCCTGATAAATGCTGCTTATGCAACTTAGTATTTAGTAAAATTCAATCAATATAATATCCTGCATTTTTTTTAGCTCTAAATGAGCCATATTTATTTTTGCCCAAAGTTGCCTAAAATACATACCTGTACTCTATTTGAAACCCTCACAGCAATTAAACTACAAAAGCTGGGTTAAAATGTAACGATGTTTTATGCCGATAATAAAAGATTGCTAGTTAAAAAGAGGGAATGTTTAATTTTTCAACTTTGCTATCAGCTATAATAAGGGCCATAAAAAATAGAGGGTATTTAACATGTACAATTAGTAGAGGATACTTTTAACTCAATATAAATTTGGGTATATAATTTATGCCCTTAAATCATAACCTGCCAGTAGCGTAAACTTATACAAAATAAATTCATTCCCCATATTCCTGTATATTTGATCTTATTTTTTTAACAAAACACTTTAGAAAGTTGTTTACCATTAACTTAAACTAACATCTGCTTTGCAGTAAAAAAGGGTATTTTTTATAGTATGTTATAGCATACAAAAATTGATATTTCTGCTTTTAACTATCGGCATAAATATTCATTATAAGTAATTGCTTAAAATTGACAGCTATTTAGCACCCTTGCAGTAAATAAAAATAACATGATTTTATTTAGACATTATTCTTTTTTGCAATTGTATAAAACTGGTAAACAGTTATTTATTGGTGTAATTGCTTTAGTTATTGGTACTGTAAGTTTTGCCCAAAAACCAACTGCATCCAAAAAAATATTACAACGTTGTGGTACTATGGAAGCTATTGCAAAGGATATGGAAACTGACCCTGCATTAAGAGAAAGAATACGACAAGGTCAACTTGATTATGAGCGCTCTATCACCAGTAAACCTACGGGTGGTATAACTAATACCCCAACCAACCTGCCTGGCCCTGTTATAATACCAATGGTAGTGCATATTGTATTACCTAATCCCTGGAGTATTTCTGATGAGGCTGTAGAGTTTTTTATTAACCGATTGAATGAAGATTTTGCAGGCATCAATGCAGATAGCGCTAATGGAATAGCTTTTTTTCCGGTTAGGGGGCATTCGCTTTTAAGGTTTACGTTAGCAAAAAGAGACCTAGCGGGTAATTTTACAACAGGCATTATAAGAAAAGTAGGCACTACAGAAATAGGTCTTAGCAATCCCCAGTTAATAAAAAGTTCAGCTACCTCTACCGGTGGATCAACTGGTTGGGATGTAACCAGGTATTATAATATGTATGTGGGCGATGGAGGTGCTGCTGGTCTTTTAGGTATTGCGCCGGCAATAGGCCCCGGTGGTGCTGCTGGCAGTAATAATGCCGATGGGGTTTGTGTAGATTACCGTGCATTTTCCAATCTTTGTTTCTCTTATCCGGAATACAAATTAGGCAGAACCACCGCTCATGAAATTGGCCATAATTTTGGTTTATTTCATCCTTTTGACAATGGCTGTGCTACAAACGATTTCCGTCAGCTTACATCAGCGGGCTGCTCGCTACCGCCTGAGTTACTGGCACCGGCAGATGATATCCCTAATCAAAATAACCCAACAAGTGGATGCCCTTCGCCGGGGGCTGCCAGCGGTTGTACAGCAGGTATAGCCAGAATGTTCCAAAATTATATGGATTATACTGATGATGCCTGTTATTCAATGTTTAGTAAAGGCTCTGTAAAAAGATTAGAATGGGTTTTGGAAAATTGCCGTTCTGGTTATCTTACCACCCTTGGTGGGCAATATCCTGATAATATACCCGCTTTAGATGCTGCCATTAATAGCATTGTTAGTCCGGGTGGGTTAGATTTTAATTCTGCAACCTGTACCTCAGTTTCGTACCCGGCACTTAGTTGCCCAGGCGAATTTTTGCCCCGGTTAAGAATTACCAATGCGGGTACTAACACCCTAACTTCTGTAACTGTTACAAGTACTATTAATGGATTAAATCCGGTAACCAGTATTGTAATTGTAAATATTGCAACCGGTAAATCTGCTATTGTAACGCTTGCCCCGCAAATAGCAGTTTCTGGAGCCAACATTCTAAAAATAACTATAGCAAACCCTAATAATGGAACAGACGGTAATGCCACAAATAATGAAATAATTTCCAACTTTACTGTAGCTCCATTATTGCCATTACCATATACAGAAAGTTTTCAATCAGCTACTTTTCCACCAGCAAACGGATCAGCTATTATTAATCCCGATGCACCTGAAATTACCTGGGTAAGAACTACGCTTGCAGGCCGGCCAGGTAATGCATCTATGAGGATTAACTGTTTTGATTATGAGGCAGATGCCGCTGGTAACCTTGGTCAGCGTGATATTTATCGTTTACCTTCCCTTAGTACACAGCAGTTCGATTCAATCGCTCTTACTTTTAATGTAGCTTATCGTCAATATACAGGCGTGAGCGATTCTTTAAACATACTATACTCTACCGATTGTGGATTAAGCTGGAAGCCAACAGGATACAGTAAAGGCGGTGCCAGTTTAAGTACTGTTACAGGTACAATTACCACTTCATTTGTACCAGCCAATGCATCTCAGTGGAGAACGGAAAGAGTATTGTTAAAAGATTTTTGTGCCGATAATATTAAAAACCTGGTAATTGGTTTTGAATCTGTAAATGATTACGGAAACAATATTTATATTGATAGCATTAATGTGGTAGGTTTTGATGCTAAAGCAAAAAATGCTGCGGTTGTTTCTATATCGCAACCTTTACCTGTCATTTGTACAACTGTATTTACACCAACAGCAACAATTATCAATCTTGGGCTAGATACACTTATTGCTTTAAAAGTAAGTTACAAAATAGATGATGGAGTTGAGATTGTTACCAACTGGATAGGTAAATTGGGTAAGTGCGAAAATACTATTATCAGCCTTCCTTCCGCCACTACCACTGTAGGTAACCATATAATATCAATATTTACATCATTACCTAATGGTGTTGCAGATCAGTTTGTGCAAAATGATACGTTGAGAAAAGCATTTGCTGTGTTCAGCACAACCCCTTCTCCAATGCCAATAACAGAAGGTTTTGAAGATGCTCTTTTCCCGAGAAACAATTGGGGAATATACAACGTAAATGGTGGATCTACCTGGGAGTCAACTACCGCATCTTCTAAATCCGGTACCAAATCGATGGTAATACAAAACAGTAATCCAGTAAATTCAAACGGCGCAATAGACTATTTCATTACGCCAATTATCGCTAATAATACTTCATTCGATTCTATATTTGTAGATTTTGATATTGCCTACAGGCCGGGTGTTCAGTATCCGGGGGCTACTGTATTTCCATTAGATACAATGGAAATTTTAGCTACATCAGATTGTGGTGCAACTTTCACTTCTGTGTGGAAAAAATTTGGCTTTGAATTACAAACTGTTAATGATCCTAACTATACGTTTACAGATGTATTTGTACCAAGGCGGCAAGCCGAATGGAAATCTAACAAAATATATCTTTCACCATTTGTAGGGAGTAATAATTTTCAATTATACTTTGCATCTAAAGGCAACAAACAAAATAGTATTTGGCTCGATAATATCAATATCACCAGTCAAAAATTGCCAGAGCGTTTAAAATTGCAAGGCTACTTAATATATCCTAATCCATTTAATAATACATTCCTAATACATCATTCAGCAGTAGAACCTCCTGTAGATCTGCAGTCTGTTCAGGTATTTAATGCAGCAGGGCAATTGGTATGGGATAGGCGGTACAATGGAAACGCAGACAGGCAAATAACTGTTGATCTAAAAACCCTTTCTGGTGGGTTGTATATACTAAAAATGATTTATACCAATAAAACCATTGTAGAAAGGATTGTGAAGCGGTAAATAGTAGAACTACATTACTGGCAATAAAAGGGAGATTTTGTTGTCAGATTAAAATTATTAATCAATAACATTTTCAAGTGCTGCCAACAAATGGCAGCACTTGTTGTTTTAAATTAGGCATAAGGTTAACTTTACAAAAAACAAACAATGACTACTTCAATAGATACGCTCATCAACTTTACTACTGATGCAGACCTTAAAACAATTGCAGAAAAAGTAAAACATCAACAACGAATAACAGACCAGGAAGGAATACTATTATTTGAAAAAGGAAGTCTTTCTTTTGTTGGAGCCTTAGCTAATTTTATACGGTTGCGGTTGCATGGAGATACCACTTATTTCAATCGTAATTTTCACATAGAGCCTACAAACGTATGCGTTTACAGTTGTAAATTTTGTTCATATTCACAGCTATATGCCCACAAAGAAGAAGGGTGGGAGCTAAGCATTGATCAAATGCTGGATATTGTAAAATCTTATGATGGCAAAGCAGTTACTGAAGTACATATTGTAGGAGGCGTACATCCAAAAATGAATATGGCTTATTTTATAGAGCTGATGCAAAAAATAAAAAATCATCGCCCGGGTTTACATGTAAAAGCTTTTACTGCGGTAGAACTTGATTATATGTTTCGCAAAGCAAAATTAACGGTAGAAGAAGGTATGCAACAATTACATGCTGCTGGTCTTGATAGTTTGCCGGGTGGTGGCGCAGAAATTTTTCATCCTGAAATAAGAGAACAAATTTGTGCAGATAAAGTGGATGCCGATGGATGGTTAAAAATACATGAAACAGCCCACAAGCTTGGTATGCACAGCAATGCCACCATGCTTTACGGCCAAATAGAAAAATACGAACACAGGATAGATCACATGCGCAGGTTGAGAGAATTGCAGGATAAAACAGGTGGCTTTAACACGTTTATACCTCTAAAGTTTCGCAATTATGATAATGATATGAGCTATGTGCCTGAATCTACCGTTACAGAAGATATGCGCTTGTATGCTATTGCCAGAATTTACCTGGATAATTTCCCTCATTTAAAAGCTTATTGGCCAATGCTTGGGAGGGAAAATGCGCAACTGAGTTTGTCTTTTGGTGTAAATGATATAGACGGTACAATTGACGACAGTACAAAAATATACAGCATGGCAGGTAGTGAAGAGCAAAACCCAACCATGACAACCGCTGAATTGGTTACGTTGATAAAGCAAGTTAAACGCACTCCAATTGAACGAGATACGTTATATAACGTAGTAAAAGACTACACTAATGTTAATATGGCCGATGCTGAAACGCTGGCTTTACTAAATTGAGTTTACTAAAAGTATTGAAATGTATAAAGGGCTGCCTTCACTTGGCAGCCCTTTGGCTTTTTATAATTCTTTTTTTTTATTTTAACCGATACTTTCTGCAGAAGCAAATTTGCCGCATCCCTTAAACATTCTATCATTTTTGTAAGCTACAGGTGATATATCCGAAAATTTATGCAAGAACAATAAAAAAAGTATAGTATAAATTATACTTAATAAACGTTTAACGCAGCAGTAACCTATAGAAAATCCATTAGCAGTTAAATGGATACATGAGCAGCTAAGGCACTCATGTTTATTTTTTTTAACCTGGTAAACGATATGCAACTTTAAACCTTTTAATGAAGTAAATAAACTCCATTGTTTAGTTTCGGTATTTTGTGTTTTTCCGGTAAGATGCAGTAAGTTTTTTTCTACTACAATGGTAGCAACCTGCAAACTATTTTCACTGCCATCTCTACACACTCCAAAGAAAATGATTAACGAAAATGCCAGCGAAAGGATGAAATTGTTTGTCATGATCTGTGTTTTTTATTACACAAATTTTCCTTCAATTCCGGCCCATAATCAAGGTGATAAATACCTGAAAATTAAGTTTAGTAAATTTACTTTTTACTATTATCAACCATAAGTGTATTTACGCATAATTTTAAATGCGTATTTCTACGTAGATACAGTACAATTAATTATGTATTTTTGAAATAACTACAAAGACTGGTTTTGTCTTTGAGTTTGCTTACTTGCTAACACTTTTATTATAAATTTAAATTTTTTTTATGAAATTAAGTAGAAAAGCAATTGCTGGTATTGTGGTAGGTTTTGTTGGGGTGATAACTGTAAGTTTATTTTTTATTTTTCTACCCCGCAACTTCACTTATAGTAAAATGAAAGTTGATATTAGCATCTTAAGATTACTAAAGCCCAATTTTAAAACTTTATCTTTTAGAAGCGATTTGCTATTTGAAGGAAAAGTAACAAAAACGACTCTTTTACCTATAATTACGGTTAATACCGGTAACCCGGCAGATTATGGAAATGTTATTAAAGCTGCAGGAAGCGATACAGTACTTAGATTTTCTTCCAGGCCTCCTTTTTCTAAATATGATGTTAGCCTTGTTCAAATTGATAGCCTGCTAGCAATACCTGGTGTTGCCTATTTTATTGTAGTAGCTAATAAATATCCGCCCAGTGCAAATATGGTCGCTTATACTATTCTGCCTTATAATGCAAAAGGTGGGTTAATAGTTATGAATAAAGCATTTTTACGGTTAAACCCTTGCCCACCTGCAGTGGCTTATCAAGCAACAGACCAAAATTAAAGTATGCCCAATTTATTTAAACTATTGCTCGATTGGAGCGAAGTATGGGCTTTATTTATTCCGTTAACAGTGTTAATTTATAAAAGAAAGATTCAAGTAGAATCATTACCATTAATGCTGTATGTATGTATAGCCCTGTTATTAAATATAATGCAAGATTATATATGGAAAAAGCAACTATTATTTTTTTATTCATCACAACCTGGCGATAATATAATTTTTTACCATATCCATTCCATTATAAGGTTGTTGTTATTTAGTTGGTTTTTTATTCAGGTAAAACAACCTTTTCTACATCGGGTAAAAAAAACCGTACCTATTGTATTTATTATAATAGTAATTGTTAACTACGGTTTTTTTGATAGCATTTTTACGAAATTTAACAGCCGTATGCTTGGTTTGGAGGCTTTGGGTATTTTGTTTTACTGCATGGTTTATTTTTTAAATCTGCTTACAGATGAGGAGGTTATATCGTATAAAAAAAATGCAACTTTTTGGATGGTTACCGGCATCTGTATGTATGTTGTAATCAACTTTCCTATTTTTATTTTTTATGAAAGATTTTCTGCTAATGCCCAAAAATTTGCAATTGGTATTTGGGATATACACAATCTTACTTACATAATGCTTTGTGTTTTTATGGCAAAGTATTTTTATACCACCAGTTATGAGTGATATTTTTCTGTTTGTAATAGCTAGTGTGGTAATGATTTTGCTGTTTGCCAGTTTTTTTAAGTTGCTGATATTATCTCAACAAAAAAAAATAAATTATCAGCAAGGCTTGCAGCAATTAAGAGAGCAGCAACATAAACAATTAATAGAGAGTGCCGTAAGGAGCGAAGAGGAAGAGCGGTTGCGTATTGCAGAACAATTGCATGATGAGATTGGTGCACTTTTATCTGCGGCCAAATTGCATGTGGTAGGTATTAAAAACAGTAGCCTGCCTGCAAAAGAAGCAAAATTGCATACTACAGCAAAGGAGTTGCTAGATGAAGCCATACAGAAAGTAAGGTCTATTTCGCACAATTTACACTCAAGTATTTTAACCAATTTTGGCCTGAATGAAGCAATTGCGCATTTTGTACATACTACCTGTAGCCAAATTATTGAAACAACAATTAACCTTGATAGTAGCTATACTGTTAAAGACTCAGAAGGCGATATAAGTACATTAAGGCTTGTGCAGGAGCTAATACAAAACATTTTGAAACATGCTATGCCAACTTACCTTATTATATCGAGTAAATTTGCTGATAACCAATTGGTTATTCTAATTAATCATGATGGCGAAGGGCTATCCCAGCAAGAATTTGAATCGCTTCGTTACAAAACGCTTGGCCTTGGGTTACGCAATATTCAAAACAGGTTAATTTTGTTGGAGGGCACAATTTTTTTTCAAAAAAATCAATCTTCTTTTACAATTAACCTCACTATACCAAAAAAATAAATTTTTAATGAATACTACCATAAAAATAGCCATAGCTGATGACTATAAAATTTTTAGAGATGGCCTAAAAGTAGGTTTAAGTGCCGAAGCAAATTTTGAAGTAATACTTGAGGCTGATAATGGAGAAAATTTGATTAAAGCAATGGAGCACACCATGCCGGATGTAATTATAATGGATATTAAAATGCCCATTATGGATGGTATGGAAGCTACCAAACTAATTAGAAAATTATATCCATTAGTAAAAGTATTAGTTGTTACCATGTATGATGATGATAAATTTATAATTCACCTGATGGAAATAGGTGCAAATGGTTACCTGTTAAAAAATGCTGAGCCAGATGAGATACGAAAGGCCATTTATGCAGTTAGCGAAAATGGATATTATTTTAATGATTTAGTAAACAAGGCATTATTAAAAAAACTGGTAATAAAGAACCAAATAAAACCATCTTTTAACCAGGATATTGAACTTACCGAAAGAGAGTTGGAGGTATTGAAATTAATTTGTGAAGAAAAAACTGCCATAGAAATAGGGAAAGAAATTTTTTTAAGTCCCCGTTCAGTGGAAGGCATAAGGCAAAGGCTGATAGAAAAAGTAGGCGTAAGAAATACTGCAGGCCTTGTAATGTTTGCAGTAAAAAATGGAATGGTTAATTAAATAAAAATAAAAAGTTTGGGTTTATATAGTTGAACCAACGTTATACTAACCTTAAAATTGCATGCAATAATCTGTTGTAACTTTGCAGATTCGTTGCCTTAACAAAATTAATCTACTAGTGTAGTAATAAGTGAATGTTTTTTTGCTTTATTATTTGATATAAGGTTATCCAAAAAAATGCTCTAGTGCTTTTGCTACGCCTTCGTTGTTGTTGCTATCGGTCACATAATTTGCAACTTCCTTAATAGTATCAGGAGCATTACCCATAGCAACACCCATTCCGGCAAATTCTATCATTTCCTTGTCGTTGTAATTGTCGCCAATGGCAACCACTTCATGTTGTTGTATTCCATATTGTTCCATTAATAGTTGCATAGCCATTTTTTTTGAGGCTTGCAGGTTCATCATTTCCAGGTATCGTGGCTGCGATTTATAAATATTTAAATGCTCTCCAAGCTCAGCAACTAACAATTTTTCAATGGCAAGAATGATAGCTGCATCGCCTGCAACTAATATTTTATTTGGCCCAATCTTTTGTTGTTGCCATGTTGCTATCGTTTGCTCAAATGGCTGTATTATAATTGGTACAGGAGTTATTTTCTGTTCTTTTTTAATGGCATCTGTATTATTTTGTGCAAACCATTTCATTTGGCTGTAATACATAACAGATACCGGGAGGTTATCAATAAACGATTGTAATACTTTTGCAGATGTTAAAGGAATATCTTTTTCGTAAATTATTTTACCCTTGTGATAAATATATCCTCCGTTGAGGCTTACTACCGGTGTTTCTGCTGGTATTATGCCTTCAATAATATGCAACATGCCATGTAATGGTCTTGCTGATATGGGCACTATCAAAATACCACGGCTTGTTAAATTTTTTATTGTTAGTTTGGTTCTGTTACTAATCGTATGGCTTTTTGTAAGCAATGTGCCATCCATATCTATAAAAGCGGCTTTGTACATGGGGTTTAGTCTCAAAAATTATTTTTAGAAAAAAAATCGAAATTAAATTAGAAAAAAAATACTATATTTTTTAAGGCACAAGGTACATAACACAATAAATTAAACACATGCTTTGGGGCTAAAATATTACGGCCTCATTCCAAAAGAATTTGGAACTGACAGCGGAGCCTTTCAATATGTTTTAATCTCATAATAATTACCTGTATCTTAAAAAATACCCTGCAATATTTATCTGTTTTGTATTTGAAGCTTCCACAAGTATTTTAACTGCAAAAACTGATGTAAAGTAAAAAATAAGAATAGCTTGTATTGTTCACACTTTTATTACAACCATTTATCAATTACTTGAAAAATAGTATTGCTTAAAAATGGTTTAGCTACAAAATCATCCATACCAGATAACATGCATTTTTCTCTTTCTTCCATGTTGGTACCTGCACTTAATGCTATTATGGGTATTCGTTTGTTTTTCTCTATTTTTCTTATTGCAGTTGTAGCTTCCAGCCCATTCATTACAGGCATTTGTACATCCATAAATACAATATCTGGCATAAAGCTGGTATAGCTTTCAACGGCTTCGCTTCCATTGCCGGCTTCAAATAAACTGGCATCTGGTAAAATATCGGTTATTATTTTTTTAATAAGCATAATATTAAGTGCATTATCATCTACCAACAATACCTTAAAAGAGCCTTTAATTGCTGATTTTTTCGCTAATTGAATTTCCGTATTTATTTTTTCCTGTTTATTTTGGAATCCTGTTTTGGAAATAGACTCAAATAAGCTTTTCATTTTAATGGGCTTTACCAGTCTTTGGTAAACACCTAGTGCATTGCAGGCTTCATTTAAACGCTCATCTTCTGCAGAGCTGTGAAGTAACATTATTGGTTGGTTTGCAATACTCAATTTTAAGAAATTACGTATGCTTTTAATCGTTTCTATACCATCCATGTGTGGCATATTAAAATCCATTAGTATAAGGTCATATTGCTTATGTTCTTGCAACATTTTAATTGCTTCGGCTCCACTTTCGGCTCCATCACTTATAATGTTTTTATATGCCAGCATATCTTTTAAAAGTAGTCTGTTATTGGCATTGTCATCTACAATAAGCACTTTTTTATAATTAGATAATAAACCCCATTCTTCTGGCTCACCGTGCATTGTTTTTACATCCAAGTCAAAAAAGAAGGTACTTCCTGCACCAAGTGTACTTTGCAGTTGCAATTCGCTCCCCATTAACCCTAATAATTTTTTTGAGATGGCAAGCCCTAATCCGGTGCCGCCGTATTTTCTGCTGGTAGAGGCATCTTCTTGTGAGAATGCGTCAAATATTTTTTGTTGATTTTCCAGATTTATGCCAATGCCTGTATCTCTTACTGAAAAACGGAGTAGGGCATTATCTTCATTTTCTTTATGTAAAATTTCTATTTTTAATTCTATTTCGCCTGCTGTGGTAAACTTTACAGCATTACCCAATAAGTTAATTAAAATCTGTCTTAACCTAAGCCCATCTGCCCATATAAACCTTGGGATATCAAAACCAATATTGAGCAGGAGCTCAAGATTTTTTCTAAATGCCTGGTAGCAAACTACATCCGATACCTGGTAGCTTATTTCAAGAATATCTGTTTTTTCAATAGAAATTTCCAGCATGCCTGCTTCAATTTTAGAAAAATCTAATATTTCGTTAATAATGTCAAGTAAAGAATTGGCAGATTGAAAAACAGCAGCATTGTATTGCTGTTGGGTACTATCCAGTTTTGTTTTCATCATTAGTTCAGAAAAACCAATTACACTATTTAATGGCGTACGAATTTCGTGACTCATATTAGCAAGAAATTCAGATTTGGCCTTACTGCCAGCTTCTGCTTTCTCTTTTGCTTTAATGAAATTTTGCTCCATTAATTTTTGATCCGTTACATCTCTTTTTATCGCAATCCAGTTTGTATAATTTCCGTTGTTATCTGTAATGGGCGAAAATGAAATACTTGTCCAAAACTCTGTGCCATCCTTTTTGTAATTAATCACCTCCATGTTGCATGACTCAAACCTTTTAAAACATTCACTTACTCTATTTAGTTCTTCCTTATCGGTTTTAGGGCCTTGTAATAAAGCGGGTGATTTACCAATAACATCTTTTACCGCATAGCCGGTCATTTTACAATAGGCATGATTAACAAAAATAATCTTGTGGCTATGAGCGTCTTCATTATCTATTGCTGTAATAACCACCGCATCGTTGGTATTGGTAATAACAGATTCTAAAAGTTTTAACCTCAATTCTTCCTTTTTTCTGTCTGTAATTTCTCTGCCAATGCCCACCAAGCCAATAATTTCACCAGTAGAATCTCTAATAGGCACTTTTGAATTGAGCATCCAGTGCTCTTTTCCTCTATTATCTATAAAGTAATCTTCTTTGTTTATGTTTGGCTTGCCTGTATCAAATACATATTGATCATCTGCTAACGAACTATCTGCAATTTCTTTTGAATAAATTTCATCATCACTTTTTCCAAGTACCTCCTGTTCAGATAACAAGCCCATATACTTTAGGTCAACCGGGTTGGCAATAATTTTTTTAAACTGTTTGTTTTTTACATACACTGCATCTGGCAAATTGTCTATTAAGCCTCTTAATAAATTGCGTTCGTATAAAATAGCATCTTCAGCCTTTTTTAAAGCAGAAATATCTCTTAAAATTGCTATCGTTCCAATAAATATTCCGTCATCAAATTGAGGTGTAGCAGTTATGTACAGTTTTTTAGTGCTTCCATCTTTTAATATAATTTCTGATTGGTAATAGCCTGATTTACCTTCTTTTCTCTCTCCGGTTTGCTTTACAATAAAGTCGAAGTTTGTCGCCGTAAAATATGTTCCCAATCCTGTGCCTTTTAAGCTTCCTTTTTCTGCTCCAAATAATTTTTCTGCTGCAGTGTTTGCATATAAAAAAATTTCTTCGGCATTGCATATTACCACGCCCTCACCTATGTTTTCTATCAATTGCTGATGTCTTACCTGGTTTTTATTTTTATCTGCTATGCTTTGTTTGAGCGGAATAAAAAGAAAAAAGTAAATTAAAGGGAAAATTAAAATAGAAAGTAAGGAGGAATCTATCACTACTTTTTTCCAGGTAGCCATTGCGGGGAGGTAGCTTACCAACAACACAATTAGTATTTCGCAAATAAAAATGCAAACAACCAGCAATAAGAAAACGTTTTTGTCTTTTTTTAAAATAGAATTTAAAAAGCTTTGGGCGTTATTCACTGATGTAGGCTGGTCAGTAATTTCTTGAAAATAGTAATCGGCTTTTTTATATTGGTTTTTCATTTACAATGCCTCAGGCATTTTTACAGCAACGTAGAATCGGTTATTTCATGATGCATTATTAACAGCAATGTTCATCAGCTACGCAAACTCTAATTTTAAAGATTTAAACAGTAATAGATTTTCATATTAAAAATATGGGTTAAACGCTAAACAATAAAAGATTAAAAAAAAATACTATTAATTTTTACTGTTAAACCTGTAGTTTACATTTAATTGTTTTGCTTGTTATCTTTAACGAAGTTAGTGCCTTAAATATTATTCAATCTACTATTCAATATTGCGGTTAATTACTTTACCAATTATTATCAAAAACATCTAAAAATCACTTCCCTTTTTGTCCATTACACCTCAAAATATGGGCTAGTGCCATAATACCTTTTCTGCATGATGAAACCACTGATGGTAAAATGGTAGTAATACCTTTTCTACCTGATTTCTTTTTACTTTTAATGATGGTGTCATAAATCCATTTTCGATAGTCCAGTTTTCTTTAATTACAACTGCTTTTGATATTCGCTCAAAATTTTCGAGTTTGGGGTTTAGCGCATCTATTGAAGTCATTAAGCTAGTGTTTATTTCAGCTTGAGATTTAGTTTTGCCTGTTTCTGATAAAGTTATTAATGCAATAGGTTGTGGAATACCCATGCCTACTACACATACCTGTTCTAAATCTGCATTGTGCAATAACTCAATTTCTAAAGGGGATGGAGAAACATATTTTCCTTTATCTGTTTTAAACTGGTCTTTAATTCTTCCTGTTATAAATAAGAAGCCATCCTGATCGTATTCGCCCATATCGCCAGTTTTAAGATAACCACTTTCATCAAAAGCTTTAGCAGTTAATTGGGCTTCTTTATAATATCCGAGCATATTGCCCTTGCTTTTAACACAGATTTCGCCATTGGTTGCAATTTTTGCAATAAGGCCTGGTAAAGCCTTGCCTACAGAGCCTATCCGATAATTACTTTTTGTTTCTAAATGGTTATAGACACAATCTTCGGTCATTCCATACACTACCAAAATGTCAATATCTAATTTTTTATACCATTGCAGCATTTCAATTGAAATAGGTGCTGCACCGCAAATGATGGTAGAGGCACGTTGAAGACCAAGTTTTTTTCGAATCCCTTTTTTTACAACTTTGTTTAAAAGTGGTATTGATAGTAAAAGGTTTAATTTTTTTTGAGGCATTTTTTTTAATATGCCTTGCCTAAACTTTGTCAGGATATGAGGTACGGCAACAAAACAATGTGGCTGTGTAGCTGCAAGATTTTCTGAAAAGCTTGCTATCGACTCAGAAAAACTAATGGTACACCCGTTGTAAATGCCATTTATTTCAATTGCCAGTCTTTCTGCTATATGGCTAAGTGGGAGGTACGAAAAAAGATCAAAATGTGGTTTAAATTTCATTGCGGCAATTACTATTTGTACTACAACATCCACCGCACTCACTACATGCATTACTCCTTTTGGGTGGCCTGTAGTGCCCGAAGTATAAATGATAGTAAACAAATCATCTTGTTTCCAATTGAATACTTTTTTGAGTGGAGTAGTAGTAGTTACCCTGTTTTCCCAGGTAATTACTTCGTTAATTCCATACGCTTCAATACTTATGGTAATAATATTTTGCGGAATACCTTTTTTTTGTTCTTCAAAATTATCTAGTTTACCTACAAAAATGGCTGTAGCATCGCTATGTTCTAATATAGGTTTAATAGAATCTGATGACAACGAAGGATAAATGGGGACTGATACACAACCTGCCATCATAATGGCTATGTCTGCCATTATCCAGTGTGCACAATTTTTGGATAGAATTGCAATATGGCTGCCAGCCACTATACCCATACTATGTAATGCATTGGCTATTTTTCTGCTTTCAACACCTGTACTAGCCCAACTCCAGGTTTTCCAAACGCCGTTTATTGGTTGGCGCAAAAATATGGCATCGGGAATTTCGTTTTCCCACTTTAAAAATTGATGGAGAGGCGAGGAAGCAATCATATAACTTCTTTTAAAAACTAAATCTATTAACAATACAATTAAATAAATAAAGCGTTGTGAATTATTACAACGCTTTAAAATTATATTACATTTTTATTTTGTTTGGCATATTCTGCATTATTAAGCTACCGCATCTGCCATATTTGGAATATCTACAGCTTTATATTCACCAGCATCTAACTTCTTTTTTGTTTCTTCAAATGCCTGTAACGTTTCGTCAATATCTGCATCGCTATGGGATGCGGTTGGTATTAAACGGAATATAATATCACCTTTTGGTATTACAGGGTATACTACTATAGAGCAAAAAATATGGTAGTTTTCTCTTAAATCCATTACCATTTGGGTGGCTTCGGGCACATCTCCCTTCATGTAAATGGGTGTAACCGGGCTGTTGGTATTGCCAATATCAAAGCCCCTTTCTATAAGTCCGCTTTGCAGGCGGTGTACATTATACCAGAGCTTTTCCCTTAATTCGGGCATGGTTAATACCATTTGCATCCGCACCAGCATACCTTCTACCACCAGCGAAGGCAAGCTTTTAGCAAATATCTGGCTACGGGTATTGTAGCGTAAATATTTTAATACTGCTTTTGACCCGCTTATAAATGCACCAATACTACCCATACTTTTTACAAAAGTGCTAAAGTAAAGATCAATTTCATTTTGGCAGCCCTGCGCTTCATCTGAGCCAGCACCTGTAGCACCCATATATCCAAAGCCATGTGCATCATCAACCAAAATACGAAAAGCATATTTTTGTTTAAGTGCTACAATTTCTTTTAAAATACCCTGCTCGCCATCCATGCCAAAAACACCTTCTGTAATTACCAGTATGCCTCCTCCTGATTTTTCTACCATCTTCTCCGCCCGCTGTAATTGCTTTTCAAAATCACCAACATTATTATGTTTAAATGCATAAGTGTACCCTATGTGTAACCTAATGCCATCCATAATACAGGCGTGCGCTTCTGCATCGTACACAATAACATCCCGGCGGTTTACGATTGCATCAATGCAACTCATAATGCCCTGGTACCCAAAGTTGAGCAGCATAGTATCTTCCCTGCTTACAAACTTACTAATTACTTTTTCCAGCTCCTCATGCTTAGCAGTGTTGCCACTCATCATTCTTGCACCCATTGGGTTGCCCATACCGTATTTTGCAGCCGCTTCTGTGTCTGCTTTTCTTACTTCGGGGTGGTTTACTAAGCCAAGGTAATTGTTAAGGCTCCATACAATCATTTCTTTACCTCTAAATTGCATTCTTGGCCCAAGTTCGCCATCCAATTTTGGAAATGCAAAATAACCATGCGCCCTATCCATGTGTTGGCCAATAGGGCCGCCATCTTTCACTAATTTTTCAAAAAGGTCTGCCATAGAATAATTGATTTTTTTTAATTTATAATGATATTGAATGTTTATTTAAAAACCCAAATGCAGTGCAAAAGTAAGCGATTATAGCAAAAACTAATAACATTGATGTAACATGTAATTGAATAAATGTTAAGTTCACTTCAATCTATCTTTGCCTAAAAAAATATGATGCATAAGGCTTTCTCTTTTTCTTGTATTATTTTAATTGTTGTTAGTTTTTCTTGTTTAGCACAAACCAACCCTGGTAAAGTTGCTGCCGTTAAAGCCTCTACTTCAAAAACAAATAAAGCTGTTGTTGATAATCATCCCAAGTTGATAGTAGGCCTTGTAATAGACCAAATGCGTTGGGATTTTTTATACAGATATAAAAGCCGTTATAGTACCAATGGTTTTAATAGGTTACTTGCTCACGGCTATAGCTGCGAAAATACTATGATACCTTATATGCCAACTTATACAGCGCCCGGCCATGCCTGTATTTATACAGGTAGCGTGCCTGCTATCAATGGCATTATTGGCAATAACTGGTACAACCGAAAAACCAATAGTAGCGTGTATTGTACGCAGGATGATTCTGTAAAAACTGTGGGCAGCAGTAGCAATCTAGGCAAAATGAGTCCTAAAAATTTGTGGGCTACTACTATTACAGATGAATTGCGGCTGAGCACCAATTTTACAAGTAAAGTAATTGGTATTGCGCTCAAAGATAGAGGAGCTATTTTGCCAGCAGGCCATAGTGCCAATGCCGCTTATTGGTACGATGATATTGCAGGTTCATTTATTACCAGCACTCACTATATGAATGAATTGCCCGCCTGGGTTTTAGCTTTTAACAAACAGCAATTACCTGCCACATATATGCAGCAAGATTGGAATACCTTATTGCCCATAGCCACTTATATACAAAGTACTGCTGATGATAAAACCTACGAAGCTACAATTGCTGGTGAAAGTAAACCTGTTTTTCCGCACAGGCTTTCTGCTATTACTACTGCAAAAAATGCTGCATTTAAAACTACTCCTTTTGCTAATAGCTATAGCTTTGATTTTGCAAAAGCCGCTATCAAAAATGAAAGTCTTGGCAATAATACAGTACCAGATTTTTTAACACTGAGTATATCTTCTACTGATTATATTGGGCACACATTTGGGCCAAATTCTATTGAAATAGAAGATACTTATCTTAGGCTTGATAAGGATATTGCAGATTTTTTAACCTATCTCGATAAAACTGTTGGCAAGGGTAATTACCTGTTTTTTTTAAGTGCCGATCATGGAGTAGCACATGTGCCAGCTTTTACAAAAGAGCATAAAATTCCGGGTGGCAGTGTATCTGATGAAGCCTTAGCCAAAAAATTAAATACCCTTATTGCAGAAAAATTTGGAATACAAAAAGCTATTATTACTGTAATGAATTACCAGGTTTATCTTAGTGATAGCACTGTTTCTCAAAAAGAATCTATTGGTGAATTGATAATTACAGAATTGAAAAAAGAAGATTTTATTGCAGATGCTATAGTGTTAAATAATGTTGCAAATGCTGCTGTTCCAGCACCACAAAAGGAAAGAATGATAAATGGATTTAGCCCTGGCCGAAGCGGCGATATTCAATTTATTTTTAAGCCTGGTTATTTTGATGGTGGAACAAAAGGTACTACTCATGGGCTTTGGAACCCCTATGATGCACATATTCCGCTGTTATTTTTTGGCTGGAATATTAAGCCTGGAAAAACCTGCAGAGAAACTTATATGACGGATATTGCGGCTACCATTGCTGCATTACTTCATATTCAAATGCCTAATGGTAGTGTTGGTAAAGTAATTACAGAGGTAATAAAGTAATGGTAGTTATAAGCGGATTTTGTGGGGCTTGCCTGGGTTTAATAGCAAAAGGGGAATTTTAATTTTATGCCAAATTCCCTTTTGCTATTAATGTAGTTTTAATTTTGTTTCACCCTGTATTTTTTATTTATTTTAGGGTTATTAAAGTACTCATCCAGCTCTATGTTGCTGGTATCATCTTCTGCTATTGGTATATCTATGAGTTGAATTTGTGTTTGTTTTAATTCGTCTTTCAGCTTACGTTGTTTAATTAATATTTCAGGATCTCTTTCGCCAACCAGGCTATTTTCTGCCAGCAGGTATTCAAGCCGTTTTATGCTGCTTCTTATAAGCGTCGCTACATTTTGATCTGCATTGTTGTTGGGTGCAGATGCTTCTTTAACCGGAACAAGTGCAATGCCTACGCTTGGTAAAATTTTACCCGTAGTTTGCTGATTATCGCCGGGTAAAGTAGAAAACACAGTACCCCCAAGTACCGTAGAGGCTGATGCAAGATCAAAACTACTCCGGGTCTTTTTGGTCTTTCTAATTTTTTTATCTACTAACCTAAAACTACTTTTTAGCTGATTTACATATTTATCTATTATTACTTTCAGGTTACTGTACTCGGCTAATTGCTGAGGATAGTTGATGTTTTCTTTTACAAAAATCTGGATGGTAGCAGTATCCCTGTTTCCAAATTTATTGATACCTATAAAATAAATTTCCAGTCTTTTTTGTTTGTCTTTATCTGTTTCTTTTACAAAATCAAATGGAATATACCAGGTAAAATCATCATTGCATTTAGTAACCGGCGTTAAAGATTTGATGGGGTAATTGCTTAAGTATGTAATTTCTTCTATGGGGAAATTGCCATTATCGCACTGAATTTTAAAGGTTACAGTATCACCTTCATCAACAAAAAGCGTATTGGTTACGGTGGGTTTTACTCTTGATGGAATGATTTCAGTATTATAAAAAAGAATAGCAAAAGATGTGTCAACCCTTTCTGCAGGAAAATCTAAATTTTGTACACTTAAGTTAACTTTGTATTCAACATCATATTTTAATCTGCCAGATAAAAAATATGCTTTTTCTGCTTTAAATGTGAGCAAACCATTGTCTTTATTAATTTTAAGGCCAACCGGACCATTTTTTAAAAACCAATAATATTTTGTGAGGTCTTTATTAATTTCCAGTTGGTATTTTAGGCTTGAATCAACATGAAGTGTAAAATAGGGATTAATATTTTTTATTCTTAAAGTAGAGTCCGTAACTGGTAACTGATGGATTAAAGTATCTGTTTTAATTTGTGCTGTAACAGACAGCGAAGCAGCAATAAATAAAATTAATGAAACTATATTTTTTTTGATCATCATTTATAATTAACGGATTTGTTGATGCAGCAAAGTTAAAACATTCAAATGTTAGCAACATACAAAAACAACAATGACCGGATATTTTATTTTACCATCGAATAAAGTTAAGTTATATCAGCGTTTTTATTTAATGTTTAATGGATAGTTTCTTTTGTAGCGTATTCCATATTGGAGCAATATCAGAAGATAGATTAAGCCATATTGTTCCACTTCCATATAGTAGTAGAAAAAACATACTTCTAGCAACCATCCACCAAAATCCCTGGAATTGGTTAAATAAAAAATAACAGCATGCATAGCAAAAAATGCCTAGCCCAAGAGTATATAAAGTTTTGATGGTAAATGGTTGCATGTTATATTTTTTGTATAAAAACCAGCATCGGATAGCATTATAAATACTAAAAGCTATTAAGCTTGCAATGGCAGGGCCAACAATACCTAAGGAAGATTTTGTTAAATAATAAGTGAGTGGCAAAGTAAATAATAACAAAATAATGCCAGTAATAAACTCAAACCTCCAAAGAGTAGATGTGGCAATAATTTGTGCATTTACCCCCGTACCCATATCTACTATTCGGTACAAACCTATAAAAAAGAAAACCCATCTTGCTGCTGCATAGCCCGTTTGCAGGTGAAAAGTAAAAATGCCATCCGTAAAATTGAGCCATATTAAAGCAAACATACCCACAGCAAAAATTAACTGGTTAATAGATGATTGATTGTAAATTCTTGCAATTTTTTCCATGTCTTTATCTTTCCATGCTTGCGATAGTGGCCCAATAGAGGAGGAGATGATGCCACGCTGCGGAGCCTGTATTATACTTGCTATGTATTGGCCAAGCGAAAACACCGCAACGTTTGAGAGGCCGAGTACAGATGCTATTACTACCGAATCGAATATTATCGAAATACCGTAAACCAGTGTGCCACCAAAAACAAACGATATTAAAGTAAGTATTTTCTTATAGAATTTTTTGGTAACGAGGCTTATTGTTATTGTTAAATGAAGTTGTCCTTTTTTAATTAAATATATCAATAAAATAAGGGCAACACCCAGGTAGGTAAATGAATATATTTTAATAAATACATCAAAATTTGCAAATACACCAGCAAGGGTAAGAAGAATTAAAATGGTTGCAAATAGCCGAAATTGTATTTCTCTTAAAAAATTGGTGAGTATAGATTTTTTAAGTTGCCATGCATAGGTTTCTAAAATACTAAATAAAGTTAACCCTAAGCCAAAAGGGAATATCCATGAATAATATTGGATAAGCTCTGGCGAGTTTTTACCAAATTTATATACAATGGCATCTTTAAAATAAATACCACCTATTGCTACAAAAGCAAATCCTACCAGTGAAATCAATAATGCCCAGGTTAAAAGATCGTTTCTTTCTTTGCTTAAATTATCTTTATAATAAGGGTAAAATTTATTAATATAAGATGGCATACCAAGGTTTGCAACTGAAAACATTAAACTTGCAAGGGCAACAAATATGCCTACAAGGCCATACTGTTGCTGGGTAAAGCCACCTTCTTTGGTATAGAGGTAGGTGTTTAAAAAACCTAGTCCAAAACCAATGTACACCATCAATGAAGAAATAATGCTTTGCCTCCTTATTTGACTCATACTAGTGTTTGGTGCTAAATTAATCTACCTTGGTTGTTTTGATGTAAAAATTTCTGTCTGCTGAAAAAACAGCATCTTTAGCCAGATTAATTTTTTGCGACTGCCATTTTTCGGAAGGCTTTAACCAACATTTACCTTTGCAGTTTATTTTTACAGGCATGGTAAAACCCTTTATGCAGTTAGTAAAACGATAGGTTATGTAACTGCCTTTTTGTTTATATTCTAATACAGGTATTTTAATGGTTCTTAAATACTGATTAAATACCCTACTAAAATTGATTTTACTTTCGTTAGATATATAGTCCTCTATTTGTTTAGTAGTTACTGTTTGATGGTAAAATTTTTTATTTAGTCCACGCAGTATTTTTCTAAAAAGGCTGTCGTTGTTTATGATTTGCCGAATGGTATGAATCAAGTTGGCACCTTTTGGATACATATCACCACTGCCCTCTTTATTAACATTGTAGTAGCCAATAATCGGCTTATTATTTGTAATGCTTTTTCGTAATCCAATAACATAATCCTGGCCTGCAGTTTTGCCAAAATAAAATTCGGTAAATAAAACCTCACTGTAGGTTGTAAATCCTTCATGTACCCACATATCCGCAATGTCTTTGGTGGTAATACTATTGGCAAACCATTCGTGACCACTTTCATGTACTATAATGTAATCCCATTTTAAGCCCCATCCTGTTTCACTTAAATCTCTGCCAAGATAGCCATTCTTGTATCGGTTGCCGTAAGCTGTGGCACTTTGATGTTCCATGCCTAAATGTGGGGATTCTACCAGTTTATAGCCATCTTCATAAAAAGGGTAGGGGCCAAACCAATATTCAAATGCTTTCATCATTTTGGGTGCTTCTTTAAACTGTAATTGAGCCTTGCTAAGGTTATAATCCAATACCCAATAATCCATGGTTAAATTACCTTTTTCACCCTGATAATTTTCGTTAAAATGAACGTATTTACCAATGTATGGTATTAACGTATAATTGTTTATTGGGTTGGTAACTGCCCAATTGTAGGTGGCGGTGCCATCTCCATTAATTATTTTGCCTCTAAACTTTCCGTTGCCCACACATACAAGGCTATCTGGTATGGTGATATGCATTGCTGCGCTATCCGGTTCATCACTTTGATGATCTTTGCAAGGGTACCACACACTTGCCCCAAGGCCCTGGCAGGCTATGCTTACAAATGGATTATTATTATTGTCTTTTTTCCAGATAAGCCCTCCATCCCAAGGAGGACGGCTGGCAATTTTGGGCTTACCGTGGTAGTAAATCGTCATCTCATTTAATTGCATATCTGTTGATACATATTTGCTATCAAATAAGTAAGCATTCCCTTCGTGTTTAAATATTTTAAGTACGGTAGTTGCGCTAATTCTTGTTTTTACCTGCGTGCCATTTTTTTTGTATGTGTTTGCTTTTACATCAGATACTATGCTATCAAGTACCAGCGGCTCCTGTAAATCAATCTGCATTAATTTGCCTTGTTTTAACACACTGTACTGAATGATGGTATATCCATTTATAGTACTATCTTTTATATTAAAATTCAGATGCACATCATATTTTAATACATTCCACCAATCCCTTGAAGCTCCATAGGTGCCGCGTAAAGTATCGGCATGTGTAAAGGTGGTTTTATCGCTCATAAGTTGAGCCATTAATTTTACATTGATCAATAATGCCGCTGTAAAAACAAATACTTTATATAGCCTGCTCATTAGTAAATTTTAATTTCGCTAATTTAGATTTCTTTTATTGTATTTATGAACCTTCTGTATAATTTTAGAACAATAGTAGTACTGTTGTTTTTTTGCATGTTTCTTGTAATTTTTTTCTCTTGCAAAAGCCATAACCATCCTGATAAAAAAATATTTCATTACAACGAACAATCTGGCATCGCTTCCTTAGACCCTGCTTTTGCAAAAAACCAGTCAATAATGTGGGCTGTTCATCAACTGTATAGCACTTTAATAGAAGTAGATCAAAATATGCACCTAAAACCTTTGCTGGCAAAAAGCTGGAAAGTAGATACTGGTAATACTGTAATTACATTTCATCTGCGTAATGATGTATTTTTTCATGATGATGCGGCTTTTTTAAACGGCAAAGGAAGAAAACTGGTTGCAAGCGATGTAGTGTATTCTTTTAATAGATTGATCAATAAAAACACCGCTAGTCCGGGAGGCTGGGTATTCAATACCAGGGTTGATCCTTTGCAACCATTTATTGCTATAAATGATTCTACTTTTCAGCTAAAGTTAGTACGACCCTTTCAACCAATTTTGGGTATTTTGAGCATGCAATATTGCTCCATTGTAGCTAAAGAAGTGGTAGATAAATATGGTGCAGCATTCCGGCATCACCCAGTAGGTACAGGGCCATTTGCATTTGTAGCATGGGAAGAAGGGCAGGCATTGGTAATGAAAAAGAATGAACTTTATTTTGAAAAAGATAGTGCCGGAACTTCGTTACCCTATTTAGATGGTGTAAAGGTTTCTTTTTTTGAGAGTAAGGCTACAGAGTTTTTAGAATTTCAGCAAAAACGGCTCGATTTTATAAATGATATTGACGCTTCCTTCAAAGACGAAATTTTAACAAAAACCGGTAATCTAAAAAAAGTTTGGGAAGGTAAAATTATACTTCAAAAACACCCCTATCTTAATATAGAATATCTCGGAATATTGGTAGATACAACCAATGCTCTGGTAAAATCTTCGCCCCTTCGGTTACAAAAAATTCGGCAGGCTATTAATTATGGTTTTGATAGAAAGAAGATGATGTTGTACCTGCGTAATTCTATTGGTACGGCCGCCGAAAGTGGATTTGTACCAAAGGGATTACCTTCTTTTAATGATAGCATAGTTGCAGGTTACAGGTACAATGTGTTAAAGGCAAAGCAATTACTTACAGATGCTGGCTATGCAAACGGAAAAAATTTGCCAGTAATTAAACTGCTTACAATACCTATTTACGCAGATTTGGCAAGCTATATTGCAAATGAACTAAGTATTATTGGTATTAAAGTACAGGTAGAAACCATTCAAAAGAGTTTATTGCTGGAGCAAACATCAAAATCGCTTGCACTTTTTTTTAGGGGAAGCTGGATTGCTGATTATCCTGATGCAGAAAATTTTCTGAGCGTTTTTTATGGAAAAAATCCTGCTCCGCCTAATTACACCCGATTTAAAAATGCTCAATTTGATAAGTTATATGAAATGGCTATTGATGAAAAAAGAGATTCTGTAAGGTATAGCTATTACCAACAATTAGATAAAATAATAGTGGAGGAGGCTCCAATTGTTCCGCTTTGGTATGATATGGCAATTCATTTGGTACAACCTTACGTTAAAGATTTTTACCCCAATAGCCTCAATTTGCTTGAATTAAGAAAAGTGAAAAAATAAATTTAGACAAAATTCTGCACTTTAAAGAAAAATGTCTATATTGTGTAAAATTTATTACAATGACACTATCACTTACTCCTCAAAAAAAAGTATATAATTCTTACGAAGCAGAAATTGAAAAGGATCAATTTAATATTATTAGTGAGCCGGAAGTTTTATATGCCTCTGCATTTAATGATTTAATTACCGTTGCAAATTATGATAAAGACTATGCAGCGGGTTTATTAGATATTTCTTACAAAACTGTTTCCCGATATCAAAAAGAGAAAAAAAAATTTAGTCCATTGCAAAGTGAATACATCATTAAATCTATTGTCCTTTTTCATAAAGGAGAGGTTGTTTTTGGTGATGCAGATAGCTTTAATAGTTGGTTAAGTAAGCCTGCTTTTGGATTAGGTAATAAAATGCCCCGCAATATTATTACAACAGTTACAGGTATCAACTTTGTAATGGATGAATTAAATCGTATTGAAAGAGGTGATTTAGCTTAGCTTAGCTTATGAGGGTATATCGAATAACAACAGCAGAATGGAGTAACAAACTACAGGCTAGTGGTAATGTAGCAAGATGGAATACAAAAGGTAGTTTTGTTATTTATACAGCAGGCAGCAGGGCATTAGCCTGTTTGGAAAATTTGGTACACAGAAGTGGCGAAATGAAAGGGAAACTATATAAGGTAATGTTAATTGAAATACCTGAAAATATTATTGTTCAAGAAATTTCAGTCGAATCTTTATATAATGATTGGAAAAATTTAACTAACTATTCTTATTGCCAAAATGTAGGTGCCAATTGGATTGCTGAAGGTAAAACGGCTGTACTGAAAGTTCCATCAATTATTATAGAGCAGGAGCATAATTATTTAATAAATCCTCAGCATGCTGATTGTAAGCAGATAAAATTGGCAGGTGTAGAAGACTTTGGATTTGATGCAAGGTTTTAATTAATTTTAGTTCTAGGATATTAAAAAGACAACTTAATAAAGTTGGCTTTTTAATAAAAGATGTTTTAATGAGTGGTAGTTTTCAATTTGCTTTTAAAAACTTTCTCAAATTTCTCTAGTTTGGGTCTTATTACAAACTGGCAATATCCCTGGCTACTGTTGTTGTTATAATAATTTTGATGGTAATCTTCTGCCGGATAAAACTTTACGAAAGGTTCTAAAGTTGTTACAATTGGATTTAACCATGCGCCACTTTTGTTTAATGCTGTTTTATACTTTTCTGTGCTGTTTTTTTGTTGTTGGTTGTGATAAAAAACCACACTTCTGTACTGTGTGCCAATATCATTTCCTTGCCTGTTAAGTGTTGTAGGGTCATGTGTTTGCCAAAATGCTTCCAGTAATTCATCAAAACTAATCTTAGTAGTGTCGTAAATTATATTAAGGCATTCTGCATGTCCGGTAGTGCCGCTGCAAACTTGTTTATAATCAGGGTTATCAATAAAACCTCCACTATAACCACTTGTAACTTTTACTACACCCTTTAATTGCTGAAATATAGCTTCTGTACACCAAAAACATCCAGTACCAAAAGTGGCTGTATCAATGTTACCATTTGTTGTAATCTCATTATTCGTCATATTGTTAACATTTGCAGTAGATTTTTTTTCGGCACACGAAAAAATTGAGAATAATGTAGAAAATATCAATAAGAATGATTTCATATTTTATTTTTAGATTAGCTACGCAAAATTAATTAGCTTAGTTTTAAAACAAGTTTATCAATCAAATGTTTAACATTTTACCTGTTATAAAATTATCGTATTTGCCAATCTGTAAAATTGTATGCGTATTTTTTGCTCTTTCATTTTTTCCTGCAAATCCCCCACTACCATGTCATCTTTATCTCATTATGCCTTTAGGCTAAAGCCGGGTCAATTATTAAAAGAAGAAATTCAGAAAATTGTTGATGATAAACATATTAAGGCGGGTTGGATAAGCACTTGTGTTGGTAGCCTTACAGAGTATAATGTACGTTTTGCAAATCAGCCAGGTGAATCAAAAGCTACTGGTCACTTTGAAATTGTAAGTCTTACAGGTACTGTTTCTGTCAATGGCTCTCACCTCCATATTGCAGTAAGTGATAGTACTGGCAAAACTATTGGTGGTCATTTATTAGATAGCAATATTATTTATACTACTGCCGAGATAGTTATTTTATATACTGGTACTACAGAATTTAAAAGAGAAAAAGATGGTACAACAGATTGGGAAGAGCTGCAGGTAACAAAAAATGACAGTACGCCTTTGTAAATTTGTTTTTCCTTTTACAGCATAATTTTATTAACTGCAAAATCTGGGTTAGATGAATTTTTTTGGTATTCTTTTTTAGATAGCTTTAACATTCTGCAATTGACAATTTTTATGCTAAATTTTTACCTCAATCAAATGTAGTTAACTTGGATAAAATTATTTATTCCACTATTAATGTAATGCAGCGTAATGATTAAAAAATAAGGCTTGTTTATTGCAATGAAAGTTCAATATTATTTTCTGAAAATATCATATTTTGGTTTACGAAGCATAATGCCAATTAGTCATTGGTAAATTAGAAAATCTATAAAAAATTGCCCGGGATAATGCAATTGGTTATTTAAATTTATACTTGTATTTATGAAAAAATTCCTTTTTTTATCTATTCCTTTATTTTTAATTTTTTTAGTCAGTATTCTTTTTTCTTGTAATAATGCACCAAAACCGGCAGAAGAAGTAATAGTTGAAAATCCAGATAAATTAGATGAACAAACAAGTAAGGAAATTCACCAAATTTTGGAGTATGCTGTGCAGAACAAAGGTAAAGTTGACGATAGTACTTTTTTACAATTGCCTATTTTGGTAAATTCTTTTTATAAAACAAATTCCTATAAAAATGTTTGGTGTAAAAATGGTACATGGCAACCAATTGCAGACTCATTGTTGTTATTTATTCAAAATGCTGCATTGCATGGTTTATTTTCTAAAGATTACAACATTGAAAAATTATTACTAATACAAAAGAAATTAGCAACGGACTCTGTTCAGAATAAAAATGCAATTTTATGGTCAAAAGCAGATTTGTTAATGACTGATGCCAGCATTCTTGTTATTAATCATCTAAAATATGGCAGGCTTTTATCTGATACAATTGCAGCTATTGATATTGAAAGTGTTAAAGGCAATTTTCTTATTTCTCATTTAAAATCTTTATTGGTAAGCACTGCATTTAATTTAACTTTAAGAAAAGCAGAACCTGCAATTAAAGGCTATTGGGAGTTAAAAAATGCAATAAAAAAATTTGTAGATAGTATGGACACCAGGAAGTACACTTATTTGGTTTATCCTTTTAAAAAAAATAATCCTACAGACTCATTACTTTTTATAAATAAATTTCAAAAAAGGCTGATTGAAAGTAATTTTATTGAAGTCACTGATGAATTACCTGATTCATTAAAGCTGGTTGCTGCAATCAAAAAATTTCAACGTAAACAAGGTGTTAAGCAAGATGGTTTAATTACAGCTAAATTAATTTCAGCAATTAACACTAATGATGTAGAGCGATTTAAACGTATTGCAATCACGCTTGATCGGTATAAATTGCTACCAGATACCATGCCTGAAAATTACGTTTGGGTTAATTTACCAGCGTTTTATTTACAATTGTGGAATCATGATACAGTTGTTTTTATATCTAAAATTATTTGTGGCAAACCAGAAACCCGTACACCGTTGTTGTATAGTAATATTACCAATATGGTTACTTATCCAACCTGGACGGTACCATCAAGCATTATTGAAAAGCAATATTTGCCTAAGTTACATACCAATCCAAATTATTTATCTAAAATCGGTTTAAAGTTGGTAGATAATCGTGGTGATTTTGTTGATCCATTAAAAGTAAAATGGTCAAAATACAAAAAAGGTATTCCTTTCCAAATTGTACAAAATAGCGGAGATGATAACGCACTGGGAGTAATAAAATTTAATTTTAAAAATCCCTATTCAGTCTATCTCCACGATACCAATCAACGTTATTTGTTTAAAAATTCATCAAGGGCACTTAGTCATGGCTGTGTAAGAGTACAGGATTGGGATAAGCTTGCTTTTTTCATTGCAAAAAATGATAGCTTACATGCAGAGGTTGGCGAGACTCTTCAATATACAACAGATTCTATTAAAAGATGGATTGCTGTAAAGAAGCATAAGTGGATTGGAGTAAGGAATCAAATTCCGCTTTTTATTACTTACTTTGGTTGTGAGGGAAAAGATGGCTCAATAAAATTTTATAAAGATATTTACGTTGAAGATAAGTTGATGAGGGAAAAATATTTCACTGTAAATTAAAATTGCTATATGAAACAGAATAAAAATGACTTATTTAAAGGTTTACCATATGTATTTTCATTTTTTCTGTTATTTTTTATTTCGTCCTTTTCTTATTGTACTGCTCAAAGTGGGACTGCTGACAAAAAGGTAGGTACTAAAAATGCTGGCAAAAGAATATTTTACGGGCAGGCGAGCTTTTACTCAAATAAATTTAATGGCAGACTTACTGCAAATGGAGAAATTTTTAATCAAAAAAAAATGACTTGTGCATGTAATGTTTTGCCAATTGGCAGTTGGATAAAAGTAACCAATCTGCGTAATGGAAAATTTGCATTTGTAAAAGTGAATGACAGGTTGCACCCCAATATGAAGAGGGTAGTAGATTTAACTCGTGCTGGTGCTCAAAAATTAGGATTTGTATCTGCTGGTCTTACAAGAGTAAGAGTTGATTTTATAGGTAAAACAAAGCCTATATAATTTTATATGGCAGTAAATTTAGTTGTAAAAAAAGTAGCTTTTTATATAGAAAAATATTAGCCATTAGCTTTTAATCTGCAGTAGTTTCATTTGTTGTACGTCATATTTGTGAAAGATTCCAAATTTCATCATGCATTAAAATAAATGGAGAGAAATATAATTGCTCGCACTATTATAATTTTTACTTTTATTGCATTTATATTTTGTGCTATATTTTTGTGCTTTATTCCTAAAAAACTTTATAGAGTTGGAGGGAAGTATCCGAGAATTGAAATAGTTTTAAGTGAAAAACCCTATTTCCATTACATTGGCCTGAACCAGCCCTTTTATTATAATTTAGAAACTAAAAATTATCCAAACTCTTTTCGTATTGCTGACTTTGTTTTAGACTTAACGCAGGCGAACGATTCTATTTCAACGGCTATAAAAAAATTAAATAGAGGTGACACTATCATAATTGCAATTGATTCTTTATCATTTCACCAACTTAATAGAAATTCAGATAATATAGAAATTTTAGAATTAGCTTTTAAAAATACTGTAATCATTGACACAGACAAAATCGAAAAATATCAAACAAAAAGTATCGCAGACAAGAAGTTTACATTTATTGTAATTGTGATTATTTTCTTTTTTATTTTTAGAAGGCACATTAATTCGAACACAAAAAGTGAAAATAATGAGAAGCTATAACATTGGATTTGGCAATATTTGGGAAGGAGGTTGTAATCTTCATCTTCATCAACATGGCAGCATTTATTCGGGTAGGATAAATATCACAGGGCATTTGTAGCTTATTGTGTACAACTTTTTTAATTGGAAGCGGTTATCTGCAGAACGTTTTTAAGTCTGCTAATATCGCCAGACACTGTTAGTTGAGGGTAAAAAAAAATCCTTCTAATGAAGGATTTAATTTTGTATTGATACTTATTTATTTTAATAATCTTTATTATAGCCGCTTCCACCACCACTTCTATTTCCACCGCTTCCACCACCATATCCACCACCACCACCTCTACTGCCACCGCCGTAGCCACCGCTTCCGCCGTAGCCACCGCTTCCGCCACTTCCACCACCGTAGCCACCTCCACCACTTTTCTTATAGCCGCCGCCACCTCCGCCACTATTTCCACCACCGCCACCAAATGTACGTTTTTTAAATCCCGAACCTTCCGGGCGTGGTTGAGATTCGTTTACGATTAATTTGCGACCTTGTATTTCGCTTTCGTTCAAGTTTGAGATAGCAGTTTTGGCCGCTTCGTCATCTTCCATTTCAACAAAACCGAAACCTTTACTACGGCCATTCATTTTGTCTTTTAGAATTTTTGCACTTGTTACGCTGCCATATTCAGTAAATAGAGCGCTTAAATCTTCGTCGGTCATGTTCCAACTAAGGTTACCTACATAAATGTTCATTGTAAATCTTTTTTAATTAATTAAAACCCATTTTGAATTAGTTGGTACAATGAACTGTCTATGGGGCATCTTTCGAGAAACATATCAGCTAACGACGAAGTACTAAAAACAATAAGGCATTACAAATGTAGGGATTTATTTAAGAAAACAAAATATTGAAGAAAAAACTTCAATTTATTTACTTTCTGTTATCTAAATCCGGATTTTTTTATTTCTAATGATAAACAGCTTTGCACTTCTGCAAATCCTGCAACTGAAAACTTCTTCAACCATAAGAAAGTGAAAACCTCTTTTAGCAAAAAAATAATTTGTACCCTTGTTTATTTTGTATAAGAACTATTTGTGACGAAGTAAACTCAAGTTTTGCAGTTGATAATCTTTTACCGTTTTCAACTGCTAATTAACCTGAAACATCTAAATATTTTTGGTGTTTTAAAACTGTTTATATTCTCTTTTATTAAATAAACAGCTTTAATATATATATACTTTATACAGTATGGTTTCTAAAACTTATCCTGCTATTTAAACCACATAATCTGCATTAAAATTAATTTTAAAAAAAGCCACCTCAGTTTGAGGCAGCTTTTTAAAATGTTGTCTTTAAAATTATTCTCCAATTACTTCAAACTCAACCTCAGTGTCGTTTCCGTTACCAAAATCAATTTTTGCTTTAAATGTTCCTAATTCTTTTACTTCATCTAGTATTGTAATTCGACGGCGATCAATTTCGTAGCCTTTTTGTTCTCTGATTGCACTTGCAATTTGTACAGAAGTAACACTACCGAAAATTTTACCACTTGTGCCAGTTTTTGCACCAATTTTTAATGCGCCAGCTTGTAATGTTGCAATTACACTATTAATTTCAGCTAATAATTTAGCTTCTTTTTTAGCTTGTTGTTTCATTTTTTCTTCTAATTTTTTCAAATTAGAAGGGTTAGCTTCTACAGCAAATTTTTGTGGTATTAAATAATTACGACCGTAACCATTTTTAACTGTTACCAACTCATTGGCTCCACCAAGATTGTTAACATCTTTAATAAGTATTACCTGCATGTTAATTGCATTTTTACCCAATCAATCTTTTGAAGGACTTTCTCCCAAAAACCAGGGATTAGGGTGGTGAAAAAAAATTATTTCAATAAATCTGTTACGTAAGGTAAAATAGCCATTTGACGGCCTTTTTTTACTGCTGCACCTACTTTACGTTGAAACTTTAATGAGTTTCCTGTAAGGCGACGTGGCAATAATCTTCCTTGTTCGTTTAAAAACTTTTTCAAAAAATCTGCATCTTTATAATCAATATAATGGATGCCCATTTTTTTAAAGCGGCAATATTTTTTTGGCCGTTTTTCAGCTTTAATAGCTGTAAGATACTTGATCTCGTTTGCTTTTGCCATGATTATGCCTCCGCTTTTTTGGTTGAAGAATGTACGCCACCTTTCTTTTTGTTGTTGTACTGAACGGCGTATTTGTCGAGTACTGTAAACATGTGACGCATTACTGACTCGTCACGTAAAAGTTGAATTTTCAACTTTTCATTGAAGCTGGTTGGCGCTGTGTATTCCATTACCCAATAAAGACCGGTAGTCTTTTTGGCAATAGGATAGGCCAGTGATTTTAGTCCCCAGGGATTGGTGTGCGTAACTTCGCCGCCGTTGTCTGTAACTAACGTAGCGAATTTGTTCTGAGCGGTTTTATATTCCTCTTCAGACAGCACAGGGGTAAAAATCACCATCAATTCGTAGTTGCTCATTTCCCTGATGTTTTTTGTTTGCCTTTTGGCAAACTGGTTTTAAAAAATTGTTTATTCCAAAACCAATTTAGATTTTGGGCTGCAAAAGTAAGGGTTTTCATTTGTATTTATAACATAAACTATCAGTTAATTTCTTATAGATTGGCAAGTATTTAACCAGAAGTTTTATTGATTGTATTAACTTTTTATTTACTGCCCGTACTTTTTTTAAGGGAGCTAAAGTACCGCCTTACATCCGGATTTTGCAGTTGAAAATCTATTAACAGCTTTTAACAGATGCACAGTTAGGCACTAAAGTATATTTTTTGACCGTAGTTTAGTTCACTGTTTTTTAGATAAAAAATTACATTGAAACGGTTATCTGTATTGCATTTGAATAGGTCTTTACCCTTTCAATTTCTACATCCGGGTTAAAATACTTTATAATTTCTTTAATTTTGTACCTAATTTTTATTAATGCAAAAGAACGAAAGGATTGTTTTAATTCTATTAGCAGCTCTTAATTTTACCCATATAATTGACTTTATGATTATGATGCCGTTAGGTAATCATCTAATTACTTATTTTAATATATCTGGCCAGAAATTTAGTATTATTTTAGCAGCTTATTCAATTAGTGCTTTTGTATCTAGTTTTACTGCATCTTTTTTTGTAGATAATTTTGATAGAAAGAAGGTGCTGCTTTTTGGCTATTCGGGTTTTTTGATTGGTACTTTACTATGTGGTTTGGCACCCTCTGCAGATTTGTTGCTACTTGCAAGAATTGTTGCTGGTTTGTTTGGCGGTTTAATTGGGGCACAGGTAATGTCTATTGTTGCTGATATTTTTCCCTATGAAAGGCGAGGTGCAGCAATGGGATACCTAATGACAGCTTTTTCTGTAGCATCAATTGTTGGAGTTCCTTTTGGTCTTTTTTTGGCAGATATGTTTAGTTGGCATGCACCCTTTTTATTGGTAGCAATTTTGGGTGTTGTATTGGTTCCATTTCTTTGGCGCTACATTCCGTCTATGACAGATCATTTGGAAAATCTACCTAACAGCAACACAAAATCGCCTTTTGATACATTTAAAAATATTTTCACTCAAAAAAATCAAGTTAATGGTTTACTCCTGTCTGCTTTTTTAATGTTAGGGCATTTTCTGATTATTCCTTTTATTACGCCTTACATGGAATTTAATGTTGGTTTTGAACGAAGCCAGATTAAATACATTTATGTTGTAGGGGGCTTAGTAACATTATTTACTGCACCATTAGTTGGCAAGTATGCAGATAAATATGGCAAACTAAAGATTTTTACTATTTCGGCAATTTTGTCTTTAATTCCTATATTATTCATAACTAATATGCCAATTATTCCATTTTATTATGTTTTAATTGTAACTGGCTTTTGGTTTATAGTAGCAAATGGTAGAAATATTGCGGCCTCAACTATGGTGAGTAATGTTGTGCTTACAGAAAACCGGGGCAGTTTTATGAGTATTAACTCGGCAATACAACAGTTATTTACCGGAATAGCCTCCATTATAGCAGGGCTTATTGTAGTAACTAAAAAGCCAAATCCTCAATTATTACACTATTCTTATGTAGGCTACCTTAGTTTAATTTTAATAGTTTGCTGTATTTTTTTGGCAAAACGCCTTAAAACTTCTGGCGTTTAGTTTAAACCGGATTTTGCAGTTTAAATATTTACATCATTAAACTGTTTAAAATAAGGGGTTTTCAGAACGTTTTTTCAACCTCAAATAATATACTATCCAATCAGCAAAAAAATAACCTGAAACCTTTGTTTTTATTGAACTGTATCATTTTATAACAATTTCAACCTCAAAATTTAGGTTTCAATAGGTATGCTTTTATTTTAGAAAGCATTTGAAACTATAATGGTAAGTAGTTAAGTTTTTTGATGAAATAGTGTTTTCTTATAAGTTAAAAAATACTCTAAAATATTTAGCCTGTATCATTTAAAAGCTGTAATAGATTTTTATTTATTCCGAATCGGTTAATAGTTATACTTATTAAGCCCATGTTACATCACCTGTATTTATGGAAGCAATAAATTCGCCTGCTATACCTTCGCCTTTACTTATCATTTGCTGCATTTCAACCGGATCAAAACTTAAACCGCCAGGGCCGCCGCCCAAAGGTGCCTTTGGTTGAAATTGGTATAATTTTAAAGGCTTTTTACTTTCGTAAGGTGTTTGTAAACCACTAATTGAAAAATAGTTATTTATATCAATTTCTGCAACGCCATTGCTCATCATTTTCTTTTTTACAGCATCAATATACTGTAGTGCTTCATTAAATTGCTGAGGAATTATCAAGTCATTTTTACCTACATCATCCGTAAAAATATCAATGGTTTTCTGCAAAATTGAAAATAGATTTTTATATTCAATGTCTTCAACTTCCACCTCAGCGCTTGATAAAAGTATAGTGAATATCTCCGTTGCCCCATTATCTATTGCCATTTGAATACCTGCATACTCTCTAACGCCTCCATCTACATATTGAAAATTTGGATTTGCACTGCCAGGCACATGCAAGTTTATTTTTATTGGCTGCATAAAAACAGGCTGACAGGCAGAAGCCATAATGGCTTTACGAAACTGATCTGCATTTACTATTGTTTCTATTTGATAATGCGCTGGTGTTGCCGGTGTTTTATCTGTTGTAAATACAACCATTTGGCCCGTTTGAAGGCAGGTAGTAGTAATATATATATTTTTACCGTTTGCTACTGTATCATCGTAGCGCTCATCTGTATAGTTTTCTACTATTTGTTGCCATAATGGCGATGCATCAAAAATACTTGTGCTATTTATACGGTCGCCAAGCCGATTTTCTAATACTACGTTTTCAGTTTTTTGCGTAGTATATAACTTTTCCACCATCCCCATTTCGCCTAATGCAACCAAAGGCGCCATTAAAGCTCCTGTACTTGTACCTACAAACATATCAAAGTTAAGACCCGGATATTCTGCAAATAATCTTTTTAATATTCCAACGGCAAATGCCCCTTTGCATCCGCCCCCGCTTATTACTAATGCTCTGCTCATAAACGTATTTTTTATTGGTTAAATATTTCGATTGTTTTTTTAACAGAGCTAATTCGTATGCCTATGGAGTTTTGAACCCACCAGGTATTTAGGTTGTAATCTCTATGAAATGATAAACCAATTACAATTTTATTGGCAATATCTGCATTAATACCGCCGCCTATAAGTTTTTCTTTGTTTGTACCCCAAAGGTGATCAACGTTTACATTTATATTACCTAAACTGCCAAATGGGGCAGCTTTAAATGTTTTTATTTTATATGAAAATGTAGGCCCAAAAGCTGCGCTTATTTTTTTATTGGTGTAGTAAAAATCTGTAATTACACCTGCCCTTATTTTTTGAGGTACAATGGTGTATTGTGGTACAAATTGTAGGCCACCCGTATAAAGTTCAGGCAAATTGCTAAAGTTGGTAACTAAACCATTGTGTAGCTTTAGGTGCATGATGAATTCTTTTGGAAATTCAGTGTCTCTTTTGTTTTGTGCCTTTAATTGAATACAAACAAGGCACAATAGTAATGTGTGGGTTATTACTTTCATGTTTAATTTTTGTTTGTATAAATGTAAAAACTAAAAACTCTTTTTGCAATAGGCAGCAAAAAATAAATAAAAAATAATAAGGTGCTAAATTGGTAGATAAGGTTTTATATAAAATATGCAGTTACCGGGTACAATTATTTAAAAATAACTGTACCGAGCTGTTTAGTTAATTCTATCTCCATTTGCTTAATATGCTGGTGTATTTGAAGTAGTACAATTTGTTCTTCCATTGTGTGATTATCTTCCATGCTGCGTTGATTTTCAATCATCATTCTTTTTATTTTCCTTAGCTTTAAGTAGTTTAAAGTTGAAAATACTTCTTCTCTGTATAAATCATCTCTGGTATCTATTTTGCCTTCAAAAATCTCTTTCCAATTATGGCTTATTTCACAATTATAGTCCATCACATTAACTACAAGCTTGCTCATATCTACATCTTCGTGGTATAAAAATGATTTAGAAGTAGGCTCTAAACCTGCATCGTACAAGGCTTTGTATGTTTTTAAAACTGTTACCAATTGTTTATTGTTTATCATTTCCTCCAATTCATTGGTCTCAATTTCTGCAAAAATATGATCGGCAACCCGTTGAGTTTCATTCCACTCTTTTAAACCAAATTCGAGTAAACTTCTTACCATTGCCTGCTCAGTTTGTTCATCCCGGTTTAGTAAAAGCGCAGCATCATCCTCCATTTCTGCCGCAGGCCTTTGCAGGTTATTTTCCGCATTAACATCAACTTTAGATACTTTACTTTCTTCTTTACTAATGCGGTCTCTTATAAATTTATTAACAAGTGCAAGCAATCCACTTTCTTCAATCTTTAATACCTGTGCACTTTGTTTTATATAATCTTGTTGTTTGGTAAAATCCTCTGTTTTGTTAATTTTACTTATCGTTTCTGCTATCTGATTTACAAGTGCTGCTTTTTTTACACTGTCATTTCCGGCATCTTTAAGTGATACATTGAGCTGAAAAAGAATAAAATCCTTTTTGTTATCTGCTATAAATTGGGTAAAAGCCGCCGCTCCCACTTTATTTACATAACTATCAGGGTCTTCTTTATCAGGAATTAATACCAACTTTACGTTCAGGCTTTCTTCAAGTGCCATATCCATGCCCCGTAAAGCAGCTTTTATACCGGCACCATCCCCATCATAAATAATAGTAAGGTTATTGGTGTATTTCTTTACAAGCCTCAACTGATCTGCTGTTAAGGAAGTTCCACCACTAGCCACAACATTTTCAATACCAGCCTGGTGCAGCGATACTACATCTGTATAACCTTCTACAAGCAAGCATTCATCAGCCTTGTCAATTGCCTGCCTGGCAAAATAACTTCCATATAAAATTTTACTTTTTAAATAAATATCATTTTCCGGTGTATTGATATATTTGGGAGCCTTATCGTTTGTTTTTAAAATACGGGCACCAAAGCCAAGTATTTTCCCACTTTGGTTGTGAATGGGGAAAATAATTCTTCCCCGATAATTGTCAGCCGGCCGTTCATCTCTGAGGGTAACCAGCCCGCTTTTTTGTAAAAGATCTATATTAAACTGTGCATTTATGGCTGCTTGTGCAAAACTGTCTCTAGCCTCTGGATTAAAACCAATCTGAAATTTCTTGATAATATCTTCCCTAAATCCTCTTTCTTTCAGGTAACTAAAACCCACATCTCTGCCTTGCTCGGAATTAAAAAGATAATCTGAGAAAAACTTTTGCGCAAAACTGTTGATGATGTAAAGGCTGTCTGCCTGCAGTTGAAGTTGCTTTTGCTCAGGAGTAGTTTCTGTTTCTTCAATAGCTACATTATACTTATTGGCAAGCCATTTTAAGGCCTCTACGTAGCTGTATTTTTCCAGCTCCATCAAAAAGCCAATACTATTACCACTTTTGCCACAGCCAAAGCATTTATAAATTTCTTTAGCTGGCGATACGGTAAAAGAGGGGCTTTTTTCGTTGTGAAATGGGCATAGACCAAGATAATTGGTGCCTCTTTTTTTCAACTTTACAAAAGAGCCTACAATATCTATAATGTCAATTCTGCTAAGTATTTGCTGTATGGTATTTTGAGAAATCATTATTGGCAAATGTACAAAAACCGATAGCTACATATTGATGATGGGTACAAATTTTAGAGGCTCAATTATTTATATCTGGCATGGTTTATGAAAATTTAGTTTGTTTGTATTCAAATTAACAACAAACCAATACCTTTAACAGCTAAAAACTAAATTAAATGAAGAAAATTTCTTTTTTAATGCTGCTTGCATTTGCAGCAAAAATGTTAGTGGCGCAAGATATTGAAGAAGTAAAGAAGTATACTATATTAGGGCAAACCCTAAAAGCCAGGGAAAGTGTAGATAAATACCTTGCCGTAGAAAAAAATGCTAAAAAAGCTGAAGGATGGTTCTACAAAGGTTTTATTTACAACCAATTATCTAAGGATAGTGCACTAACTCATGATGAAAGTTCAGTATTAAAATATACAGCTTTTGAAGCTTTAAAAAAGTACCGTGAAATGGATGCTAAAGCAACTTTACTTGCAGAGCAATCTAATGGTCCACTCTTTGATATTTATGTTGGCTATTCCTCTGAGTTAGGTGTTAAAGCCTATACCAACAAAAATCCGGGAGTGGCTTTTGAAGATTTTAAAAAGGGGATTGAAGTACATGATTACATTGCAACCAACAATATTGAAGGTAATAACGGATTTAAGTTTGCCGAAATGGATACAATTCTAGTTTTATATACAGCAATTACGGCTGGCGAAGCAAAAAAAACCGATGAGTCCGCATTATATTATAAGAAATTGGCTGACGCCAATGTGTCCGCTGAGCAATATATTGATGTTTACCAGGTGTTGGCAGATTATTATAAAAATAAAAAAGATAAAGTGCTTTTTGCAGAAATGTTGGATAAAGGAAGAAAATTTTATCCAAAAAATGAAGAGTATTGGATGGCCATTGAAATAGAGGAAGCTATTGATGGTGCAGTAAAGCCTGCTATTTTTACAAAGTATGATGAGTTGATGGCTAAACATCCCACTAATTATACAATACCTTACAATTATGGTGTAGAGCTATATCATTATATTTATTCTGATGAAATGAAAGCGGCTAATACTTCGGAATTTAAAACCAAATTATTAGAAGTAATGAAAAAAGCCGTAGGCGTAAAATCAACTATTGAGGCTAACTTTTTATTAACCAACTTTTTGTACAATAATTCTATTGATATTTCTGATGAGGCTCGAAAAATTAAAGGACCAAAGCCAGATGATATTAAAAAAAGAAAGGCCGTGGAAGCTGATGCAGCTAAAGCAATGAACGAATCAGTACCTTTTGCTGACGAAGTAGTGAAAATATTTGAAGGAATGACCAAAACTAAATCATCGGAAAAAATTAATTATAAGCAAACGCTTGTAATTTTAAAAAACATTTACGAGGTAAAAAAAGATACTGTTAAAATAGCAGAATTAGAGAAAAAGATAAGTGTTGCTGAATAAATATTTGCATGTAGAGAAATTGGCAGCATATTGAAAAATGCTGCCATTTTTATTTTATGTCATTTTTATTGATAGATATGGTTAAACTGATTGAATGCCCACGTGATGCCATGCAGGGTTGGAAAAAAATTATACCAACTCAAAAAAAAATAAGCTATATCAATCAATTGTTAAAAGTAGGTTTTGATACGATTGATTTTGGAAGTTTTGTATCGCCCAAAGCTATACCGCAAATGGCAGATACAAAAGAAGTAATCAAAGGGCTTGAGCTTGCAAATACTCAGTCTAAACTACTCGCCATTGTTGCCAACCAAAGAGGTGCTGAAGATGCGGTGGTTTATGATCAAATTTCTTATGTTGGTTTCCCGTTTTCTATTTCACCAACTTTTCAATTGTTAAATACCAATAGTACAATTGAAGAATCTTTAAAGAGGGTAGCAGTCATTCAAAATCTATGTATTAAGCATAAAAAAAAATTAGTTGTGTATATTTCAATGGGGTTTGGAAACCCTTATGGAGATGCTCATAACAAGGAAATTATTGAAAATTATGTTGTCAAAATACTGTCTTTAGGCATTGATATTATTTCAATGGCAGATACTGTGGGGCTGGCAAGTCCCCTTCAAATTTCAAAAGTGATGAAACCTCTGATTACTCAGTATAAAATGGTAGAGTTTGGTGTTCATTTACATTCATATGCTGGTAGTTGGCAAGAGAAAATATCTGCCGCTTTACACGAAGATTGTTTTAGGTTTGATGGGGCTTTAAAAGGTATTGGCGGATGCCCAATGGCCAATAACGAATTAGTTGGCAATATAGATACAGAGTTGTTAATTCCTTTTTTTAAAGTAAGGGGATTACTAAATGATTTGAATATGGAGGAGCTTGCAGTAAGTAGCAGAATGGCTTCGGAAATATTTGTGTGATTTGGATAAAATATGCCTTACAATATTGCCTGATAATTAGTTTAAATTCTTCTCTTACCAAGATAAAAAGACAAATAATGGAATTTAGATTGGCATTTAACCCAAGGCAATTTGATGAAAAAATTAAGCACCGGCAGCAATTGCTATTGATAGGCTCATGCTTTACAGAAAATATTGGTGCCAGGTTAAGGCAGTTAAAATTTAGTATTACAGAAAATCCCAATGGTATTTTATTTAATCCCATCAGCATTGTAAAATCAATTAACTCTTACCTTGATAATGTACAATACACCGAAGCAGATTTGTTTTACCAAAATGAATGCTGGAATAGTTGGGAACATCATAGTCGTTTTTCTCATCCTGATAAAAACGAGTGCCTTCAAAAGATTAATCATGCCCAAATAGCGGCGCATTCTTTTATAAAATCTGCCAACTGGATATTGATTACAGTGGGTTCTGCATTTGTATATGAGTTGGCAGATAATACAACTACTCCGCTAGCTTGCAACAACGGAGAAAAAGTAGTAGCTAACTGCCATAAAGTACCAACCGATAAATTCAACAAAAAATTATTGCCTGCTGCTACAATTGTAACTGTTTTTTCTGAAATGCTGAAGAAACTGTATGCATTTAATCCTTATGTAAAAGTGATTTTTACTATTAGTCCTGTTCGGCATTTGAGAGATGGGTTTATAGAAAATAATAGAAGTAAAGCTACGTTGATACAAGCTATTCATCAATTGGCAGATGCTGATGAAAGGTTATTTTATTTTCCTGCGTATGAGCTTGTGATAGATGATTTAAGAGACTATCGTTTTTTTGCAGAAGATATGGTTCACCCAAATTATGCAGCTACCAATTATGTGTGGGAAAAATTTATAACCACCTGTATTGATGAAGTGTCTCAGCAGCTTATCAAGGAAATTAATATTGTAAATGCAGCCAGAATGCACAAACCATTTAATCCAACTTCTTTGGCACATAAAAAGTTTTTGCAAAATAATCTCCAAAAAGTAATTAAACTTATTGAGCAGTATCCTTATTTACAAATGGAGGAGGAGCTTAGGTATTTTCAAAAATAGGTTTCTAAATTTGATGTTTTACATTCATTTAGGGTGCATCCCAAGTTGTCGCTCCTGATTTCGGTCGGTGAGTACACCGACCGAGGCTCTCCGTGGTCGGTGTACTCACCGACCACTTGTTACTGCGACAATTTGGGATACACCCTTCATTTAACCTGCAATGATATCAAGCTCGTGTTTAGGTAATTTTTTTGAGATAAACCCTTTAACCTGAATATATGTTTTTGCTTTACTAATATCTTCAGGTTCTCTTGAATCTGTAAAAAGATAAATGGCAATATCCTGCGCCGCTGTAATATTGTTAATAGCATTTAAAAACTCCCAACCATTCATTACCGGCATGTTTATATCAAGAAATATAACTGATGGTAATTGGCTTTTATTTTCTATGGCTTGTTGTATAGCGTTTAATGCCAATAATCCATTTGTAAAACTGGCTATATTTTCGAATGCAGCATGATTGGTAATCATTTTTTCGCTGATGGTTAATACAAATTCGTTATCATCAACAATATAGGCAAGATCAATTTTTTTCATTACTATATATTAAAACTGAAAGTTAATTTTGATAAATATGGATGCTGTAAATAGGTATTAAAAACTATCCTTTTACAATTTTATTATAGCTGGTAGCAATACCTTTTATTAACGAAGAGCTAAAACCCTGGTGCTCCATTTCATTCAATCCGGCTATTGTGCATCCTTTTGGCGTAGTTACTTTGTCAATTTCCTGCTCAGGATGGGTGCCTTTTTGCAATAAAAGTTCAGCAGCTCCATTTACTGTTTGTGCAGCAATTAATGTAGCAGTAGCCGCATCAAAACCTATTTCAATACCACCCTGTATATTTGCCCTTATGTAGCGCATTGCATAGGCAGTACCACAGGCACCTAGTACTGTTGCTGCATCCATCAATTTTTCGTCAATTAAAGCAACTCTTCCAAGTGTTTCAAAAAGGCCTTTTACAAAATTAATTTCATCTGCCGATGTATTGCTAAAACTAAGGCAGGTCATACTTTCCTGTATAGCAATAGCCGTATTTGGCATGGCCCTGCATACAGGCATTTTTTTCTTAATAATTTCGGAAATATCATTAATTAAAACACCTGTTACTACCGATACCAATATTTTATTGGTTGTTAAATCTTTTTTTACTGCGTTTAATACTTCACTTACCTGAAAAGGCTTTATGGCTAAAATAATGAGTTCACTATTGCGAATAGCTTCATTGTTATCAGAAGTTATTGCTACACCTTTTTTTGCTAAAGCATCTAGTGTGCTTACATTTCTTTTAGTGATGGTGATAGCTTCAGGTTTACAAAATTTACTTTTTATTAATCCCTCTGCAATGGCAGTACCTAAGTTGCCGCCGCCAATTATTGCAATTTTCTTACTCATGATTAATTACTATTTAAGTGCAAATATAACAACCGTAACCTTATTTTAACTTTAGCAGCAAGCAAAGGCAACCATTTAATTAAACAGGTAAGTTTTTTTTATAGGCTGGGCTTAATCGAGCAATAGTGCCTGGTAAATTTCTTAACGATAACAAAAAATAAAAAAAAATAATTTATACAAGGCTGTTACCTGCATTCAGCAAATTTTATTTTCTTTTTTATTGATTGATTTCTTGAAAAGCTATTTTTATGAAGTAGATGAAATTACTCTTTATATGTGATGAGAATTTTAACTGGTTTGCTACAGATAAAAGTACAATTAGCTGCGTTGTTTTGAATGATAATTTGAGTAGGAGACACAAAATAATTACTTGCTAATGAACACATAACAGCACCTGACTTGTGCGAAAGCCTCCCAAAAGGAATTACGTACCACGGCCTTTCTTTGACATAAATTATTTTTTTTCTGTTAATTTAAATTTTTTAATCCCTAAATCCCGTTGGTAACTCATAGGCCTCCATGCCTGGTATGGGCATACCAACGGAGGCGGGGGGTACTATGATTATTTGTTTCATTTTTTATGTCGAAAGTATTTTTAAATAAATGTTACCACAGAGGGGCATCAGTATAAGTTACATGTAAAATTAGTTTTGCAGGCTTGTTACATAAGTCGCAGTTTTCGTAATTTGCAAAAAACCGGGTTAAAGCTCCATTAAGTTGTAATCCATATCTTACTTTACCTATATCAGTATTAATAGTACCAAATGGTGAATATGATTGAGTCAATCCGTCTACTACGGCGGTGGTAATTACATAATAAGAAATAATAGCTCTGATATGAATTGGAATATCAAAGAAAACTTGCGACCATGACCCTATCAATGATCCAGAAACTGTCTCTAAATCTGATAAAAATGTTGCAGTTTTAATAGGCATGCTGCTCTCTCCTAATTTGGTAAAGCCAGCAATGTTTACATTTCCATTTCCATTTATACGCATTAATTCGTTGGAGGTTGAAGCACTATTACCAGCAAAGAAAGTATGACTAGAGGTGGTTGCATCTACTTGGTAGCGCATCATTGAAGTATTGATGCCAACACCATAAAATTGATGGTCATTATTTGCACCTTCAAACAAAACTATTTTTCTATTACCGGCAGTATTGGCTAGCTGTAAAGGCGCATTAGGTGAAGCTGTACCAATGCCAACATTGCCATTGCCTTGTATGCGCATAAGTTCGGTAGAAGCCGTGGAATTTATTCCAGCAAAAAAACCATGGCTTGAAGAAATTGAATTTACCTGATATCTCTGCATAGAAGCGTTGGTACCCACACCAAAAAATTGATGATCATTATTTGCAACTTCAAATAATACAATTTTTCTATTACTGGTAGTGTTGGCTAGCTGCAAGGGTGCATTAGGTGTAGCTGTACCTATGCCAATAAATCCGTTATTGACAATACTTAGCCTCTCTTGCAAATTAAAAGTTCCGCCGGCAAAACTACTGCCTGTGAAAAACCCCATACGAGCGGCAGATGTGGATGTGGCAATAGAAGAAATACGGCCCGAAGTAAAATTGCTACCCCCAAAGCTAAGGCTGCTGGTAACCCCAGAATTCAAAGATGAACTGCTATAAATATCCATATTGAGGGCTTTTGCGGAACCAATGAAGTTTCCATCACCAATTATATCTAACCCAATATCTTTCATTCGCATTTTTTCAGTATTATTCCTTTTAAAAACAACATCCTTATTATCTATAGTGCCTATAAAATTATTGCCTGGGTTAGTATTTAAATTTCCATTCAAGTCCCAGGCGTTTGTTTTTGTAGTTTTCCATTCGCCATCGCTAAAAATGTATTCATTAAGCCCACCTCTTATATCTGGCCCGCCAATTAATGCCCCGGTTTGATTGCTGTTATTATCAATAACTAGTTTTTGGCCATCTTCCGGGATATTTACAGTAGCTGAAAATTGCCCTAAAAAGTTCCCTGTAAGATTGATATTGCTTTGGTTGTCGGGGATAATTATAGCCGTGCCTGTGCCAATAAGGTACAATGGCTGGTTACGAATACCGCCCTTTATATCAAGGGAGGTTTTTGGCGTTGGTGTACCAATACCTACATTTTGTGCCTGTACATAGAAGGTGAAAATTAAGAACGGTAGGAGAAATAGTGTTTGCTTCATGCTGATTATTATTATTAATTTGAGTGCACCAATAAAGCACAGTATTATTTTTTCAATTGTTTTTTAAGCTCTGTGATCTCATTTTTGAGTTCCTGTATAGCTTTTACCAGCACTGGTATCAGCTCGGTATATTTCATTCCTAGCGGGTCGCCATTGGCAGGTACCACTACCGCTTCGGGTATTATCTTTTGAATGTCCTGGGCTAAAAAGCCAATTTGCAAATCTTCAGTTGGGTTGGTTTTCCAGTTGTATTGCACCGGGTTCATTTGCATTACTTCATCAAGTCCATAGGGCGAATGAGCGATATTGGTTTTTAGGTTGGCATCGCTGGTATTGATAGCACCGGCGTTTGTCCAAACTTCACTCCAGCGTTGGCCACTGGTACCTAAACTGTAAGTATTGTTGAAATCGGGTAATGCATTGCCCCTGATTCTTAAGCCTCCTTCGCTCCAAAGTTTTATTACCCGGTCGGTGCCTAGAGGTGCTGTACCACCGCCCACAATACCCAACCAGTTAGCAGGATCACCAAAACAACCATAGCAAATTTTACCGGCATCGGTTTGTTTACCTGCTGCACCATAGCCCATTTCAAGGGCGTTGCTGCCCCGTACATTCAGGCTGAATTTGTTGATGGTTTTGGCATTGAGTAAAAGGCTATCGGCTGCAAAATCGCCGTATATGAGGGCGGCGTCTTTATTGGCATCGGTGTTCTCTATGTATAATTTGTTCGAGGTAAGTTCATTAAATCCTGCCGAATTACCTATAGCTACATTTCCACTGCCCGTTGTAGTCAAGATTGAATTTAAAGCATCTTTCCCAATTGCCGTATTTCTATCACCAAAATTTTTATACAAACTTTGATGGCCAATAGCCGTATTTGAAATACCTGATTGATTTGTTGCCAAAGCGAAAGTACCAATTGAAGTATTCATTTCCCCGGTTTTA
>JBBQTZ010000004.1:0-52143 GCA_038234405.1 Chitinophagales bacterium
TTATGTTTCGCCGGTTGATGAGAATAAGGTAATCACTTTTGGTACCAGTATTATTAGCAGTACCGATGGGGGAAAAACTTTTACTCCGGTAGATAAAGATAATACACACGGCGACTGGCATAGCTGCTGGATTAATCCTGCTAAGGATAACCATTGGATAGCTGGTAATGATGGCGGCGTAAACATTACGTACGATAATGGCAACAAATGGTTTAAGGCTACGAGTAATGCAGTAGGTCAGTTTTATGCCATTACAACGGATAATGCTGTACCATACAATGTTTATGGTGGTTTGCAGGATAATGGCGTATGGATGGGGCCATCTGCAATAAACACGGGCAATAACCAGTTTTCTTTTGCTGAAGATAAAAAAGAACCTGAGCCGGAGGAATATGGCTGGAAGGCGATTGGTGGAGGCGATGGTATGCAGGTGCAGGTAGATACAAGAGACAATAAGACAGCATATGCAGGCGCTCAGTTTGGTTATTATTACCGAACCAATACTGATACGGGCAATCAGCTCGACATACACCCGATGCATGACTTGGGAGAGCAAAAATTGAGGTACAACTGGCAATCGCCTATTTTGCTAAGTAAGCATCAGCAAGATGTATTTTATTTTGGTGCCAATAAGCTTTACCGCAGTTTAAATAAAGGAGAAAATTTGCTACCGCTAACCGGCGATTTAACCAATGGTAAAAAGCAGGGCAACACTCCTTATGGAACTATTACAACCATCAGCGAATCGCCATTAAAATTTGGGTTATTGTATGTTGGTACAGATGATGGTAATATTCAGGTGAGTAAAGATGGGGGCTATAATTTTACATTGGTTTCTAAAAATTTGCCGGCTAACTTATGGGTAAGCCGTGTTACTGCATCGCAATTTAAAGAGGGTAGAGTTTATGCAACGCTTAATGGGTATAGGTTTGATGATTTTACACCTTATCTTTTTATAAGTGAAGATTACGGAACTACCTGGAAGCCGGGAGGGACAGACCTGCCTGCTGAGCCGCTTAATGTGGTAAAGGAAGACCCTGCCAATGAGCAGATCATTTATGTTGGTAGTGATAATGGTTTATATGCCAGTTTTGATAGGGGAAATACCTTTATGAGTATGAGCAACCATTTGCCACGGGTTGCTATACATGATATAGCAATACAGCAGCGTGAAAATGAACTAGTAGTTGGCACACATGGCCGCAGTATTTATATTACTTCTTTAGATACAGTACACAAGGCTTATGAAAAAATGCAACATGCTGTACAAATGAAAGCTGCCCTAAAAACCTTTGATCCTAAACAAATGAATGCCGGGGAAACAACGGTAGATTGTCCGCCCGCAAAACCAGGTAAAAGAAATAAAAAAGCTGTGATAGTAGAAATGAGAACGGGGGAGTAGGGCTTGGTGTTAACGAACAGGGTTTGGTAGGTGGGGTAAGTGGGGCGGAGTCTTTCTACTCCTTCTGCCATGCTATTTTAAATTAGCGGGTGCAAAAGAATAGACATCTTAAAACAGCAGCCGCCAATTCCCCTCCCTTGGAGGGGCTAGGGGTGGTTTAATACTACGGCGGGTAATGGTTAATCCTATTTCTTCACAGTACTAGTCTTTGCCGCCTTAAAAATCATCCCCAAACAAAATAACATTGATGCTGATTTTAAAGGATTTAATAAATCTCTATCGCCGGTTACCAAATAATCTGCTTTGGAAAAATGAACAAGGTGTAACAAGAAATGACTTTAGGGGCGTTGTTTATAAAATGTATTGGCTTGATTGTTACTTTTTTAGATGAAAAGTAGGTAGTTCAATTTTCTCTAAAAATAATTTATCAGGATTTTTATACAACTTTAAGATTTATTTACAGACTCCCAATTTGCTAAGATTTGGATTCTTTCTGTTAAAGCCTTCTTTGACGAGGCTATTTTTTTAGCCATTCGTTCATTAGTGGATTTGCTTGATTATGCGTGAAACTTTCACCATTTTTTATCTGCTGCATGGCTTCTTCAATATCCTCTTTTTCAGGTGCCGGTACAATAAAAAATGGTTGAATTATTTATGTCAACCATAAGCAAACGAGCTGCTTCTTTGAGCAGTTCAGTATCTTCTATATTGCTGATTTTCGCAATCAATATTTCTTTGAATACCAGGTTTTACATTTTTTACATTTTATTGAATTTTAAAAATTAAATGGTAAAAATTATCTTAACAAGGTATAAGTCACTTTTGCAAATTACGAACATGGCTATGTACATATATTTAACCTTAAAAACTTCTGCCCATAAGCACTAACAATAGAGGTCCATTCTTTATTGCTTCAATTTGCGGCTAAGGGTTAGCAACCTAATAATACTTCTGCCTTTGTAAAAACGCTTAAAATTAACGGGTTGGTTGTATGTAAATGCAACAATGCTACTGGTTTGCCGCCTCGAGGAATTGTGTCAATTTATTCATTCTCATATTCCAAGAAAAAACAAAGTGTAATGTCAAGGAAAAATTCTTTTTCCAGAGACGCATCTGGCGATACGTGCGGTAAAGATTGTACGGAGTTTCTTATTCAAACAAAAATAACATGTACAATACTTTTGGGAGTTAGTTTGGCGAATTACACATGGAATAAAAAATTCTATTGCTTTATTTTATTAAAAATTGAGAGTTGGGTGTTGTAAATACTTTTATGAAATCTACTGAGGAATATATTAAAGACTACCAGAATAAATACAAATCCTTATCCGGGAAAGACGAATTATGTCGTTTACGAGTTTCGCTTCAAGAATTTTTACAGGAAATTGAAAGGATTAGAAATTATGAAATAGAGCAAAAGAAAAGCGCCTATTTAACAGCATACCATATTCAAAGTAATATTGAAGGGATGATTTCTGTAATGCTTATGAACAAAGTTTCTTTAGACGAGGCGAAACAATAAATTAAACTACTTAATTAAGCAGCCCAGGAACAATTCGTACTGGATGCTCCAAAAGTACAAGCGAGCATTAAAAATACTACAATACCACTGACATCTAACAATATAATAAAAATCTACACTACTTTTTGGCGTAATCAATTATCATTTGAAATGATTGAAGAAAATGTGCTCAATAAGTTTAAGAACACAAGACAATATGCAAGAATATTGAGAAGAAATAATGATCGATAATAACCTAATCTTTCATAATAAAAATATTCCCTAAACCGTTATTTCTCCCTGCATATAAAAAACACATTGCCCGCTGATTAATACCCTCTCTTCATTTAATTGCTCACACCAAAGCTCTCCTCCACGGGCAGATAATTGCAAGGCCTTTAAGGATGATTTGCCTAGTTTGCTGCTCCAAAAGGGGATGAGTTGAGAGTGTGCAGAACCAGTTACCGGATCTTCCTCTATACCGGAGGCCGGTGCAAAAAAACGAGAAACAAAATCAGATGAATCACCGGGGGCAGTGATAATAATTTTATCAAAATGCTTTTTCATTAAAGTGAAATCTGGCGTACAATTTTTAACAATGGTTTCATTTGCTACTTCCACTATTAAATCACGGTGCTGGTAAAGGTCAACTATTTCCTGTATGCCCAATGCTTCTTTCAAAAATGGAGGCAGTGTGTTACTTATTTGCTTTGGCTTCCAACATGGAAAATCCATGGTGAGCAAATGGTTGTTTTTTGTAACAAATAACTTACCACTTTGGCTGCTAAAATGTATGGTCGATTTTTTAAAACCCAATTTGTTGAACAACAAAAAGGCAGCAGCGAGCGTAGCATGTCCGCATAAGTTAATTTCGTTGCAAGGTGTAAACCATTTAATATCAAAGTCGATACCGGGTGTAGAAGATGGTACAAAAAATCCAGTGTCGCTAACATTATTTTCCATGGATATTTGTTGCATCAGTTCATCACTAATCCACTCTTGTAATGGAATTACTGCCGCCGGATTACCACCAAAAAGTTTTGCCGTAAAAGCATCAATCTGGTAAATGGCTAGTTTCATTAAATTGAATGTTAAAATATGGAGGAAAAAAATGGAGGAAAAAAATATTATGGAAACCGTTTGTAATTACTCATTGAAAATACAAGGTATTACTCGGCCATCATTTCTTTTACTACACGTACTACATCTTCTACATTTGGTTTGCTGAAATAATCGCCATCACTAGAGTATGATGGTCTGTGAGCCTGTCCTGTAAGCGTTCTTGGCGATACATCGAGAAATTTGTAGCCCCCCTGTTTTTCCATTACATGGTTAAACATATAGGCTGCTGCACCACCGGGTACATCTTCATCTACAAATAAAATACGATTGGTTTTTTTTAAGGAAGCTACAATACTGTGATGGATATCAAAGGGTAATAAAGTTTGTACGTCCACCACTTCTGCACTTATACCATTTCTTTCTAAATACTCAGTTGCCTCCAATACAATCCGCAAAGTGGAGCCATAGCTTACAATGGTAATATCTGTGCCGGTTTTGATAGTTTCCGGAATGCCAAGGGGAACCTTGAATTCCATTAAATTACTGGGAATTTTTTCTTTTAAACGGTATCCATTCAGGCATTCTATCATTAAACCAGGATCATTAGAATCGAGTAAGGTATTATACATTCCCGCTGCCTGTACCATGTTTCTTGGCACACAAACATACACACCTCTCAATGAGTTAATAATCATACCCATTGGCGAACCGCTATGCCAAATACCTTCTAGTCTATGTCCTCTTGTTCGGATAATCATTGGGCAGCTTTGCTGTCCGGCTGTTCTAAAATGCGTAGTTGCCAAATCATCGCTTAAAGTTTGCAAACCATACAGTAAATAATCAATGTATTGTATCTCTGCAATAGGTCTTAAACCACGCAATGCAAGCCCAATACCTTGTCCCATTATGGATAGCTCCCTTATACCGGAATCAAAAATTCGGTCTGCGCCATGTTTTTCCTGCAACCCGCTAAAGCCCTGGTTTACATCGCCTATTAAACCAACATCTTCTCCAAAAGCAGTTACTTTGTCATTTATTTTAAATAGTTCATCAAAGTATTTGTTTAATATTTCGTAACCGTTTACCGTTTTAGAATTTTCATCATACAAAGCTTTTACTTCCTTTACCCTGGTAGCAGCTTTTGGCCCTTCATTGTACAAATAAGTATTGTATAGTTTTTTATTTTCTTCTTTTAAACTGTTGTAATAATCTCTTACATCCTTGCAAGCATTTGTTTCTTCAATGCTATCAATGGCACGGGCAAGATATTTCATCACTTCCCTGCGCAAAGGCTCTTTTATACTACCCAATTCTTTAATAACAAGCTCAATTGAATTTTTCTTACTCTCAGGTAACTGTAAAACTGTTTCACCAAGTTTTTTAAGGGTAGTTTTTTGTTGCTCTTTTGCTGGTATCAGGTATTTTTCCCAAGCCTTTTGTTTGCTTTCTTTTACAAACATTTTGGCACTCATTTCTATGGTATATAGTTCAGCTTCCTCTGCTAATGTATTTTCCAAAATCCATTCCCGCATTTGTTTTATACAATCCCACTCTTTTTCCCATGCAAGCCGTTCGGGAGTTTTATATCTCTCATGGCTACCGGATGTAGAGTGGCCCTGTGGCTGTGTTATTTCTTCAATATGAAAAATGGCAGGTACATGCGTATCTCTTATTCTTTGTATGGCCGGTTCAAATATTTCGCACATGCCGGCATAATCCCATCCCTTTAATTTATAAATATCTAGCCCATTGGTACCTTCTTTTTTTTGCATTCCACTTAATGCGGCAGATATAGACCCTTTGGTAGTTTGAAGCTCTTTAGGTACAGAAATGCCATAACCATCATCCCAAATAAAAATTGCTAAGGGTACTTGTTGAACGCCAGCAGCGTTTACTACCTCCCAAAAATGCCCTTCTGAGGTAGATGCGTCGCCAATGGTGCAAAAGCACACTTCATTGCCGTTATTACTTAGAGATATATGCTCTTTAAATGCAGCTACTTTTCTAAATAATTTTGATGCAAGTGCAAGCCCTAACGCCCTTGGCATTTGCCCGGCAGTAGGGGCCATATCACTACTGGTATTTTTTGTATTGACCAATGCAAGCCAGTTGCCCTGTTCATCTACATTTTTTGTGGCAAAATGAGCATTCATCTGTCTTCCAGCACTAAATGGATCATTGTTTATATCCGGATCTGAAAATAATTGTGCAAAATATTGCTCTACATTGGTGATGCCGGCAGCAAACATAAAAGTTTGATCTCTGTAATAACCTGCTCTAAAATCGCCTGGTTTAAAAAATTTAGCCACTGCAACCTGGGCAATTTCTTTTCCGTCGCCAAAAATGCCAAATTTGGCTTTCCCGGTGAGTACTTCTTTTCTTCCGAGCAAGCTCGTTTCTCTGCTTTCGCAAGCAATTCTATAATCTTTTAACACTTCATTTCTAAAGTGATCAAAACTTAGTTTTTCTTGTAAAACAGCATCGTTAGTCATTGAGATATCCATGGGACAAATGTAAATTATTACTTGAGATGATTGTTAAAAATATGGTAACTAAAGAACAATTTGGCAGGTTTTTATACGTTTTTGTATCTTTGGATTAATTATTGAAATTGACGTTAAATGAAACTACTTTTAATTCTTTTTGTGTGTACACTTTTTTCTGTAAACGCTAAGTGTCAAACTGAAAACATTGTTTCAGCTCAAAATGACAAATCTTTACTTTCTTCCGTTGAAGACGTGTTGGTTTTGAAAGAGCCTGAATTTGATTTCGGAAAAATACCGCAAGGAAAACCTGTTACGCATATTTTTGAAATAGTAAATAATAGCAAAGATTCACTTAAAATTGGTAATGTGCAAGCAAGTTGTGGTTGTACTACCCCTGAGTGGGAGCATGATAAAGTGCAGGGGCCGGGTGAAAAAAGTTATATAACTGTTGGATACAATGCCGCATCTGAAGGACCGTTCTCAAAATATATTACTATACAATATAATGGCACCCTTAATAAGCAGTTAACGATAAAGGGTGATGTATGGAAAACGCCTATTTCATCTGCCCCTGAAAATAAAGATTTAAAAAATTTAGATAATTAATTAAAAAACAATAATTTTCAAAAAAATAAAACCTGATAAAATGAAAAAATTATTATTACCTGTAGTTGCTTTACTTTTAACTACTACCATTTTTGCACAAAAAAAAGTAGCTGACGTAGCTAAATTTACATCCGAAACGATAGATTTTGGCAAAATTAAACAAGGTGTACCTGCAAAAGGAACTTTTATAATTACTAATATTAGTAAAGAACCATTGATTATTGAGCAAGCAAATCCAACATGTGGTTGTACAATTTCTGACTATACCAAAGAACCAATTGCCCCAGGCAAAACAGGTATTATTGTTGCAACTTACAATGCGGCTGCGTTAAATCATTTCGACAAACATTTATCTGTAAAATTTGCCGGAATTGATGAAGTGAAATCAATCACTTTTACGGGCGACGTAGTTGCTGCAGAAGAATTTGATAAAATGCCAAAATCAATGGTAGAAGCTAAAGATAAAATTAAAGAGAATTCTCCTGCTGCACCATCAGTGAAAGCCACTAAAAAATTAAAAGGTGTAAAAAAATAGTATAAATTTTACACATAAAAAAAACTGGTAAATGTAATTTACCAGTTTTTTTTATGTGTAAAATTATTTAAACCTAATTAGCTGTTCAAACTTATACTGCAAAGCTTTCCCCACATCCACAACTACGGCTTGCATTAGGATTATCGAAATAAAACCCTTTGCCATTAAGCCCATCGCTAAATTCAAGCTCTGTATTAACCAGGTATAAAAAACTCTTTAAATCAGTTACAATTTTTACCCCTTTGTCTTCAAACACCTGATCCATTGGTTTTACCTCATTATCAAAATCCATTTTATAACTTAAACCACTACAACCACCACCTACTACACCAACTCTTAAAAAATAAGTAGCGTCTTCCATAACACCAGCATCTGTCATTAGATGTATTACTTTAGCTTTTGCTTTATCGCTGATATAAATGGAGTTTTCTACTACATTCTTTTTCACAAGAGGTGTACCTTCTGCTGCAATCTCTGTAAGCGGTACTTGTGGACATTCTTCTACTACAGTATCAACAGATTTATTGTTAAATTGACTATCCATTTTTATAATTTTCTTTACTTGGTATTTTACAAAGATGTACCACTAATTAATGTACAACACTCTCATCAAACTTAATGAGCTCAAGTCCATTTTTTGAACGGTAATCGTTGATAGCTGCTTTGATAGCGTCTTCTGCTAAAACAGAACAATGGATTTTTACAGGAGGAAGATTTAACTCTTCTACAAAATCCATGTTATCAACGGTAAGTGCTTCGTCAATACTTTTTCCTTTTAACCATTCAGTAGCTAAAGAAGAGGAGGCAATAGCAGAGCCGCATCCAAAGGTTTTAAATTTTGCATCGGTAATCATACCGGTTGAGTCATCTACTTCAATTTGCAAACGCATAACATCACCACATTCAGGCGCACCTACCAACCCTGTGCCTACACTTTTGCTACTTTTATCAAGCGTTCCTACATTTTTAGGATTTTGATAATGATTTATTACTTTTTCTGAGTATGCCATAATTGTAATTTTTAATTTTTTTAAATACGAAATTTGAAAATTAATTGTTGTATTGTGTTATCTGTAAACTGTGGAATAAATAAAATATTTTATGGATTAATGATGTGCCCATTCAATGCTATTTAAATCAATACCTTCTTTGTACATTTCCCAAAGCGGACTCATGTCTCTTAATTTTAAAACGGTTTCACTGATAGCTTTGATCGTATATTCTATTTGCTCATCTGTAGTAAAGCGGCCAAGGCCAAAACGCAATGAACTGTGTGCAAGATCATCTCCAAGGCCTAATGCCTTTAAAACGTAAGAGGGTTCTAAAGATGCGGATGTACAGGCAGAACCAGAGCTAAGTGCAATATTTTTATTAAAGCCCATCAGTAAACCTTCACCCTCTACATGCTTAAAAGAAATATTGGTAACATGCGGTAAGCGGTGCAATGTACTGCCATTGATATACGCTTCTTCCAGCTTCATTAATTCTTTTTCCAGGTGATCACGCATTTTGCTAATACGTTGTGTATCTGCTTCCATTTCATTCATGCATATTTCACAAGCTTTACCAAACCCCACAATACCCGGAACATTTAAAGTGCCGCTACGCATGCCTCTTTCATGGCCACCGCCATCCATTTGTGCAGTTACTTTTACCCGGGGGTTTTTGCGCCGTACATACAATGCACCTACACCTTTAGGGCCATACATTTTATGAGCAGTAAAAGCCATTAAATCTATACCATCTTTGTTTACATCAACTGGAATTTTACCAACAGCCTGCACTGCATCTGAAAATAGTAAAACGCCATTCTTTTTTGCTATAGCTGCTATTTCACGTATAGGTTGTACCACTCCAATTTCGTTATTGGCGTACATTATGGCAATAAGAATGGTAGTTGGTTTGATAGCTGCTTCCAGTTCTTTTAAATCTATCAGGCCATCTGCTTTTACCTCAAGGTAAGTTACTTCACCACCTGATTTTTCAATGTGCTTGCAGGTATCCAGTACGGCTTTGTGCTCCGTAGTGGCAGTTATTATATGATTGCCTTTAGTAGCATACATTTCATAAACACCTTTAATGCCTAAGTTATCACCCTCGGTAGCACCGCTGGTAAATATAATTTCTTTTGGATCGGCACCTATTAATTTTGCAACCTGCTCACGGGCATAGTCTACAGCTTCTTCTGCATGCCAGCCAAAAGGATGATTACGACTTGCAGCATTGCCAAAATTTTCTAAGAAATACGGCGTCATTGCTTCCAACACTCTAGGATCCATTGGTGTTGTAGAATTGTTATCTAAATAAATAGGAAGTTTGAGCATATAATAATTTGTTTAAAATCAATAACACAAAATTACTACAAATGGTTTTACTTTGAAGGGCTTACGGCTCTCCGTGGATTCATTTTACTTATTTCGTAAACAATGAGCCTTAATTAACATGATTTTATAAGCAATCTGTTTTTATTGGTAGCTATTTTTTATTTAAATAAATTTTAATGCTATGCTTAATGTAGAACATATAGGAATTGCTGTAAATAATTTAGCGATTTCTATTCCTCTTTTTGAAAAACTGTTAAAGACCCCTTGTTATAAAACTGAAACGGTTGAAAGTGAAATGGTTAATACTGCTTTTTTTAAAACCGGTGATACAAAAATTGAGTTATTGGAAAGCACCTCAACTGATGGAGTACTATCCAAATACTTAGAAAAAAAGGGGGAAGGTATTCACCATATTGCTTTTGAAGTGGCAGATATATATGGTGAAATGGAAAGACTAAAGAATGAAGGCTTTGTTTTAATCAATGAGCAGCCAAAAGCTGGGGCAGATAATAAATTAGTTTGTTTTTTGCATCCGAAAGGAACAAATGGCGTGCTAGTGGAATTATGCCAGCAGATTGTGCAGTAGGTACAATGCGTGCAGCGTGAGGGATAGAAGCGCCCGCCCGGCCTCGCCATTCGGACGGGAATAGCCCGGAACCAGGCGAATTGAAACGTAGCGAATTGAAACGTAGCGAATTGAAAAGTAGCCTGTTGAGTACTTGTAGCGCCCGCCCGGCTCCGCCATTCGCACGGGAATAGCCCAACCCTTTGGGGCACGCCCAAAACTGGTTTCTAAAAGCTTTTTGCTAAAATCGTTCTGTTTTTTTACGATAAATACGGATTCATTCTTTTCTCCTCTCCAATGGAAGTTGGGTTGCCATGGCCACTGTAAACCACCGTTTCGTTGGGCAAAACCATCAGTTTCTGTTGAATACTGTTGAGTAATGTTTGATGATTGCCACCCGGTAAATCGGTGCGGCCAATACTTCCCTGAAACAATACATCGCCGCTAATGATAAAATGCTGTGCTTTACAATAAAAGCAAATACTTCCGGGAGAGTGGCCCGGAGCTTCTATTACAACCAATTCATCTGTGCCTGGTAAAACTTTATCCCCTTCTTTTAGTGTTATAAATTCGCCTGTATAGTTATCAAATGGCATATTATACATAAGGCCGGATGTGGGCGCAAATGCAAGTACCTGCTTTTCTTTTTCGTGCAGGTGAAGGGTAAGCTGGTATGTTTCGCTTACATATTTATTGCCAAAAACATGATCGAGATGGCAATGGGTATTTAGCAGATATATTGGCTTTAATTGATGTTGATCTATAAAAGTTTTTACTATCTCTTTTTCGTCATCAAAGTAGCAGCCCGGGTCTATGATGATACAATCTTGGTTTTGATTATACAGGATGTAGGTGTTTTCTTGTATTGGACTGAAAATAAAAGACTTAATCTGTAGCATGCATCAAATATTTAGCTATTTAAGGGATATTTTTGTGATTGAAAGTAATGGTTTACTTTTAATTATTAAACGGTAAAGTTAGTATGGTAAAGTTTAGTAAAATAGTATTTACAGTGTTTGTTCTTTATATGTATATACCATCTGTAGCGCAAGTTGTAAATGCGGTAGAATTTGGGAAAAACAGGGTTCAACACAAAAAATTTAAGTGGCAGTATTATCAAAGCACCAATTTTAATACTTATTTTAACCAGAATGGGCAGGAGTTAGCCAAGTTTGTATTGCAGGTTGCAGAAGAAGAGTTGCCAGATGTTGAAGCGTTTACAGAGTATAGTTTACAGCGGCGGGCAAATATTATTGTTTATAATGAATTTGCGGATATGCAGCAATCTAATATAGGTATAGGTATAGATTGGCTGAATACCGGCGGTGCAACTAAATTGGTTAATAATAAAATGGTGGTTTATTTTAATGGCAATCATGCCGATCTCCGCAGGCAAATACGGCAGGGAATTGCAAGAATTATTACCGACAATGTTTTATTTGGAGAAGATTTGGGTGAATTTGCCGGTAACCAGGCTCTATTGGATTTGCCCCTTTGGCTCACCAACGGCTATGTAGATTTTGCTGCCGAAAACTGGAATACCGCCCTGGATGATGAATTAAAAAGCGTAATCATTGAAGGTAAATACAGTAAATTTTATCAGTTTGCCTTTGAAAAACCAAGGCTTGCAGGGCATGCATTCTGGTATTACATTGAGGAAAATTATAAAAAAGAAAATGTAACTTATTTACTCTACCTGGCAAGGGTTTACAAAAACTTAAACAGGGCAAGCATGCAGGTATGCAAAAGGAAATTTAAAGACGTACTGGCAGATTTTATGGAATTTGAATCTGAGAAATATGAGAATGATATTAGCCGCCGAAAAGCCTATCCTAAGGGACAATCTATAGAAAGTTTTGATGTAACTACCCGCAAGGATTTTTATAGAATAAATGTAAATCCCAACAAGAAAAATAATTCATTTGCCTTGGTTGAATTCAATAAAGGAATTATACAATTGAAGTTGTACGAAGATTTTGATGAAACTGTTATTTTAAAATACGGTACCAGAAGTTATTTAAATGAAACTAATCCAGATTATCCTTTAATGGCCTGGGATCCAAAAGGAACAAGGCTTACCGTTATTTATCATGAGGAGGGTAAAATAAAATTATTTGTATATGATTTGGTAACAAGAATTAAATATCCAAAGCTGGATATTACCAATCAGTTTCAACAAATACAGGATGTAAAATACATGATTGATAGCCGTACACTTTTGATAACAGCTACAAAAAACGGCCATGCTGATATTTTTACTTTTAACCTCGAAAACGAAAAAATACAGCAAATAACTGATGATGTTTATGATGATCTTGATGCAAGTTTTGTAGCATTCCCCGGAAAAACAGGTATTATTTTTTCAAGCAATCGCCCTGGCCCAACTGCTGTAGGCGGCGATACTTCCTTACCAAGTAATAACCGCTACAATGTATTTTTAATTACCAACTTTGGCGGCAAGGCAGCATTAAATCAAATTACCCAATTGAGTGATTTAAAGTATGGTAATGCCCGTTATCCAACGCCTTACAACAATAATCATTTTACTTTTATAAGTGACGAAAATGGTGTGGGCAACCGCTATGCAGGCTTTTTTACTACCAAAGCATCTGGAGTAGATACACTGGTACTTATAGGGGAAGATATTTTGCGTAATCCATCAGCAAAAGATGTAGATAGTGTGCTGAGAGTTTATAAAAAAGATGATGTAGATTCAATTGCAGTTGTAATGGTTTCAAAGGATTCTACCTATACATTTCCATTAACTAACTATGAAACAAGTGTAGCGGAATCCAGAATAGCCGGTGAGAATAACCAGGTGAGTGAAGTAACACGGCAGGGAAACGAAAAAACGCTGTATAAATTAAAGATTGATGAATCGGTATTACGCAGGCGTAACGTTACAGCACCACCAACTACATTTATGAAAAGGGTTGTAATGGCTGATAAAATTTCTGCCAGTATTGGAGACAAATACGATAAGCCACTTGAAGCAGCAGACTCAATGCAGCAAGACGTTTTTCAAGATGAATTTGAACAGGAAAGAAAGGATAGCAATTTATTGGGCAAAATAACAGGAGTAGTACAACCACTAAATAGTACAGTGCTAAAAAATGCTAAACTATACCCTTATAAACCGGTAAAATTTGGGGCAGATTATGGCGGCGTGGGCTTTAGTAATGCGCTGCTTTATAATAGATACCAGCCTTATGCAGGTGGTTCTGGCCCCGTAAGGCTAGGGTCTGGCTCTGTATTAAATGGTTTGGTTAAACTTGGCACATCTGAGTTGATGGAAGATATAAAAATTACAGGTGGTTTTAATTTGGCAACTAATCTAAAAGATAATGAATGGCTATTAAGTTATCAAAATTTAAAAAGAAGAATTGATTGGGGAGGTACCTTTTTCAGAAGTGTTTTAAATGGTGGCATTAATGTGAACGGAAGACTTTTAGACGCTAAAGTTATTACGCATTTGTACCAGGCCAATGTTGCTTACCCGTTTGATAATTCAAAAAGAGTAAGTTTAACTTTTGGAATACGATCAGATAATTTTATTACGCTCACAGATGTTAACAATAACATTACGTTAGCAGTGCCAAATATTCGTAGAAATTTTGCAACTACCCATGTAGAATATGTATATGATAATACCCTTAACCCTGCACAAAATATTTGGCATGGGTTGCGTTACAAAGTATTTTTTGACTGGAATACAGATGTAAGTAAGGAAAAAAACACTAGTGGTAAATTTAATTTTAACTGGGGCTTTGATGCAAGATATTATTATCCAATTTATAGAAACTTTATATGGGCAGGGCGTGCAGCAGCAGACTTTAGCTGGGGTAATCAAAAAACAATTTACTATTTAGGTGGAGCAGATGGTTGGTTAATGTTTGGTGGTAATAACAACAACCGATATTTTAACGCCAACAACACTCCTGCTCCGGACGTTGACTACGCTTTTCAAAGTTTGGCTTTAAACCTTAGGGGATTTACCCAAAACGTTGCTAATGGTAACAATGCTTTTACAATTAACAGTGAGTTTAGATTGCCGGTTTATACTACGTTTTTCAACAGACCGCTTAACAATGCTTTTTTAAGAAATTTTCAAATAACACAGTTTATAGATCTTGGCACTGCATGGAATGGGGCTTACAAAGGAATCAAAAGACCATCCTCCATTTACGGAATTCCTCCGGTGCAGGTTAAAACACAGGTGGGAGGTATTGGCCCTCTTGCAGGTGGCTATGGTTTTGGTGCAAGGAGTACGTTACTAGGTTACTTTTTAAAGTTTGATGCAGCCTGGGAAATGAAAGGAGTATTTCGTGGAAAGCCTATCTATTACTTTAGTTTAGGATTAGATTTTTAACCCAATATTATAATTGTAAAAAATACCCGGCAACTTTCATTGCCGGGTATTTTCATTTATTATAAAAATGAGAACTGTAAAATTGGGGTTTAAAAAACGATTAGTATAGAGGTAAATTGAAACAATAAGTCAGCATTTTTATTTTTATTTTTTACTGATTTTAAACAGAATTCCTCCATCAGAAACTGCAAATAGCATACCGTTCAGTTGCGTAATATCTCTAATTCTTTCATGCTCATTATCCAGTATTTTTTCTTCACCTACTACCTTATTGTTTTCTATTACAAGCCTGGCAATATGGGTACTGCTAAGCCCTCCAATAAAAAGGTTGTTTTTCCACTCTGCTATAGAATCGCTGGTATAAAATACCATACCACTTGGCGACAATACAGGTTCCCAATAATAAACAGGCTGTTCCATTCCACTTTTCTGTTGAATAGCATCACCAATTCTTTTATCATCATATTCAAGTCCGTAAGTAATAACAGGCCAGCCATAATTTTTACCGGGTTGTATAAGGTTTAATTCATCGCCGCCCTGGGGGCCAAACTCAGCCTCCCACAAATCGCCGTTTACGGGGTTAATATCAAGGCTTTGTGGATTGCGATGGCCAAAAGAATAAATCTCAGGCATAGCATTGGGAGTGTTAATAAATGGATTGCCCGGTGCCGGTTTGCCATCTTTGGAAATTTTAAAAATTTTGCCAAGACCGGCATTGAGCAACTGTGCCTGCGGCCTGCCTTCAAGAATAGATCTTTCGCCGGTACTAACAAATAAATATCCTTCTTTATTGAATAATAATCTCGATCCAAAATGATACTCGCTATTAAGAGCAGGTTTTGCTTCAAAAATTACAACAGGGTTTTCTATGCGGCTTTCATCTGCAGATAGTTTGCCTTTAGCTACTGCTGTTAAATTCCCATCTCCGTATTTTTCTGAAAAAGACCAGTAAATGATTTTGTTTGTACTAAAATCCGGATCAAGCGCAATATCAAGTAAACCACCCTGGCCTTTAAATACTACTTCGGGCAAGCCAGTAATTTTTTTTATCATTGTGCCTGTAGTAGTGTAGATGCTCATAAAACCTGATCTATCCGATAGGAGCAATCTGCCATCTGGTAAGGGAATAATGGCCCACGGACTGCCAAGTTTTTCTGCAATTCTTTCTACTTTATAGGGAGTATTGGTAGTAACCCTGTTAACCCTTGTTTGCCCTGCAAAAGCAGGTTTGTAGCCAGATTTTGATGGCCTTGTTTCTACAGAACCATTAATGGAGGTATCCCTGACAGCGTTACCGGTTTTTTGAATATTGCCACCATTGCAACTGGCTAAACCAATGCCACTTAAGAAAAAAGCGTTGTAAATGATTGAAGATAGGCGCATAAATTTTTACTATTTTTTGTAAAAATAAAGCATGGAAATGACTTTCATCATTTCAAATTGTCGCTCCGGATTCCGGTGGGTGGGGAAACTGACCGAGGCTTGGCCGTGGTTGGTGTAATCGCCAACCACCTGGCACTGCGTCAATTTTAAATGCACCCAATAACTTTCATCATTTCATTACAAGGTAATTTTCATTAAAAGGTAATTTTCATTAAAAGGTAATTTTCATTAAAAGGTAACGCTGAATGTTTTTTGAGAACAGGTAAATATTTGTTTTATCAGAACAGCAAAGTCTACTACAAACAAATTTGCATTAATTTACCCCAATAGGAGGCTTTGTGTGCTTCACCTTCCATTAAATAAAGTGTGTTAGAGATGCTTTTTTTATGAAGGCTATCACTTAAATGTTGATTTATTTGGAGAAAGGCATCTTCTTTTCCTACAACTAAAATTATTTGCAGGTTTTGCAATAATTTTATTTTATCCTCATCAAAAAGATTGGGTATATATTGGCAAGGCATATTAAAGTAAATATCTTCATTCCAATAGGTTTCAAATAAATCATCAAAAAACGGAAGCTGTAAGGTAAGATCATACCTGCCACTAATGCCAATTACTTTTTTAAATAAATGCGAATATTTAAATGCAAAATTTACGGCATGATATGCTCCAAGGCTGCATCCTGCAGATATTAAATTAGTATTGGTGTTTTGTTGCCTTATAAACGGAATGAGTTCTTCCAGTAAATATTTTTCAAAGAGTAAATGGCGTTTAATTCGCTCTTCCGGTGTAATATCTTTACAATATAAACTCTCTTTATCTACACTGTCAACGCAGTAAACCTGCACTTTGCCTTCGGCAATCTTATCTTCTAAGGCTTCAATAACTCCCCAGTTTTCATAGTCGTAAAATCTTGCCATTCTGGTGGGGAAAAATATTACCGGATCTCCTTGATGGCCAAATACCAACAGCTCCATATTTCTTTGTAAATTGGGGCTAAACCATTGGGTGTATTGCCTGGTTAAGCTATCTCTTTTAGTAGTGCTCATTTCGCAAACAAGGTAATACTTATTAGCTATATATTTAAGCTCTTTCCAGATTTAAATTTTGTTTAGCCACGTTGTTTAAAATAATTTCTTTCCATAAATTATAGCCTTGTTTACTTACGTGTAATCCATCGGGCTGCAATAATTCAGTTTTTGGATATCCATTGGCATCTGTCATGCTATCGTAAACATTAATATAAAACGTATTCCCACCGGTTTTTTTTATCATCTCTTCTATCAGGTAATTAGTATGTTTTATTTTATCTGCAATATTCCAACGTTTTACACTTGGTTTAATAGAGATAAAGCCGAGCGGAATATCGCCGTAGCGGTGCTTAACATATTGTATTAAAGAATTAAAAAACAGTACCACTTCTTCCGGGTTTCTGCCATCTCCCAAATCATTGTCGCCTGCATATACAATTATAGAAGTTGGATGGAGATTGCTAAATACACGGTTAAAAAACCAACCGCAGGCTGCAAGTGTTGAACCGCCAAAACCAATATTGAGTGGGGTAAATTCTTTAAAGTCATCTTCAAGGGTTTCCCAAAGGCGGATGGAAGAGCTGCCGTAAAAAATAAGGCCTGGCTCATGATTTAGCCCGGCTATCGCTGATTCTAAACGTTTAACTTCCTCTTCGTACCAGAACATAGGGTAAGGATTTTTTTATTAAATAAAATTTTATAAGCTTCAAATACAAGTAGAACGCTAATAAAGTTTTAAGAAATGCATTAAAATTTTTACTGTAAGTATCTGCCCCAACTACGGAGCATTGCTTATGTGTAGCCATCTTTTACGCACTAGTTTTCAATTATTAAACGATTGTACCTTCGTTAATATTGTACCATTTTGAGCAATATTGCTTATCCTCTGTTGTAAAACATACTGTACTTATTATTGGTATAAAAAAATCCCGCTGTATTTTGTACAGCAGGATTTAAACTATTTTTAATTTCTTTTTATGCAACAGCCTTATTAACAAGTGCAGCAGCTTCACTCAGCAAGATGGCACTTTGTACTTTTAATCCACTTTCGTCAATTAATTTTTTAGCAACATCTGCATTGGTTCCCTGTAAGCGAACAATAATTGGAATTTCAATATTTCCAATACTTTGGTAAGCATCTATAACGCCCTGCGCAACCCTATCACAACGAACAATACCACCAAATATATTAATGAGTATGGCTTTTACTTTTGGATCTTTTAAAATAATTCTAAAGCCAGCCTCCACAGTTTGTGCATTGGCAGTGCCGCCCACATCTAAAAAATTAGCGGGTTGGCCACCACTTAATTGTATCATATCCATGGTAGCCATTGCTAGTCCTGCACCATTTACCATACAGCCCACATTACCATCTAGTTTTACAAAGTTGAGGTTAAATTTACCAGCTTCTACTTCTGTAGGGTCTTCTTCACTTATATCTCTTAATTGAGCTATATCCGGGTGCCGCATAATGGCATTATCATCCACATTCATTTTACAATCTACGGCAATTATTTTTTCATCGCTTGTTTTAAATAGTGGGTTAATTTCCAGCATACCACAATCTAACCCAACATAAGCTCTATATAAATTAGTTACAAATTTTACACAATTTTTAAATGCCTCTCCGCTTAAGCCCAGGTTAAAGGCAATTTTTCTAGCCTGAAATGCTTGTAGCAATCCACCCGGATGTACCCATTCTTTAAATATTTTTTCAGGTGTATTGTGTGCTACGTCTTCAATGTTCATACCGCCTTCGGTACTATACATGATTACATTTTGTCCTTTGGCTCTATCTAATAAAATGGATAAATAAAATTCTTTTACAGGATTAGGTCCATCATAATACACATCTTGCGCCACAAGTACTTTGTTTACTACTTTACCAGCAGCACCAGTTTGTATGGTTATTAAAGTACCTCCAATAAGGTTTTGTGCAATTTCTTTTATTGCTTCTGCATTTTTACCTACAGCTACACCACGTTGCTCTTTACCTACAATAGATCCTTTGCCCCGGCCACCAGCATGTATTTGAGCTTTTACTACGGCAAACTTGCTGCCGTACAGTGTATGTATTTGTTTGTACGCATCTTCTGCTTCTGTTGCAGTGTTGCAGGCAATGCCTTCCTGCACAGGCACATCGTATTTTTTTAATAGCTCTTTGGCTTGGTATTCGTGAAGATTCATGGTGTAGAAAATTTTTGCGGTGAAGTTAGTAAACAGTTAGTGGTTTTTAAAGGTAGAAATATAAATAGATGTAAGATTCTGGCAAAAATATTTCTGCTGCCTTACTATTTTTTGATAATAATATCATTAACCTGTTTGAAATGATAGATTTACTTATAATTTTTTATTTACACTTCGGTTAGTGTATAATTGCTTTTGTATAAATGGCTTCAGCTATGTTAATATCAATTAAACCAATATTTTGCTGTTGTATGCTATAATAAATTTTTATCTGAAAAAGCCGGGTTATAGTTCATTTTAAATTGATGCAGCATCGAGTGGTTAAAAAGATACCAACCTCAGCTTAGCCTCGGCAGGTGTAACCAACAACTAAAATGGGTGCTACAATTTGAAATGGACCCCGGGTTAAACAGCAGGTATTACAACCTATTCTTGTGGGCTGTTGAGTTTTAAATAATAGCCTTTGGTATGTTAAACAGCAGGTATTAAAACCTATTCTTCGCTTACCTTTGCACATAAAAAAATTTTATCAATATGGTGAATATGGTTAATGAAGCTGTTGCTTTTATAAAAGGTAACTATCAGCAGCAGCCCTTAGTAGGTATTGTGCTAGGTAGTGGTTTAGGAAGTTTTACAGATGAGATGAACATTGAATTGGAAATTCCATATAAGGAGATTCCTCATTTTCCTGTTAGTACTGTGGAAGGGCATAGTGGTAAATTAATTTTTGGAGAAATGGGTGGTAAAAAAGTTGTAGCAATGGCTGGTAGGTTTCATTATTACGAAGGATATTCATCGCAGGAAGTAGTTTTTCCAATTAGGGTTATGAAGTTTTTGGGTATTGAAACTGTTCTGTTAAGCAATGCCGCAGGCGGGATGAATACAAATTTTAGCGTAGGCGATTTGATGATTATTAAAGATCATGTTAGTTTGTTTACTGTTAATCCATTGCTCGGAAAAAATGTGGAGGCATTTGGGCCGAGGTTTCCAGATATGAGTGAACCATACAAAAAGAATTTAATTGCTAGCGCAAAAGTAATAGCCCAAAATGCCGGCATTAAAGTGCATGAAGGTGTTTATTGCGGTGTTACCGGGCCCACGTTTGAAACAAGGGCAGAATATAAATTATTACATATTATTGGCGGCGATGCAGTTGGCATGAGTACTGTACAAGAGGTAATTGCAGCGGTACACATGGGTATGAATGTGTTTGCAATAAGTGTTATTACGGATATTGGTATCAGGGAAGATGAAAATACTATTACCCATGCAGAAGTTTTGCAAGCGGCTAAAGAGGCAGAGCCCAAACTTACTTTTATTTTTAAAGAGTTGATTGCAGGTATAAGTTTATAGAAATGATTACTTGGCTGGAGTTTTTTTTTATTTTTTGATAGTTATACCCTTTTAAAAGTACTAACGCTGGCATTTTTCCAGTACAAATGTATCCCCGATTAATAATGAGTTGCAAAGTATTATTGACTGCTATTTTTCTGCTGCTGGTAAGCAATTTGTTTGCCCAGGATTTGTTGCAGGGTGTAATGAGCAGGGGGGGGAGTTTTAATAATAATGGAGGGGGAAGCAAGGATACTATTGGCTTTGAACGTAGGGATGATGCAAAAGATTCTATCACAATAAGTTATAGGTTTTTAGACTCTATAAGGTCGTTAAAATTTGATACAAGCATCAATGATTTTTATAAATATTTCCCCATACCTGCAAGCCTGCAGTACCTGGGTAATACTGGTAATGCAGGTTATTTATTGATATTTTCGCCTTATGCCAAAGCAGGCTTTGATGCAGGTTTTCACGCTTACGATGCCTATAAATTTAAACTGGAGGAAACCAGGTTTTACAAAACCACCAAGCCATTTACCCAATTAAATTACCAGCTTGCTTCTGGTAAAGAGCAGGTAATTAAAATTTTACATACTCAAAATCCCAAGCCAAATCTCAATTTTGGTTTTGAATACAGATTAATTAATGCGCCGGGCTTTTTTATTACCCAAAATACCAATCATAATAGTTACAGGCTTTTCAGTAATTATCAAGGGTTACGCAAGCGGTATGCTTTGTTTTTTACATTAATGGGTAATTCTATTACAAGTTCGGAAAATGGCGGCATGCAAAGCGACAGTTTTCTTACAAGCCCCAATTTTTCAAAACGTTTCTCTATACCGGTAAGGTTGGGGGCAGCACCGCTTAACCCTCCTAATCCTTTTTTAACCAGTATTTTTACGGGTAATATATATAAAGAACGCACCTTCTTTTTACGGCAGAGCTACGATATTGGTAAAAAAGATTCTATTATCATCAATGATTCTACAACCGAATACCTGTTTTATTCTAAACTAAGGTTTCAACATACACTTAACTATACCTCCAGCAGCTATAAGTTTACTGATGCTAATCCCGATTCTGCTTTGTATAAAAATTGGTACGATACAACGCTACTTTCAAGAGATACATTTTTAACTATTGATGCGTGGAAAATGATTACCAATGATTTTTCGTTATTGCAGTTTCCGGATACAAAAAACTCTGGTCAATATATTTTGGCCGGGGCCAGATTAGAAAATATTAGAGGTACTTTTTCTGCTGGCTCCAGATCATTTTACAATATAGTATTGCATGGAGAATACAGAAATAAAACCCGAAACAAAAAGTGGGATATTTTGGCCAAAGGAGAATTTTTTTTAAATGGTTTTAATGCCGGCGATTATAGTGCTTATGCAAACCTATCAAGGTTTTTTAGTAAAAGATGGGGTAATGTAAGCTTGCTCTTTAATAATGTAAACCGGAGCCCCGGCTTTATTTTCAATCGGCAATCTTCTTTTAATTTTGGTAATACTTCCTCTTTTAAAAAAGAGAACATTATTATAATAAAAGCCACTGCTGATAATCCTTTTATCAGCCTGTCTGCAACTAATTATTTAATTACCAATTATATGTATTTTACCAATTACTATAAATCAGATCAGTACAGTAGTGTGATAAATATTTTGCAGTTAAGTGCTGCAAAAAAAATTAAAATAACCAGAAAATGGAATTGGTATAGTGAACTTACTTTTCAGCCTACAGATGCAGCAGCGCCCATAAGGATACCGGTTGTTTTTACCCGTAACAGAATTGTGTATGAGAACCAGCTCTTTAAAAATTTATACATAAGCACCGGTTTTGAGTTTAGATATTACACGCCTTACAAGGGTTACAATTACTCACCTGTAATAGGGCAGTTTATTCCTCAAGATACTTTCACTATAAAAAACAGGCCCGATATTGGTGCTTTTATGCACTTTAGAATAAAAACATTTACAGGTTATATAAGAGCAGAAAATTTAAATACTATCAATTTTGAGAATGGTTTTGGTTTTACTAAAAATAACTTTGCTGCGCCGCACTATGTGTATCAAGGCTTCTTATTTAGGTTTGGTATTCAGTGGAATTTTGTAAATTAAAAGTTGGATTAACCTTGTATTAGAGCTTGTTTTTATTGGTACTAAATAATAGCTTTATACAATTAAATATATCGAAATGAAAAAAATTGCATTGTTTATCTTATCACTATTTCAAAAAAAATCTTGCTGCAAATGAGAACTATCCTGCTGTTATTTGCAATACTGTTATCACTACAAGCCGGTGCCCAGGTTAGGGTAGGGCAAACAGCTCCTGAAATTGCATTACCCGGCACCAAAGACAGTGTTTTAAGGTTATCATCTTTACAGGGAAAAGTAGTGCTTATAGATTTTTGGGCAAGTTGGTGCGGCCCCTGCCGGGCTGCCAACCCTGCTGTGGTAAAGCTTTACAATAAATATAAAGCGCAGGGGTTCGAAGTTTTTGGGGTATCCATCGATAGAAAAAAAACTGCATGGTTACAAGCCATTGAAGCAGATAAATTACCCTATATCCAGGTAAATGATAACGGCGGCAGGGGTGCAACTATTACAGAAACATACAACGTAACTGCCATTCCAACTACTTTTTTACTGGATAAAAATGGCAAAATAATCGCTATTGATTTAGAAGGCAAGCAGCTTGAAAAAAGATTGAAAGAATTATTATAAAACAGCCGTTTTGGTTTAAATCTTTATCCTTTTGCCGCATACGTTGGTTTTCTAAAAAACTAAACACAACCAGTAATTTGCTTATTTGTGGTTTGATAATCAGGTTAACCCGGATTTTGTATTTGTAAGCCTCCTTACTATTTCAACTGTATTATCCGGGTTAAATTGTACTATCAAAATTATATTACCTGTACTATAAAAATTACATTACCAGTACTATCAAAATTACATTACCTGCACTATAAAAATTACATTACCTGCACTATCAAAATTACATTACCTGCACTATCAAATTTATATTACCTGTACTATAAAAATTACATTACCTGTACTATCAAAAACTTGAGATAGTGCGTGTAATCCTGATCCTTTACAATGGGATGATCAGGTGACTGTGCAGAAAAAACTACTTGTCTTAATTTACGTTTAGCATCTTTAGCTGCAGCATAAATTGTATCTAAAAACAAATTGGGCGATACCAGGTTTGTACAACTTGAGGTTACCAAAAAACCACCCGGCTTTACCAGTTTAATACCACGTAAATTAATTTCTTTATAACCAGCAATAGCCTTATCTATGCTACTTCGGTTTTTTGTAAACGAAGGCGGATCGAGCATTACCACATCCCATTGCTTTGTTTCTTTGCTCCAGTTTTTTAATACATCAAAGGCATTTACACATTGAAAATTGCAAATTTTCTCTAAGCCATTTAACGCTGCATTTTTGTTACACTGGTCTATGGCGTTTTGAGAAATATCTATCCCTGTTACAGATTTGGCACCATAGTGTGCTGCACATATTTCAAAGGAGCCGGTATAACAAAACGCACCTAGCACATCAGCACCTTTTACAATGTTTTGAATAGATTTCCGGTTGTCTTGCTGGTCTAAAAAATAGCCTGTTTTTTGCCCGTTGGCAATATCAATATGCAGTTGAATACCATTTTCCTGTATTACAATATTGGTATCAAACTCAGGTGAAAGAAATCCTTTTTGCTGCTGCATTCCCTCCAATTCTCTTACGGGTACATCATTGCGTTCGTAAATGCCTTTGGGCGAAAATATTTTTTCTATAGCTTTTACAATTGCAGGTTTCCATACATCAATGCCAATAGCAAGGGTTTGTACTACAAAGTAATCGTTGAATTTATCAATAATTAGCTGTGGTAAATCATCGGCCTCGCCAAATACAAGGCGGCAGTTTTCTACATAACCAAGTTTTTGGCGGTATTGCCAGGCTTTTAAAATACTATTATAAAAAAAAGTTTCATCAATGGTTGTTTCTTTGTCCCGGGTAAGTAATCTTACATAAATCTGCGATTGTGGGTTAACATAGCCTGTACCAATGTATTTTTTATCAAAACTATACACAGCAACAATTTCGCCGGCTTTTGCGGCAGTATCTAACGCATGACCTGTGTTAATTTCGTTGTTAAATATCCAGGGGTGGCCATCCTCAACCCGGCGGCTGATATTTTTTTTTAGTAAAATACTTTTCATGTAGCAAAGGTAGCTTTTACTTTATAAGCCTTATCAACAAGGCTTTTATGGGTGCATTCTAAATTGTTGCACTAACCACGGCCAAGCAACGGTCGGGTGCGCCCACCAACCCAAATAGGGGCAATAATGTAGAATGCACCTGTTTTATCTCTACTATGTCAGTCGAATACCTGTCATAGATTTAAACTGCATCGTTGCAATTATTTTTTTGCACTTAAAAATCTTGGTTAAAAGTTTAAATAAAACGCTTTTATGTTTTTTTTTCTCAAAGTGGTATGTTATTCTATCAGTAAAAAATCAATGGTAAACCCTTGTAATTATTGTATTTGAGAAAGTTATAACAAAATTGACTGTAATTTTTTTGTTTAAACTTGACTTTTATGCACCAACAATGGCTAAAACTTGTCAATTTGGCTGCAAAACTGGTATTGGCAAAATGTTTGTCAATTGCTTGATTGCAAAAGATGAAAATCAGAAACCCTTATTTTAAGCAGATTGCTAATAAATTTAAACGAAAGAATATGCAAGAGCAAACTATTACTTCAGAAGAATTAAAAAATGAAACTACCCCTGCGGTTGATGAAATAAATATTACTGCCGATAGCGATATAACTGGCGATGCTCATTCAGGTAATCCGGAAGAGTTAGATATTGCAGATAAATTACAGCAGGATCTTGATGAGCAAAAAGATAAATACATTCGTTTGTTTGCTGAGTTCGACAATTACAAAAGAAGAAGTGCCAAAGAGCGGTTAGATTTGATTCAAACTGCGGGTAAAGAAGTAATTACTTCCTTGCTTGATGTTTTGGACGATTGTGACAGGGCAGAAAAACAGTTGCAAAAAAGTGACGATTTAGAGCGGATAAAAGAAGGTGTTCAACTGGTATTTAGCAAGTTGAGGAATACTTTACAGGCTAAAGGAGTAAAGGCAATGGAAAGCATTGGAACCGATTTTGATGTGGAAAAGCACGAAGCTATTACAGAAATTCCGGCGCCAACGGAAGCTTTGAAAGATAAAATTGTAGATGAGGTAACGAAGGGCTACTACCTCAACGATAAAATAATACGATTTGCAAAAGTGGTTTTGGGCAAATAGGTCTTTACCTTTTAGGTGACTATACAACGGATGCAATTAGCAGCAGGTTTACAACAGTTTAATACATAATAAATTAAAATTTCCTTAAGGGGATGACAGGTGCATGAAAAAAGACTTTTACGAAATACTCGGCGTATCAAAATCATCCACACAGGATGAGATAAAAAAGGCATACCGCAAAGTGGCTATGCAATTTCATCCAGATAAAAACCCTGGTGATAAAGCATCTGAAGAAAAATTTAAAGAGGCAGCAGAAGCTTATGAAATATTAAGCGATGCAGATAAAAGAGCACAATACGATAGGTTTGGACACCAGGCTTTTGGGCAGGGACGTAGTAATGCTGGTGGCGGTTTTGGTGGTGCTGGTATGAATATGGATGATATTTTTAGCCAGTTTGGAGATATTTTTGGAGATGAAAGTCCGTTTGGTAGCTTTTTTGGCGGAGGCGGAAAGCGCTCCACTACCGGCAGGAGCCGTGGCGTTAGGGGTAGTAATCTTAGAATTAAGATAAAGTTGAATTATGAGGAAATGGCCAAGGGTGCCAGCAAAACTGTAAAAGTAAAAAAATATATACCATGCGCTACCTGCAATGGTAGCGGTGCAAAAGATAGTAACAGTATACAAACTTGCACTACCTGCGGCGGTAGCGGTCAGGTAAGGCGGGTACAAAGTACTTTTTTGGGGCAGATGCAAACTGTAACTACCTGCCCTGCCTGCAATGGAGAGGGATCTACCATTACCAATAAATGTACGGCTTGCAAGGGCGAAGGCAGGGTATATGGAGAAGAGACAGTTACTATTGAAATACCTGCCGGTGTGCAGGAAGGTATGCAGCTTAGCATGAATGGTAAAGGCAATGCTGGCGAGCGTGGCGGTAGCAATGGCGATTTAATTATATTGATTGAAGAAGAGGCACATCCGCAATTGCACCGGGATGGATTGAACGTAGCTTTTGATTTGCATATTACTTTTTCCGATGCAGTATTTGGTACACAAATAGAAGTGCCTACCATTGATGGAAAGGCTAAAATAAAAATACCACCGGGCACACAAGGTGGAAAAATATTCAGGTTAAAAGGCAAAGGCTTTCCTTCTGTAAATAGCTACGAAAAAGGTGATCAGCTTATACATGTAAGCATTTGGACACCACAGCATGTAAGCTCTGAGGAAAAATCAATACTCGAAAAATTACAGTTGAGCAGCAATTTTCAGCCTAAACCAGATAAAAGCGATAAATCATTTTTTGATAAAGTAAGGGAAATGTTTAATTAATACCTTTTATAATTACAAAATAACCCTGCTATAAATTATGGTATTATAAGCAATATTATTTCAGTTTAAGTTAAATTTTAACTGTAATAATGTTGCTTATTCTCTATCCTTATTCTCTATCCTTTTTTTTTCTTCTTGTTTTGGATTTACTGTAGATTTTCTTTGCATTTTCTATAATACCTAAAAATGCAACTTGTAAATAATCTTGTGGGTTATATGCATTGTTGGCAATTGTTTCAAGTTTTAGCCAATCTGCATCTTTTGGAAGATATTTGGAATCTCTAAGTTTTAAACCAAACATAGCCAATGCAGCTCCAAATTGCAATTCTTTATTGATGTTATTAAACGGGCTGCTTGTTCCCTGGCAGGTATGTTTAATTTTTTTTTGCACTGTTGTATTTACAGGTATATATCGTAGGGTAACTTCTGCAAACGAATCAATGGCAGCATTGGCACTATAATTACTACCACTGCCATTTTCTGGTGTAATTTCAAATATAGCCAATACGCTGTTACCACTGCCTATTTCACCACCTTCCAGCTCGCCGGTGCTATCTGCTATAGCATCTTTTTTATTATCAAACCCAATCAACCTGTATTCTTTTATCCGTTTTGGATTAAAGGCAACATTTAAAAACACATTATCTGCTACGGTGTAAAAATTTTGAGTTACTTCCTTTACCAGTATTTTTTCAGCTTCGCCAATGTCATCTATATAAGCATAGTTACCATTTCCTTTTTTTGCAAGAGCCTCCAATTTAGAATCTTTAAAATTACCCATACCTACACCAAGGCAGGTTAAATATACACCTGAATGCCGCTCTCTGGTAATAAGTTCTTCCAGCGCTTTTTCAGTAGTTTCGCCTACATTAAAATCACCGTCTGTAGCCAGTATTACTCTGTTGTTGCCATTTTTTATGAAGGTTCTTTCTGCTACCTGGTAAGCTAGTCTTATACCTGATTCTCCTGGTGTATCGCCGCTGGCAGTAAGCTCTTCAATTGATTGAATAATCTTTTGTTTTTCTGCACCACTGGTAGGTTGCATCCAAACAACTACTGCGCCACCATAAATTACAATAGACACTGTATCTATTGCTCTTAGGTTTTTCACCATCATTTGAAAAGCTGCCTTTAATAGTGGCAGCCTGTTAGGTAAATCCATGCTACCAGAGGCATCTATTAAAAATACCAGGTTACTGGGTGGTACATTGTTCAGGTCAATTTTTCGGGCATTTATATTTAAAAATAATAATTGTTTTTCTTTGTTCCATGGGCAATCTGCCAATTGAGATGTAATATTGAAGCATTCATTTTTTTCTGGCTCTTTGTAGTTTAGGTTAAAGTAATTCAGCAACTCCTCCAGCCTTACAGCATCTGGCGGAACCATACTTTTCATAGCTAAAAAACGCCTTATGTTGCTATAGGAGGCTTTGTTTATATTGAGCGAAAAACCAGTATTAGGATATTTATCAGCATTTACCAGTTCGTTTTCTATTATTGAAAAATACGACTCATCACTAATGCTCCAGGTATATTTTGTAGAAAAGGATTGATCTTTGGTAATGGAAATTAGCTTTTGCCTGTTTTTGCTTGAATTGGATGAAAGTGCTTTTATTACTATTAAGGCAAATTGGTTAGCTGCAATACTTACTGTTTTGGTTTCGTATCCATCAAGACTGATAGTAACGGAATCTTTATCTTTACTGCTGGAAATACCAAAACTTCCCGAATTGCCAGCATAATACAACAGCTTATCTGAATGCAATATTATTTTTGCGTTGGACACATTTTCATTTCTTTCATCTTTTATTTCGCCCCTTAAATAATATTGGGCGTTGCAATTAACTATAAAAAAGGTAAATATGATATGGAGAATCCAGTTTTTCAATACTTTAATAGTTAATGTAAAACAAAAAATATTTCGTCAAAAACGTATCGAAAGTTAATCTATTGTACCAGGTTGTTCTATAATTTGATAGATTTCTGGCAGGTTTCTGCCCAATCCATCATAATCTAACCCAAAACCTAATAAAAAGATATTTGGAACACTAAACCCAAGATAGTCTATGGTTATGGGATGTTCCAATGCTTCTGGCTTGTGTAATAAGGAAGCTATTTTAAGTGATGCCGGTTGTTGATTGTACAACTGTGGCAAAAATTTATGTAAAGTATTGCCTGTATCAACAATGTCTTCTATAATTACTACATGCCTGTTTTCAAGCGGTTCATCCAAACCAATAGAGGTAATAACATTACCGGTAGATCTTGTGCCTTTATAGGAGGCAAGCTTTATAAAGCAAATCTCCGCATCAATAGTTATTTCTTTAAATAAATCAGATGCAAACATGAAAGAGCCATTAAGAATTGCAATAAAAATTGGCCTTTTGCCTTCGTAATCTTTGTTTATTTGTGTTGCAAGGGCTTTTATTCTTACGCTTATTTCGGCAGCTTGTAAGTATGGCTTAAACTGCTGTTGGTTTACCGTAATGACAGGCATATTTTTTATCGAAATTTATTGGAGGTTAAAAAACTGATTGGCAATATTTTTTATTGTGCAACTATTAATTGCTGCCCAATCGCTAAGCTATCTGTTGCAAGGTTATTCCATTCTTTTAATTGATTTACGGTAATGTTATATTTTTTTGAAATGGCATACAATCCTTCTTTGGGCTGCACTTGATGCATTTGTTTTGTGTTGGGTGTAAAATTGTTTTGTTGCGTTAGCCCTGCCTGCCCGGCATTTTGTAAATATAATTTGGTACCGGCAGCTATAACAGCGTTGCTGGTAATCTGATTGTAATCTAGTAATGATTGTAGTTGAATACCATATTGTTGAGCAATATCTAATGGTATTTCATCTTTTTTGGTAATGTAATAAGCACTGGCAGCAGCTATGGCTTTTTTTTCTAAAAAAATCACCTGGTCTTTTTCTATTATTCCATCAGTTTTAAAATCGTTATACTGCAGCAGGCGGCTAAGTTGTATGTTATTTTGAGAAGCAATAGCAAGTAAGGAAGTTCCTTTTTTTGCGTAGGTGCATTTAGCACCATTTATAGATTGAATGCCTGTTGAAAAGTTGTTTTGAGGTGTTGTTGTTTTATCCGGTGTTTTATTTACGGTAGCAACATCTTCTAATGCCACAAAAGGCACTTCTTTGTCGTCTTCATACTTTTCCGGCTCAAAAACAGGTACTTCTGCGGCAGCAGCCATTGAATATTGCTGCAAATTATACAGCTCAATATTTTTAATTAAAATATCTGGATATTTTGGATTGGTTGCATAACCAGCTTTTTTTAATCCTTTTGCCCATGCTTTATAATCTGTAGGTGCAAGCTTAAAAAGCGAAGCGTACCTGCCATTACCCCTCAAAAAATTACTGTGGTCTCTGTAAGATTCTTCCGCATCTTTATAGGTGCGAAAACACTCTCCAATAGCATCATCATCATGGCTAACCCCAATACCAGTCCAGTTACTTTTACATTTAATGCCAAAATGATTGTTAGATTTTTTGAGCAGTACACTATTGCCACTTTCTGTTTCCAGTAAGCCTTGCGCCAGAGTAATGGCCGCAGGCACGCCCATTCGCTTCATTTCAAGCATGGCCAAATCTTTATATTGCTCAATATATTGAACAGGGGAAAGGGATTGGCTTTGGGCAAAAGCTGCACAAAAAACCATTGAAATAAATAGAATATTTTTTTTCATGAAAGTTTTTCTTAAGTATTGATTTTAATGAACCATTTGCTACAACGTTGGATTTAAAACAATCTTATTTTTTCCTGATAACCATTAATCCATCTCTGATGGTAAGCATTACCTGCTCAACTCTACAGTCATTTTTTACATGCAGATTAAATTCATTTATTGCTTTTGCATTTTTGCCATTAATAGATAGTTCTAATACCTGACCATGAAACAAAACGTTATCTGCAACTATAATACCGTTTGGTTTAAGTTTAGGCAAAATTAATTCGTAATATTCAATATACCCTGTTTTATCTGCATCAATAAAAGCAATATCCCATGTTTGCGGCAATGTTGGTAAAATTTCTTTAGCATTACCTATCAATTGTATAATTTGATGCCTGTATAAAGATTTGTTAAAAAAGTTTTGTGCTGTAGCAGCATCCTTTTCCCGCAGCTCTATTGTGTATAATTTGCCAGATGGTTGCAGCCCCTTTGCCAGGCATAAAGCGCTGTAACCTGTAAAACTACCAACTTCTACAATGTACATTGGTTGTAACAACTGGCTTAGCATTGATAAAAACGAGCCTTGTACAGCTCCACTTAGCATGTGTGCATGTGGATGGTTTTGTTCAGTAAATTGAGCAATACTTTGCAATAATTCATCTTCGCAAGTTGAAAAATTAGTTGCATAAACCTCTGCTTTTGGATTTACTAATTCCATATTATTTTATACTTGTTGTAGCTGGTTTTGAAATGGCCAGCAATCCTGCAAATGTAAATAAGCCATTTATCAACAACAGTTCTAACCCAATTTGATAGCCACCAAACCAAACTTTGGCATTAATGCTCAATATGTAAGATAATACTGGCGAAATAAGGCAAATAATAGTTAGTATATACTTGTTGGGTAATATTCGTTTTGTAAAAATTCCAAACGAAAATAAGCCAAGTAGCGGCCCATAAGTATAGCCTGCCAAATCAAGTATTTTGTCGATAATGCTATTGTCATTTAAAATTTTAAATCCCATAATACAGGCTAAAAAAATTGCTGTAAAACTAAGATGAACAGTGAGCCTTAATCGTTTTTGTTGTTTTTCGGTAAGATCTTTTCTTTCTCTTAAACCTATAATATCAATACAAAAAGATGATGTTAATGCAGTAAGCGCACCATCTGCACTAGGGAATAAGGCTGAAATAAGTGCAATAATAAAGATGATGCCAACGCCGGTTGGTAAATAGTTTAATACAATTGAAGGAAAGGCTTTATCGCCAATAATATTTACGTTGTTCAATAGTAATTGCTTTACAGGTTTCCCGTTTATCATTACCTCCTGGTATGCAGCGCCATTGGCTGATGCAAATAAATACAATAAACCACCGAGCATTAAAAACAATACTAGTACAGAAACCAATACTATTGCCAGTGTAATAACATTTTTTTGAGAGTCGCCCAGTTTTTTTACACTAATGTTTTTTTGCATCATCTCCTGGTCTAGCCCCGTCATAGCGATGGTTATAAAAGCCCCTCCAACAATTTGTTTTAGAAAAAAGCCTTTACTGTTTACATCGGTATTAAAAATAGTAAGGTATCCTTTTGTATCCATTTGTGCTAAAGCCTCTCCGGTACTAAGGTTTAGGTGATGTAATATGTAATAGATACAAATTAGTAATCCCCCAACCATAAGGCTTGTTTGCAGGGTATCAGTATATACAATTGTTTTTACGCCACCTTCAAAAGTGTACAGTAGTATCATTAATAAAATTACTGCAGCGGTTACTACAAAGGGAACCCCCATTTTATCTAAAATAAAAAATTGCAGCACATTAATTACCAGGTAAAGGCGTGCTGTAGCACCTACTGTGCGGCTGATGATAAAAAACAACGCTCCTGTTTTATATGCTATTCTGCCAAAGCGTTGTAGCAGGTAATTGTAAATAGAGGTAAGGTTAAGTTTGTAATAAAGTGGCAACAGCACAAACGCAATTACTGCATAGCCAATTAAATATCCAATGGCAACCTGCATATATGCAAAGCCCTTATAGTTATCACCAGAAAAATCGCCTACAGCCCCCGGTACACTTACAAAGGTTACTCCACTAAGCGATGTGCCAATCATTCCAAAAGCTACTAACATCCAATTACTATTTTTATTACCAATAAAAAAAGTATCGTTGGTAGAATTTCTGGAAGTGTAATAAGCTACAAAAAGTAATAAAACAAAATATAGTAAAACAAATGAAAATAAAATAAGTGGCGACATGCAATAGAGGTTTGGTGTAAATTAAAGTTGAAAATAGAAAAAATCTTTGTGTCTTTGCGCATAAAAATATTTTATGTTGAAACATGCAAGCGCAGTAGCAGTTTTTTGTGGTAGCAAAAGTGGTAATAATCCTTTGTACCAAACACATGCATACCAACTAGGTAAATTAATAGGCGAAAGAAATATTGATTTAATATATGGTGGTGGAAACAAAGGACTGATGGCAGCCGTAGCTAATGGCGTATTGGAAAAAGGTGGAAAAGTTATTGGCATAATACCACAAATATTAACTGAATGGGAACACCAACACGAAGGAATTACCGAATTAATAGTGGTAGAAAATATGCACATTCGCAAACGGATGCTATATGATAAATCTGAAGCCGCCATTATTTTACCAGGTGGCTTTGGTACGCTTGATGAACTATTTGAAATATTAACCTGGAACCAATTAAGCATACATGATAAACCCATTTTTATGATAAACAGCGGGGGCTTTTACGATGGATTATTACAGCACATGCAAATGATGACCTCACAAAATTTTTTATATAACACTATTGAAAACTGCTTTACAGTTGTACAAAATCCGGAGGATATTTTTTTACACTAAAATCTATTTCTTTTATTATTGCCTTGAAACAATGGGATATTAAATCCGGCATTTACTACCGGTAATAAAGTGTTTAATCGGTCTGTGTAGGGCGAATTGGCTTTGTTAAGAACATCTACCGATACAGAAAAGTAATAGTAGAAACTATTTCTGCCCTCTCTGCCGCTGCAATAACCTGCACCCAATAACATGCTGCTAACATTTATTTTATTTACATCTGTACCACCTGTAGAATATAAAAATTTTTGCTTTATAAAGTTGTGCTCATACTGTGCGGTGATAAATAAAAAGTTTACCGGAAAAATTCTCATAAAAGCTCCCGGACCAATAATTGTTTGGCGAAATTTATTATCAAAACCATCTCGCTGGCTGCTGTATGTATAACCAAAAATAACTCCTGCATCCAACCATTGCGTTACGCTATACCCTAGTTGTGGAGAGGCTCCCAGTACAGTAGCGCCGTTAAAAAAAGACAAGTTAATATTACCTCCCGTAAATAATAATTCTTTTTTAAAACCCACTGTTTTTTCTTCCATCTCCTCCTCATCATCCTGCGCAAAGCCTATAAGACTACAGCAAATAACAAGGATGAGTAAACATAATTTTTTGGCACTAGTGTGTTGCTTGGTAATCATATTTTTTATCATAGTTTTAACTTGTTAAGTTTAGTATTAGTTTAGTGCAAATGAAAGAGTATTACAGTGCAATATCTAAAAAAAAACGTTAAAATCTGTCTAAAAAGTATGTGTAAGGTTTTAACTAAAATTTTTAACTAAAATTTTTGAAATAAAAATCTCCGCTATTTACTTCGTTTTATTCTACTGGATAGCAGGTAATTTTCAAATATCTATAGCATTAGCCAACATCACTTATTTTTACAAAAAAAATGAATGAAAAAAATAGTTGTTGCTTTTTTACTTACTGCGTTTGTTACTGCCGCACATAGCCAAACCCTGGCACAGATAAAAAAAGAGCTTGAATCTACCACTGATCCTTTGGGATATGTAAAATACAAGCTAAAGAAAAAATATAAAATTGATACCGTTAGTATTATCAGTAGTACTTCTTTTTTGGGTTTGGCGGATAGTTTGGCTTATAAAGGAAAAATTGGTAAAGTGTATGGACCTTTTAAGGGCAACAACGTATTGATAAAAGTGCTGGCTAAGTTGCCTAATACATTTTATCATGTAACACATATTGTACTTGATACCAGTGTATTTAAAAAGAGTTTTGCAGATTCACTTGCTTCTACTATCATCAGGCGGATACAGTCTGGCGAAAAAACTTTTGAGTATATGGCCGGTACTTATAGTGCCGACACAGGCTCGGCAACCAAAGGTGGCGATGTTGGGTGGTTTGTAAAAGGTATGATGTTGCCACAGTTGGATCAGGCAATTGCATCGCATAAAAAAGGAGATCTATTTAAAGTATGGACGCCAGCAGGGCTTCATGTAGTAACAATAAAAGACAATCCAAAAAAAGATGTAGGTTTTGCGCTATTGCTCAGGGTAATAATGTAGCACTAATCCATTGTTTACTGATGTAAGTTTCTTTGGTTAAAGCATTTCTCCAAATTCAATTTTATTTGCCAGTGAAGAAACCGCCATTGCTATGCGTTTATCCTTGGTGGTAGCTGATTTAGCAGATTCAATCCATTTGCTATAATATTGCTGGTGTGATGTTGGTTTACTATTAAAAAAAAATCAATGCGGCAGGTTCGTCTGCAAGGCATTCCGGCAACTCCGTATTAAGTTCATATTCATCTGCATCCTACTCCGGTTGCCCTTCAATTTTTGAGCCTTTTCTTGTGCCAATTGCTTTTATGATACTTGCATTTAGTTGCAGTTTAAAATTGCCATCGCCCATTGGTAATATTGCTACCTGGTTAAATGAATGGTCATCTAATTTCCTCTTTTACCCGGAAAGATTTTTTGTAAACAGGGTATAATTTGCCAGCAACAGCAGCCGTAATTTCAATGTGCGTCTAACTGGTTTTTCTCCCTGTTTATCAAATTTTAATACAATGCTGTTAAATTTTATCATGCAGGCAACAAGATAAAACAGCTGTTAATTTTGAGCAATTAATTTTTTAACAACACTTTTTAAATGCCATTAACTGGTAATAGGCTAATTTTATTCATTATGAAAAAACAAGCAAAAATATTCTTTACTGCCTTATGTTTACTGCTTTCATTTGCATCTACCGCACAGCAAACTAGCAGTGATTTTAAAATGGTAGATGATTATGTAAAATCACTTGGCAGCCTGGATACATTAAATATGGGGACTATTAGTTACGTAGTAACAAAAAAGTTTTCTGAAAACAAAGATAAGGTTCGTGCCATTTTTGATTGGATAGCTTACAACATAAGTTTTGATTGTAAAGCAGCCCGTAATAATGGTAATGAAAAAACCAATAGTGACGATGTACTTAAATTCCGCAAAACAACTTCTACCGGTTATGCAACCCTATTTCAGGATATGTGCAGCGTTGTAAAAATTCGTTGTCTTACGGTAAATGGTTATGCTAAATACAGTGTTGAAGATATCAACGAAAAGCCTGATCAATTTAATCATGCATGGGTAGTAGTGCAACTGGGGCAAAGTCCCGAAAGCTGGTTTTATGTTGACCCTACCTGGGGTAGTGGCTTTACAGATGCTAAAATGATAACTTATACAAAGCAGTTTAATGACGACTATTTCTTTGCCAGTAAATCCTTGTTTAATTTTCAACATTATCCGGATAATCAAGCATGGCAAATAGGTGCAGGCCCAAAATCTTTAAAAGATTTTATTGCATTACCATTGGTAAAGCATAGTGCTTATGAATTTGGTTTGGCAGGTTTTGTACCACAGGCAGGTTTTATAAAATCAACTACATCAAAACCAATTTTTTTTAACATGAGAGTAAATTCTTTTGCCCACGTAGATATTGTTGCTTTAGAAATTGGTGCAGACAAGAAAAAAAGTATAAAAACAGTTGATTATTCATTTCATAATGGGATAATTAGTTTTAGCTATAAATTTGATGAAGATGATAGTTATCCCATAACTATCCTAATTAATAACAAGCCTGTATTGGCGTATTTGGCAGAAATTGAAGAATAAATGTATTTTTTTTACAGTGATTTAAAAAAAATGACCATATTCCCCAATAAATCGTTAAAATTTTGTAGTTTGGGTTTCTCTTAAAACAAACTTGAAAATTATGAAATTGCTTACACAAATTAAAAATTGGACTGAAAACCACAATCCCAAATGGCTTGCACTTTTAAGGGTAGCCCTGGGCGCAATATTACTTTTAAGGGGGGTTGCATTTTTAAACAACCTGCCAGAGTTGGAAAGGATGATTAATGACAACAATCTTTCTGACTATAAAACCTTGCTAAAAAATGCCCTGCCTTGGGTGCATATAGTTGGTGGATTTCTTGTTATCATTGGAATTTTTACCCGATTTGCCGCATTTGTACAAATTCCGGTTTTGCTGGCAATTGTTATTTTAATTACCAATAAAAGTGATGTTTTTGCAGTAGAAACTAACCTGGGTTTTACTATTTTTATTTTATTATTGTTGCTACTTTTTGTGTTAGAAGGTAGCGGTACATTATCACTTGCAGGATATTTTAAAGAAGAAGAAGAGGCAGAAAAAGCAAGCTCGGAATAAAGTTATAAGTAATTAGTGTAAAAAGGGCAGTTTTACTGCCCTTGTTACATTTAATACATAGTTCATTGTACAAAATTAGAAGTAGAAATTGCTAAAAGGCTTAATGGTAGTAGCTTTTGTGCAATTATTGTTTATTGTTAAAAAATCTGCCACCTTATGCCTGTGTAAAATTTTACCCCCTGTACAGCAGCAAAATTATAGGAGGGATCAAATGTATAACCATAAGGGTTTGTACTTTCCCTGTTTTTTCCATTTTCATCAAAATATTTTCCGCCCGTTTTATTGAATGGGTCATCAGGATGCAGCAATGGATTAGCAGGTAAAAAATTGAGAAGATTTTTTATTCCCCCATACAATTCAACCCCATTCGCCAATTTCTTTGTAATTAAAATATTGAGAATACTATACAGGGGAGATGTTGCGTTTCTAAAATCGTTTGGTACTACCGGCAGGTGCATTGGTCCATTTACTCTTCCGGTAAAATCAATATCAAGTTTTGGTTTTAACCAACGGTAACTTACCGTGAATGTGCCAGAAAATACTGGTGCAAATAATTGTGGAATAGTTATTTTTTTACCTAAATTGTCATTAGCTACCTGATATACATCCATCAAAGTAACACCTGCCATTATTTTTAACCCGTTGGTGAAATTAAAATCCGTATTAATGGTAACTCCTTTAGATATAGCATAACCTTGTAAATTATCGTAAATTATTTTAGTAGGATCAGTAATAAAATCGCCTACTATTTTGTTAGTAAAATAAGTATAAAATGCACTTACATCCATATTTATAAACCCATTGGTATGTTTTAATAAGCCTGTGTAATTAATATTTCCATTCCACGATTGCTCTGGCTTTAATGCTGAACTAATCACAACATCTCTTGCTCCACTTAATGCAGCATGGTCCTCAGTAAATAAATTAACCACCCGGTATCCATTGCCAACACTAACCCTGAGTGTATGCGCTGTGCCAGGTGTATATTTTAAATTTAGCCGTGGGGTTATTATATTTCCATGAAGATTATTGTAATCGTACCGTAAACCCGCTAAAAGGGTAAATTGCTGATTTAGTTTAATTATATCTTGTATAAAAATACCTGGTAAATAAATCCTGGATGGATTATTCAATCCAAAAATGGTGGCTGTTCCTGCAGTGTTATCATCATAAAACGTATATCGAACAGGTATGCCTGCCAGTATTTCATGCTTTTTAATTGTTTTGTTAAACCGGAGTTGCATAAAAGCAACTTGTTGAACAGCGTAATATTTTACAGTGCCATAATAACTGTCTTGTAAATGGTAATTGTAGCTCATGTCAAAATTTAATTGACGGCTCAAAGTGGCATTAGCCAAAAGTTCAACCCGGTTGGTTTTAATCGTTTCACCATAAATACTATCACTGCCGCTAAATGCAGGTTGCCATTGCATTTGGCCACCCCACCTGTTTTCAGTTATATATCTGGCAGCAATAGAGGCCGTTCTGTTTTTTTTAAAATTGAAGTTCCATTTATTGAAAACAGAAAATTTTTGTAGTAGTGCCAAATCAGTAAAATTATCATTGTTAACATCTCTTCTTTGCTGAAAATTAAAGTAATTGATGCCCAATAGCGTACTGGTATTTTTTACTTTTTTTGCTAAACTTATATCTGCATTATATTCTCCTATATGCGTAGCTGAAAAGTCAATATGTAGCCCTTTGGTAGTGGTAGCATCTTTAGTAATGATATTGATAAGGCCACCTACCGCTTCACTACCATACAAGGTTGAGGCTGGCCCCTTTACAATTTCAATTCTTTTTACCATATTATTAGGTATGCCTGCAAGCCCATACACTGTAGAAAGGCCGCTTACTATGGGCATTCCATCAATTAAAATCATAGTATAGGCACCTTCCATTCCGTTTATGCGTATATCGCCGGTATTGCAAACATTGCAATTTAATTGCGGCTGTACACCATTTATCATTTGCAGGCTCTCAAAAATATTGGGTGTAGGGTTTTTTCTAAAAAAAGCAGGTGAATATACTTCAATTGCTATAGGGGATGATAGTTTACTTACAGGTTTCATGGTACCTGATATCACTACTTCCTCTATTACTGACGTATCTGCAATAAGTTTCACTAAAATCTTTATATCATTTTTATTGATGGTCACATTGGTTTGATTGGGGTAAAAACCTACACAAGTCACTTTTAATTTGTATTGACCATTAACTATATTTTTAAAAAGAAAATTGCCATTTTTATCTGATAGTATATTTTTATTTATGCTGCTGATATTGATGCTGGCAAACGGTATCGGTGTATTATCCTCAGCTAATATACTTCCCAAAATGTTACCTGATTGGCTGTAAGCTCCGCTAAAAAAGCCAATTAGTAAAATGGTTAAAAATATTTTTATCATGTTAGTTGCTTGCTATATTTTAATTTTATTTAAATTTGACAAGCAAAAATATATAATTAGGCTTACCTAAAATAATTTTTTACAAAAAAATTTATTCACTTTTGGAAAAAATATAGCATGACATCGTTGGCGGAAGAAAATTACCTAAAGGCTATTTACAAAATTCATGAAAAAGGAGGCGTTACAGTTAGTACCTCTGCTTTGGCTGATAGTTTAAATGTAAGTGCAGCTTCTGTTACAGATTTTGTAAAAAAAATTGCACTAAAAAAGCTGGTTACCTACCAAAAGTCAAAAGGGGTAAAACTTACAGAACAGGGGCGCAAAATTGCTGTAAATATTATTAGAAAGCATAGGTTATGGGAGGTATGGTTGGTAACAAAATTAAATTTTAAATGGGATGAAGTACATGAAATAGCCGAACAGCTTGAACATGTGGTAAGTGATGAATTAATTGAGCAGTTAGACAGGCATTTAAATTACCCTGCAACAGATCCTCATGGAGATGTAATACCGGATGCAAAAGGTTTTTTTGCAAAAAAAATAAGTAAGCCTTTGTTAGATTGCAGCGTTGGTATGCGTGTAAAATTTATTGGTGTTGCTGAGCACTCTAACAGCTTTTTACAATACCTTACTAAAAATAACCTGCAATTGGGAGATACAATTTTGATAGAAACGATTGAAGAGTTTGATTCATCGTTTAAAGTAATAATAAATGAAAGCGAGCGTAAACTGTTAACTAAAGAAGTAGTAAAAAACTTGTTAGTAGTAGATGAAAAAAGCTAAGTTAAAGTAGCGAGAATATTAGTTAAATGATTACTTCACTACTTGAAATTTACCAGAATCAATTATTTTGCCATACCTGTTTCTCAACTGGAAAATATACACTCCACGATAAAATCCATCTAATAAAACAGAAAAAAACTGTGTTGTAGGATAAGTTTCGTACACTTTCTTTCCCATAAAATTATACACTTGTAAAATACTAAGTTTATCTGCAACTTTTGAAAGCTCGAAATTTATAATGTTTGTAGCTGGGTTGGGATAGTACTTTTGTACTACTGAAACTGTTTCCTGCGGTGCAGATTTTAATTGGGCTAACAAACTAAAAGTTGAAGCCAGGAGCAATAATAATATAGTAAGTTTCTTTTTCAGCGCTGTAAAAGTAAGATTATTTCAATAAAAATGTATAATAAGTAACTATTAACAATTATTTGCTTTTTTTATTGTGTATAAGTAAAAATAAATGGTTCTTCGTAAATATGCTAAGTTTTTAATAAGCTTTTTACGAAGAACAATGTTGGTTTTATACCATTTCTATTAATTTTTTTACAATCAGTATTATTGCAATAAAGCAAGTTTACTTTCAATTGCTTTAAAATCTGGTAAGTCTCCGGGGGTAGGGCATACCTCCGCATATTGAATAATACCTTCCTTGTCAATTACAAATGCCGCTCTTTTGCTTACGCCCTGCATTTCAAAAGCAGGAAATGTTTCATACAGAACACCAAAATCTTTAGCAGTTGTTTTATTAAAATCACTCAACAGCGGAAAATTAATGCTTTGTTCTTTTTTAAATTTATTGAGTACGAACAAAGAATCTACCGAAATGCCTACAACTTCGGCATTTGCCTCGTTATATGAAGCTAGATTATCTCTTACGTTGCATAATTCTGCTGTACATACGCTAGTAAAGGCAAGTGAAAAAAACAGTACTACAAGGTTTTTTCCCTGTAAATCTGTACTGCTTACTTTGTTTTTATCACTATCAAATAAAGTGAAAGAAGGTGAATGTTGCCCAATAGTTACGGTCATATTTTTTTTATAAATATAATATAATTTCAGTTGGAGCAAAAAAAAATGACTAAAAAAGCTATGTTTTTTAATGGAGATGTTGATTTACTTATCATCTTATAATAGCTTTAATACTGCTTTATTTTGTTATATGCAAATGAGTTTTACTTATTTATATTTCCACCACATTGTTTTTTTTATTTAATAATATTTTTTTTGGCAATGAAAGCAATACTTCTTCATTTAATACCTCAACCAGCTTTTTCTTTAAAAAATTGCGGTGGGTAACAAGGCTTACTTCCCTCATTGGTGCAGGAGATTTAAAATGCCGTACCATATTTAGCTGTTTAACAGTAAAATCGAGGGTAGCCATTTCGGGCAAAATTGTTACGCCATTGTTAAGTTCAACCATTTTTCGCAGGGTTTCAATACTGCCTGCTTCATATTCAAAATGACTTTGTTCTTTATTTTGTTTTTTTAGTTCACAAAGATTTACAATCTGACTTCTAAGGCAGTGCCCTTCCTCTAGCAGCCAAAGCTCCTTTAAGTCAATATCTGCAGGTAGCACATAGGTTTTTTTGTATGCATCATTCGTTTTAGATACATAAGCCACCAACTCTTCATAAAATAAAGGATACTCTATTATACTATTATCTTGTAGGGGAGTTACCAACAGTCCAACATCTATTTTACCAGCTTTTAATTTTTCAATTATTATATCTGTTGTCATCTCTTTCACTTTTATCTTAATATCAGGATACTTAATTAAAAATGACTGTAAAAATAAAGGAAGTAAATACGGAGCCAGTGTTGGTATAATTCCTATCCTTAATTCGCCTTCTATAAGCCCTTTTTTATCTTTTATAAGTTGATAAATTAATCTTGACTCATGAATTATTATCCGGGCTTGTGCTATTATTTCTTCTCCAATTTCTGTGGGTATTACCGGCTGTTTGCTGCGGTCAAAAATTTTACAACCAAGGTCATCTTCCAGTTTTTGAATCTGCATGCTTAAGGAAGGTTGCGTTACAAAACAATGCTCCGTAGCCCTTGCAAAATGCCGAAAGGTATCAACTGCAATAATGTATTCTAATTGTATAATCGTCATTAATCAAATATAGGTGCCATTAATAATTTTATATTCAATTTTTGAAGTTTAAAGGCAATTTGATGTTATTGTTAAGCTTATAAAAAATTGCTTTTAATCAAGCTCTCTTTGTAGAAGTCAATTACAATCTCCAACTCAAAAATGTTATAACATGCTTAGCAACATACTGGTAAAAATTTGTATTAGATTTTCAACCGCAAAATTTGGGTTGAAGTTATTGTAACAACTTCTACAACCTAAGTTGCTTTTTAGGATTGCCTTTATTTATTAAAGCTGTTTTATAAGTTTTGCAGAAAAAAAATAAAATACCAGCATCACTACTTCCACTAAATAAACGTAAGAACATAAACTTTTTAAGGTAGTTTTTATTTGTACTTATTACCAGTTACTCATAAAATGCAGCCGGATACTAAATAAAACCCTATTAATTCAATATACAAAAGAAAAATTGATGTTTAAATAGATAAAATAGCGATATTCACCCCGGTTTTTCATAGGATATTGGATTTTAAAGCGGGGCTGGATTTTTATCCTGGCCCCTTTTTTATTCTATAGCTAATGAGCATTAATCAGTTGATTTTGTATTTACAACAGCTAAATCATCTTTTTTTAAAAAATAATCAAATAATAGATTGGCTTTAGTTTGGCCAATAACTGCTGTTATTTCTTCTGCTGTTTTTTCTTTTATTTTTTTTACTGATTTAAATTCTTTTAGCAGTGCAACTATGGTGGCTTTTCCAATACCATCAATATGTTCCAATTCATTTTTTAAGCTGCCTTTGCTACGCTGGTTTCTATGAAACGTAATACCAAAGCGATGTACTTCATCTCTTATTCTGCGTATCAACTTTAAGCTTTCACTATCCCATGGTAGTTTTAGCGATTCGGTGTCGCCATAAAAAAATAATTCTTCTTCATTTTTTGCAAGGCCAACCAAGGTAACTTTACCCAGTAAGCCAAGCTGGATAATACTTTCCATTGCCGCACTTAGTTGCCCTTTACCTCCATCAATAATTACAAGGTTAGGCATGGGCATACCTTCTTCCATCACTCGTTTATACCTTCTGTGCACCACTTCTGTCATAGTAGCAAAATCATTTGCTCCCACCACGGTTTTTACATTAAACCTTCTGTAATCATTTTTGCTGGGTTGCCCGTTTTTAAAACAAACCATGGCAGAAACCGGGTAGCTACCTTGAAAATTGGAGTTATCAAAACACTCTATATGCAGTGGCACTGCTGTAAGATGCAGGTATTGCTGCATTTGCAGCAGTACATCGTTTACTTCTTTAGCCGACTTATCTTCCAACAGCAACATTTTCTTTTTCTTCAGTTCTTCTTTAAAATAATTTACATTTTTTTCAGAAAGCTCCAGCAGTTTTTTCTTATCGCCGGCTTTGGGTATGGTAATACTAGTGGTAGTAGCAGGAAAATCAATTTCAAATGGAATAATGATTTCGGTGGCCTCACTATTAAAGGTTTCCCGCATTTGAGCAATGGCAAAAGCTAATACTTCTGCTGCGGTTTCATCCAGTTTTTTGGTAAGGGTAATTGTTTTAGTGAGGATAATAGCACCATTGGTTACCGCAAGGTAATTTACATAAGCAGTATCTCCTTCTTCTAAAATACTGAAAACATCTACTGTGCCAAGGCGTTCGTTTACTACGGTAGAAGTAGCTTTATACGTTTGCAGATGCTGTAATTTTTTTTTGATAATCTCTGCTTTTTCAAAAGCCATATTATTTACCTGCTCCTGCATTTCTTGCTTAAAGTACTGAATAGCTGGCGATAAATTGCCTTTTAAAATACTTTTTAATCTATCTAATCCTTCATCGTAATCTGCTTGTGTTTGCAACGCTTCGCAAGGGCCTTTGCAATTACCAAGATGATATTCGAGGCAAACTTTAAATTTCTTTTTTTCAATATTAATTGGTGTAAGTGCAAGTTTGCAACTTCGAAGCGGTACATGTTGTTTAATAAAATCCAGCAGCTCTCTAACCTTGCTAACTGATGTAAAAGGGCCAAGGTATGCTGAGCCATCATTAATTCTTTTGCGGGTAAAAAACACCCTCGGAAATGCTTCTTTTTTTATAACAATGTAGGGGTAAGTTTTATCGTCTTTTAAGTTGATATTAAATAGCGGTTGAAAATTTTTGATCAATGAATTTTCGAGTAAAAATGCATCCTGCTCACTGTTAACAATAGTGAACTCTATTTTACAAATGCGTTGCACCAACTCATGTGTTTTATAGCTGGTAAAGGTTTTGCTAAAGTACGAACTTACCCTCTTGCGAAGACTTTTGGCCTTACCAACATAGAGCAGATTATTGTTTGCATCATAATATTTATATATGCCAGCATCGGTAGGAATGGTAGTGGCTATTGCCGAAAATTCTTGTTGTGTCATGTTTAAATTGAAGGCGTAAAATTAGCCAATTTAGCGGAGGTATTTATTGTTGTCTTTGTAGGGGCGCATTTCAAATTGCAGCCCCCAATTTAGGAAGGTGGGAAGGTATAGCGATTATATGCATGAATAAGGCGACAGGTAGGTGAAAGTCTCCGGGTAGGGAGACCTGCGCCTATTGGAGGTACAAGAAGATAAAGCTCCATTTGAAAAGTTTACAACTATTGAAATGTTGGTGCAGTCAACCTCTACCTAACTATGAAGCTTTTGTTTTAGTGAGGCAGTATTTGCCACTAGTATTGATATTCGATATGAAATTGGAGATAATTTAAATGATTGCCCCGGCTATTCAATCGTTCTCTATTCTAACAATTTTCAAATAACATTTCCAAATGCTAAGGATCATGTTTCTACGGAGATTTGTTACAGCGTGGCCGCAGGACTGAGTTTTGCGCCTGTAATAGAATAGTTGAAAAAAAAATTTTATATTTAGATTTTTATACTGTAAGTTGTATTAAATTTAAATTAAAACCTAATAAATCAAACCGATAACTTACATGCTTGATACCCTTATAAAACTTGGCCAACAATTAAGTGATGGAAGAGGAGAGTGGGATGATATCATCGATTTTCCAAACATTATAAAAGAACGTGAAAAATCAATATTATTGCTGACAGCAACAAATAAATTAAATCTTATAAATGGAAGGAATAATCATAATTTAATTTCATAATGCAAGACAAAGCTGTTGTACAAATAGGGAAATTAGTATTAAAAGAAATGGGTAATAAAGAGCCTTACCAGCTTTTTATTCAAAATATGTTTCCAGAAAAGGCAAACTATAAAATGGTAGTTGTTGTGTTCGAATTGAATACAATCGAAGGCCAACTGGTATGTGCTTTTAAGAATATTGATCCACAAAATGTTAGCACCGAGAACTTTCAAAAATATGCTTATAGAAAAGGGTCCGCCCGTGGTGGAGATATAACTTTCACAACAAAGTTTGGGGACATAGAAAAAAAGTTTCGAACCTTGGTAGATAACCAATTTAAAACGCTCATTAATCGCTTGGCTGTTACCCCGCTATCAAACGAACAAGAGGTTTTCCATTCTGTTTACCGTTATTTATTGCAGGAAGCGAATTACTTGAATATAAAAAATCAGTTATCTATTTTCTATGATAGTTTGCCAAAAGAGAATAAAAGTGCTTCTGGCTTAAGCCTTATGTTTGTAATTGATGAAGAAGAAAAATATCTATCAGATTTTGAGATTATTCAGCATATACTTACTTTAAGCGGCACAGAAGAAAAGTCAGAAAAGTATGATGTAAAGTCAGAGGGTAGTAATGCAATGTGCTCTGTTTGTTTGCAAAGAAAACCAACCTTACATGGCTTTGCTTCTCCGTTTAAATATGCAACCGTTGATAAACCTGGAATGGTAAGTGGATTTTTTAAGCAAGTAAACAATTGGCGAAACTACCCCATTTGCACAGACTGTAGCCTGGAATTTGAATTGGGCAGGTCTTACATTGTTAATAATCTCAATGGCTATTTCTATGGAAATGCATATTATGCTATTCCAAAAACTGTTCTAAGTAAGGATGTCAGAGGTTTAGAAAGAGCACAATTACTTTTGAAGGGCTTATACAGCGACCTAAAAGCCGGGCAAAAAATTAAAGTAAAAGAGGATAGCTTACAAAAGACGATTGCGATGGAAGAAGATTATTTCAATCTCAATCTTCTTTTCTACGAAGAAAATCCCACCACAAAGGCAATTAAAATTAAGTTACTGTTGGAGGAAATTGTTCCTTCAAGATTCAGAAAGCTTTTTGTTGATATACCAGCAAAAATAAATGGTCATCCTTTATATAAAGGAGCTATAACAATAAAAAAGGAAAAGTTTGATTTGACATTCAACTTTGGAGTTTTAAAGACCTTTTTTGAAAAAGATTTTCACGACTTGATTCAACGAGTTTTTATGCTTCAGCATATCTCAAAGGAAGCATTATATATTAAGTTTATGGAAGTGATTCGTACAAATTATAATCGAATGCAATCTTCGGATGGATATGTTGAAATGACAAATTTAACCCTTCGGAAGGCGCATTTAACAACCTGCTATTTGCAGGAACTGGGCTTGATTGATTACAACTCAAACTATACATTAATGGACACAAATGAACAAGCCGAAAAAAGGCAAGCTTTCGACCTTGAAAAATTAAGACATTTTGTAGCTGAAAACCAAGGTTTTTTAGATTCTGACTATAAAGTTGGCATTTTCTCTGTTGGAATATTGGTAAGGCTTCTATTGAATATTCAGCAAGTCAATTTGGGTAATACTCCATTCGAGAAAAAGTTAAGGGGATACAACCTTAGTGCTGAATTGCTGCAAAGTGTGTATGTTGAAGCACTTAATAAAATATCGCAATACCAGGGTTTTTATGCCTATTCCAACTTAAGGGAATTTATTGACCATTATTTTATACTCAACATTCACCGGGTTCATAAAATTTCTAACAACGAATTGTCATTCTATTTTGTTGCAGGACTTGAATTTGGAAATCAATTTAGAAACATAGAATTAAAAGAAGAATTACAAACATCCTAATAATAATTTTTATGGCACAAACAATCAAAAATCGAAGTGAGCTTTTATTTATTTATGAAATCGAAAATGCTAATCCAAATGGAGATCCGCTAAATGAAAATCGTCCAAGATTTGATGCGGAAAATTCAACTGTTATTGTTTCAGATGTCCGCCTAAAGCGAACCATAAGAGACTACTGGTTTGAATACAAAGGATTTAATGGTACTGATGGTAAGGATATATTTGTTAGAGAAACAAAATATATTGATGGTGACAAAGAATATGTTTCTGATGGCAAAAGGCGGGCTGTTGCCTTTAGTGAAAGTAGAGATAAGGTGTTAGAGTCATGTATTGATATTCGTGTGTTTGGGGGTGTTTTGCCTTTAAAAAATGATTCAATAACGTTAACAGGGCCTACACAGTTTCAAATGGGCTGCTCTCTTCATAAAACTGAAGTCATTACAGAACAGGGTACTGGTGCATTTGCATCTGGTGATAAAAAATCACAATCTACATTTAGAACTGAGTACAAAGTGCCTTATGCATTGATTGGTTTTAATGGCGTGATTAATGAAAAGTCCGCAAACTATTCTTTGATGAGTGAGGATGATAAAAAACTTTTAGAAGAGGGCATTTGGGAAGGAACAAAGAATCTGATATCACGCTCTAAGTTTGGACAAAGTCCTGTTCTGTTAATGATAATCAATTATAAGGATTCATTTTACATTGGTAATTTACGGCAGAGAATAAAATTGATTTCTGATAAAAATGATTTGGCTATTCGGGGTTTAGATGATTTTAAATTGGATTTAAGTAAGGTCTTTGCTGAACTAAAAGCCAATCATGAAAAGATTGATTCGGTAGAGATAAAATTGGACTCCAGATTAAAGCTGGTTCCCGAAGTAACAATTATTGATGGAAAACTCGATCTTAATGCACTCTGATAAAATACTTGTGTTTGATATCGGAAGTGAATATGGTCACTTTCGAAAATTCAATACAACCACATCTCCGCTCACTTATTCTATTCCGACACGTTCGGCCATAGCCGGCTTCCTAGGAGCTGTATTAGGTATTGAAAGAGAAATTTATTCGGGTAAATTTCGGGAAGGAGTTATGCCTGTTGGGGAAATGTTTTCTAAGAAGAACGCTGATATTGGAGTCCAATTAATAAATCCTGTAAAAAAGGTAAATATTGCTTTTAATTTATTAGATACAGAAAAATCCGCTGCTAGCTTTTTCAATATTAAGCAACGCACACAGATAGAATTTGAGTTATTAAAAAATCCTACTTTCCGTATTTTCATAAACATGCGGGATGAAACAATATTTTCAGAATTGATTGACCGTATAACGGAAAACAGAACTCATTTTACTCCTTATTTAGGACTGAGTCAGTTTACGGCCACTGTTAAGTTCAGAGGTGTCACAAAAGCGAATCTTTTAAAAGGGAACGACTTCCATGCAGTCGTAACTGCTGTAAACCTCTCAAACACTGATCCTGATGATCCCATTCAATTTGATCGGTCAATTGATTTTAAATATACTTCCGATACGATGCCTGTGGAAATGTTAAGAGATAGAATTGTAACTGAATATTCAGAAGTGGTCTTGGAAACTAATGGTAATCCAATTAAAATAAAATCAGGTGAGATTTATCAAACAGAGGATTTTGGCAACATTTTGTTTTTATGAAAATATATTCCCATCCTGATAAATTGCTAATTGATCATCTAAATGAAGTTGCATTAAATTGTAAACATTTAGTTTCAGAACGAACATTATTCGTGGATGATCCGCTAAAGAAGCAAGTTTTAAATGATCTCGCATATCTCTCAGGAGCCTTTCATGATTTGGGTAAAGGCACTTCTTTTTTTCAACATTACTTGTTGAGTGCAGAACACGAAATAATTGGGCCCAAAAATCATGCTTTAATTTCAGCGCTTTTCGTTAAGGAGATTGCAAAAGAATACTTGAGTAAAACAGATTTACCTGGTTATGAAAGAAACTTATTTGCGCATCTCGCTTTTACATCTGTTAAACGACATCATGGCGTATTAAACAATTTTGAAGATGAACTTTATATAGAATTAAAAAGTAAAGAACTTCAGGAGCAAATTGCAGCATTTGAAGAGGCCGATGTAGAAACAATTATTACTTATTTTAGCTCAACCTTATCGTTAGACTATAGCTTTAAAGACTTTAAAAAGTATATTCTTGCCAAAGAATATCTTAGCGATATGCCTGAATTTTATTTGGAGTTTACTGAAAATGAAGATTTTAATAAATTAAACTTACAGGGTAAGGTTGAACTTTTCTATTTCCATCAATTATTATTCAGTATTTTACTTCTATCCGATAAAACGGATGTTATTTTAGATTTGATTCCGGTTGCTGAAAAAACAAATATATCATTTGATAAAGTTGAATCATTCCGTAAGAGGAAAGGTTTTGATATTTCTAAAAGTGAACTTGATGAAAAGAAAAATGAAGCGTTTGATAGTTCTCTGAAAAATTTATCTAAAGTTTTTTCACCTGATAATCATATATATTCTATAACACTTCCGACAGGGTTAGGAAAAACTATCACATCATTTGCCGTAGCCTTGCAAATGAAAAATTTGTTAAGGTCTTCGGCACTTAGATTAATTATTACAATCCCCTTTACTTCGATCATTGACCAGAATTTTGAAGTGTATAGCCAGATTGTTGAGTCAAATAATTCTAATATTTTACTTAAACATCATCATTTAGCAGAGCCGGTTTATAAACTTAATGATGAAGAATTAACTCCTGATAAAAGTGAGTTTATGATTGAAACCTGGCAATCGGAAGTAGTAGTAACAACTTTTGTTCAATTACTGAATTCAATTTTCTCGAATAATAAATCATTGCTGATGAAATTGCCTAACCTGGCAAATTCCATCATTATTTTGGATGAAGTCCAGACAGTACCGTATGAATATTGGCAACTTATAAAGAATACGTTTGAGGTTTTAGGGAAAAATTATAACTGCTATTTCATATTGATGTCAGCTACGATGCCCCTTATGTTTTTACCTGGTAAGGAAATAATAGAGATTGTACCGGATTATGAAAAGTATTATGGATATTTTAATAGAACAAAACTGATCAATAAAACAAGTAGTTCAATTTTGTTTTCAGGATTTATAGAGGATGTCATTATTTATTTATCTGCTAATTTAGAAAAAGATATCTTGATAATACTAAACACGAAGAAACATTCCAAACAGTGTTTTGAGGAATTGAGAAATTGCATCAATAGCGAATCTGAAGATATTTATTATCTATCAACTATGATTACCCCATGGGAACGCAAGTCTATCATAAACCTGATTAAATTAAAATCAGGGAAAAGAAAAATTATTGTATCTACTCAATTAATTGAAGCAGGTGTTGATATCTCTGTGGATGTAGTTTTCCGGGCAATGGCTCCTATTGATGCAATTATACAAGCTGGTGGGCGGGCAAATCGGTATAATGAAAAATTACACCAAGGTGAAGTTTACTTGTATGAAATTGAAGAGATGAAAAAAGCGACCTCTTTAATTTATGGTGCAGATTTAATCCAAAAAACAAAAAATGTTTTAAAGGGATTTGATACCATTGAAGAGGAATCATATCTATCCTTAATTCAAAATTATTTTAAAGAAGTGCGTAAACAATCGGAAACGTACGTTTCTAAATATCTGTCTGCTATTTGTGAATTCAATTTTAAAGATGTTGGTGAATTTTCTCTTATTGAGGAGCGAAAAGCGGAGTCTGTTTTCATTCAACTAAATCTTCAGGCTAAAGATGTTTGGGATAAATATGTAACAATTTGGGAAAACCCTGCTCTCGATATTTTTCAGAAAAAGCAGGAATTTGCCAAGATCAAATCAATTTTTTATGATTTTGTAATTAGTGTGCCGGTACCAATAAATAAAAAAAATATTGATTTTGACAATGAGAAGATTTCTGGTTTTTATCTTTCACTTTTCGATTCGCCTTCCCGTTTCTATAATTATGATAAAGAAGATCTTTCAGTAAATACCGGGTATCAGGAAATTAACACCTTAAGTTTTTAGTATGCACGCTCTCCACCAAACCATCATCCGCTTCCCTGAAATAACTTTAGCTACCAGGGATGCCCACAAGCTACGGGGCTATTTTGGCTCATTGTTTCAGGAGCAATCACCTTTACTGCACAATCATTTGGAAACAGGTGAAAATGCTTAC
>JBBQTZ010000005.1:0-47724 GCA_038234405.1 Chitinophagales bacterium
TTCATAACTATTGATTATCAATTAGTTACAAATATCTTGTTTTTCAAAAAATCAAATCGTTTCCAAAGTAAATTCCACGCAAACTCAATATTGACAATACTTTCAAAGAACTAAATTATTTCTAAACGCAACGCTAGTGATATACACTATATAAGCAATGAGTAAAAAATTCATAAAAAGTTTCTTATCAATCCAAATAAATACAAATCACACTTTTGCAAAAAGAAAATTTTATCTTTCCGCTCATTATGTTAATAAACTATGTTACGTAACATGACTTTAAAAAAATGGAATATTGCTTTTTTTATGCTGTCTTTTTTTATGCTCACAAATAGTTTGTTTGCGCAAAAATCAAAAACAGACAGTTTGCAATACCTGTTAAGTATAGAAACTGTAGATAGCAGCAGGGTAATCCTACTGTGGCAGTTGGCAGATGTAGTGAGTAATTATAATCCTGCAAAAGCCGTAGTATTATCCCGTGAGGCATTATTGCTGGCCAATAGTATAAAATATGTAGAGGGCGAATCAAGGTCGGTTGGGGTAATGGCCAACACATTTATTAAACAGGGAAATTATCCCCGTGCCCTTGAATATCAACTAAAAAAATTACAAATAGAGGAAAAGCGCAACAACCCACGCAATCTTGCCAGCGTGTTAATGAATATTGGCGTAGCCTACATTTATCAGGAAGAGTACCGTAAATCGTTGGAATATTACTCAAAATCTGATGCTGTAATAAATAAATATCAACTAAACGATTTAATTTATTACAGTGCCTTAAATTTAGGCGATGTATATGATCGCCTGCATATATCCGACTCTGCTTTTATTTTTTTTAGCAAGGCACTTGTTGTTGCAAAGCAATTAAAAGATGGCGATTTAATAGGTACAGCTATGACAGGGCTTGGACATACCTTTCTCAAAACAAACGATTTACAAAGGGCGCATGCCAATTATCAAGGCGCAATTGCTTATTTAAAAGCCGCTAACGACGATGAAATACTTTGTGAAGCATTCCTTGGTATGGCCAAATTACTGCAAAAAACCAATCAGCCAGACTCTGCTGTTTATTATGCCCGGCTTTCGCAAAAGCTTGCCAAAGCAGATGGTTTTTTAAAAATAAATTTACAGGCAGCCAGTTTTTTAGCAGACTATTACAAAAAGCAGAAAAATATTGATAGTGCTTTTGCTTACATCAATGAAGTACAGGCTATTAACAACTCTATAAACAGTAAAGCCAGCATAACCGAAGCACAAATAATAACCAGCAACGAACAGCTTCGGCAACTGGAAACAGAAGAAAATAAGAAAATAGCCATCAGGGAAAAAAGGCAGCAAATGCAGCAATTGTATATCGGCTTGCTTATAGCCGGGTTGGCAATATTTATTTTAATAGCTTCTCTTTTGTATAAAAATAACCGGCACAAACAGCATTTAAATAAAACATTACAGAAAACGCTGGCAGATTTAAAATCTACCCAGGCACAGTTAATTCAATCTGCAAAAATGGCTTCTTTGGGTGAACTTACTGCTGGTATTGCCCACGAAATACAAAACCCTCTAAACTTTGTTAATAATTTTTCTGAACTAAACATTGAGTTAATTATAGAAATGAAGGAGGAAATTGACAAAGGGAATATGGAGGAAGTGAAAGCAATTGCCGGCGACTTAGCAGGAAATGAGCAAAAAATTAACCACCATGGCAAAAGAGCCGACTCTATTGTAAAAGGTATGTTGCAACACAGCCGCAGCACTGGTAGTACGGTAAAAGAATCTACCAATATTAATACCCTGGTAAATGAATACCTCAAATTAGCTTATCATGGATTGCGGGCAAAAGACAAATCGTTTAATGCTACCTTAGAAACTAATTTTGATGAAAATGCAGGAAATATCAACATTTTACCGCAAGATATTGGCAGGGTGCTACTCAACTTAATTACCAATGCATTTTATGCAATAATAGACAAAAAGAAAAATACACAGTTTGTTAAAGATGGACATTTGTACGAACCCACTTTATTTTTAAGTACAAAAAAAGTGGGCACTTCAATAGAAATAATTATAAGGGATAATGGAACCGGTATTCCACAAAAATTAATTGATAAAATTTTTCAACCTTTTTTTACAACAAAACCCACCGGGGAAGGTACAGGGCTTGGTTTAAGCCTTTGTTATGATATTGTAAAAGCACACGAAGGAGATTTAAGGGTAGAAAATACTGAGGGCGCCGGCGCAGCTTTTATTATTCAATTACCATACAAATAATAGTAAAACCTGCCAGGAAGTACAAAGCAAAAAAATGGTGAGCAATTTGTTGTTCACCATTTTTTTAATATTATACTGCTATCTTCTTGTTGGAGTTTTTGTAGGCCTTATAGAAGCTGTATCCATTACTTTTTTTACTGTATCCATACCTTTTAGGGCAGAGTCAGAAGGACTTACCATAGTTGTGTCCATTGGTGGTGTAGTAGTGGCAGGCATTTCAGTACTTTCAGTTTTTTCGGCGTTGTTACAGCCAATCGCAAATAAGGTTGCAAATATTGCCCCTGCAAGTAAAGTTTGTTTTACTGTTGTTGATTTTTTTTTCGGCATAATTTTAAGGTTTTAGAATATAATAATACTCTAATTATCTAAATAATACAAGTGATTCCGGTTAAAAAATTTGTTTTTGATGGTTTACCTCCAAACCAGCAATTTGCAAATGATGATAAATTAAATGGATTATTTGTTAAAAACCCAAGGTTTAAACAAATGCTGCTCTTTATACCACAGCAAAAAAATTTGAATATTGTAGTATTTGTACAATTTTTACCCGGTAAATACTAGTTTCTTCTATCACTTTATCCCTAATTATTTACCATTCATTCATTTTAGAATTTTTTTTTTATAAGCCGGTTTTGCCTCAAAATCATTGCCAGTAACGGTTTGAATGTAAAACCTATTATCATTCACAACCAGCTACTACAAAATAAATGGTATTATGTGTTACATAGTACCAAATTATTCATTAGCTTTGTTTTATCAAACAAAAAAAGTACAGTTGTTTTTTGTAAAAAGAATAGTAAAAAGAATAGTAAAGTGAAAGAGAACTGAAAAGAAATCAATGCTACACAAAAACGATGTTTAGCATATGTTGGCTTTTTAAAAACAACTTGCTTACAGTAAACCTTTAAAAAATATTGAGCCATGAATATCGAAAATACCGCCAGCCAAATGCGTAAAGGAGTGTTGGAGTTTTGCATTCTTTCGATAATTAAACAGGGGGAGGCATACCCATCAGACATTATTGAAAAGATGAAGGCCGCTAACCTCAACATTTTTGAAGGAACATTGTACCCGCTGCTTACACGGTTAAAAAATGCAGAGTTTCTTACCTATAGGTGGATAGAAAGTAATAGTGGCCCACCCCGAAAATATTTTTCACTCACACAAAAAGGTGCCTCATTTTATATAGAATTAGAAGCCACCTGGAACGAACTTGCCAATGCGGTTCAGGCACTATCGGAAGCAGAACAACAGCATAGCAGTAATAATGCAGAAAATGAGCAATCATAAAAATTACTTCAACCAGCCCTTATAGGCAGCAATGCCTCCTTAGGGTTTCAACAACCAACTAACGAAACAATTTAATAAATAAAGTCATGAAACAAGTAATTAATATCAACTTCCACGGACAGGTAGTGCCAATAGAAGTATCTGCTTTTGACTTGCTAAAAAACTATACCGCCAGCCTAAGCCGCTTTTTTGCTGAGGAAGAAGGTAAGGAAGAAATAATTAATGATATTGAAAGCCGCATTGGAGAGCTTTTTCAGGAAAGGTTGAAGAAGGGTGCTACCTGTATTACAGATGATGACGTAAATGCCATCATAAAAAGCATGGGCACGCCCGATGATTTTGAGATAGATGAAGAGAAGGTAAACAAAGCAGAAAATGGTAAAAAAGAAAATAATACGGCACAGCCACAACCCACGGCTCAAACAACCTCCAAGCGATTGTACAGAGATGAAAACAATAAAGTTTTAGGTGGTGTGTGCGGTGGCCTTGCCAATTATTTTGGGATAGATCCGGTAATAGTAAGGGTAGTTTTTGCGGTGGTAGCACTTGCAGCAGGTACTGGTATTTTGGCGTACCTCATTTTGTGGATAGCGGTACCTAGTACAGCATCTACAGTAATTGGCGGTACTCGTAAAAAATTATTCAGAGATCCGGACGATAAGATTGTAGCCGGTGTTTGTAGTGGCATTGGTAATTATTTTGGCTTTAGTCCATGGATACCAAGGGTACTTTTTTTATTGCCTTTTTTAGGCTTTGTTTTTCACTTTGGTAATATGGATTTCCCGGATTTTTTTAGCTTTAGCTTTAGCCCCGGCTCACTAATTATTTACATCATTTTGTGGCTGGCTTTTCCGGAAGCAAGTAATACAGCAGAAAAGTTAGAGATGAAAGGAGAAAAAGTAGATATAGACTCTATCAAAAACTCCGTAGTAGAAGAATTAAAAGGCGTTCAAAAAAGAGCGGAAAAATTTGGATCTGAAGCAAAATCTTTTGCAACAGAAAAAGGGCAGCAAATGGGTGTAGAGGTAAAAACTGCTGCTAAAAGAAGTGGCAGCTCTTTGGGCGATGTTATTGTACTGATAGTAAAAGTATTTGGCTATTTTATAATTGGAGTGGTAAGTTTTGCTGCGGTAGCTTCTTTGTTTACAATTGCTATTTTATCTATCGGTATATTTCCTTTTAAAAATTATGTACTTACTGATGGCTGGCAAAATGCTTTGGCATGGGGTACTCTTTTATTCTTTATTGCTGTACCCGTAATAGGGGTTATAACCTGGATTATACGCCGCCTTGCAAAGATGAAAAGTAATAGAAAAGTGTTAAGAGCTTCTTTTATAAGCTTGTGGGTAATAGGTTGGGTGTGCTTTATTTGCATGCTGGCTTCTATCAGTAAAGATTTTAGAAGTGGTAACAATCTTTTTGAGCAGGAAATTACATTGCAGAACCCCCGTGTACAAAAGTTAGAAATTACCAATCATTCTACCAATACCAAATTTTTAAATAGCAGATGGTTAAGGTTTGAACCTTTTGACAACATAGATGAGGATAGCGCCGTTGTAAATAATGTAGAAGTTCGAATAGTAAAAGCTACCAAAGATAGTTTTAAGGTAACCATGGTAAAAATGGCAAGAGGCAGTAGCAGGCGCTTTGCAGATACACTGGCTAATAAAATAATATTCAATGCTGTGCAGCAAGATTCTATTTTATTACTTGATAAAGGATTTGCCATTACCAGAACAGATAAGTTCCGCAACCAAAAAATAATCATGATTATATATGTACCGGTAGGTAAACATATAAAAATTGATAAAGGTGTGCGCCATGGTTTTAATATTCACCTGGGCGATTCGTGGAATGATAATGAAATTGATATGAATAACGAAGAAACAAATTGGGAGGAGGATGTTGATTATATAATGAAAGCGGATGGTTTATATGCCCTTGATGGCACCCCTGCTGATGAGTGGAAAAGTGAAGGCCGAAGCAAAGTGAAAATTGGCCCCGGTGGTATAGAAGTAAGAGATGGTAACAATAAGATTACTATTGATGCCAACGGTGTAAATATTGATGAAAACTACCGCTATGATGATGGTAAAAATGCAATGGATAAAATTGACTCTTTAAAAAATAAATTGCAAAAAGAGCAACAGCAGGTAAAAGATTCATTAGAGAAAGTGAAAGAACGTATCAATAAACAATTAGAAAAAATTGATAATAGCAGCAGTAGTCTTAATACAGAGGCAGCATCAAATTTTAATTCAATGTTGTTAATAAACCCTGTAGCACGCTACCTATAAAATAGTTTCATTGGTTGAGAGTTGAAGTGAAACAACAAACCCCGCCTTTACAGGTGGGGTTACTTATTTACTATAGATATCTTTACAATCAATTATTTGTGGGGTAAAGAAAACAGTTAGAGAAACCCAAACACTACATTTAACCAGCAACAGCAACGACTTAGCTTTTGTAAATGCACAATTTAAAACGGTGACAGAGCCCGGCGATTTTGAAGTAATTATTGGTAAGCAAAAAGTATTGTTCAATTATCAATACTAAAATGTAGAAGGAAGGACAATGAAATTTGGGCGTTGCCCCGCCGTAAGATTTATATAAAAGCAGGGTATCTATATGGCCCCGCCGGCCTGTCCGGATTTTTTTCAGGAGCTTTTCATTACAACCTTTTTTTGCCAAAATACAAGGGCAAAAAAAGGATTTTCACTGCAATCCCTAACACAAATGGAGCAAAAATACTCACAGCTTAACCGGTTAATTTTGCTCTCAGTAGTTGGTATTTAAACCGTACAGGATAAAAAATCTGAAAAAATACTTTTGTAAACAACAGCAACCACCCTTTAAAAGATGCAAAGATTACTACTACTTTTATTCTTACTTTCCACCGTTGCACTGGGCAGCAGATATAATCAAAACATACAGTAATTTGATGTACACAGGTCATTTTTATGCAGCCACTCATAAGCAAGAAGTAAGAAAGAGGACTGCTGCGGCACTTAAAACCGGCCTGCCAACTTTCGTTTCAGAATCTGCTGATATGGATGCCTCTGTTGTTGCTTTGTTGAATGAGGCAGAATGGAAAAATTGGATCGATTTTATTGCGCAAATAAAACTAAGCTGACTTACCTGGTCGGTTTTAGATAAAGATGAATCCTGCTATGTACTAAATAAATCTGCTTCATCAAATAGTAAATGGACAGATGCCGATTTTAAAGAACCAGGATTTAACGTAAGGGCTTATGTAAGAGCGTTTTAAGGATAAATAATTTGATTGAAACGTAAGCAGGCATTGGGTTTAATCTTCTAGCTTGCTTTATTTTATTGTTTGTCATTCAATTAAGCCAAATCGCTAAGATTGCAACAACTTTTCGTTTTAATAATATTTGCTGCACTCTCTTTTAGATAACTTACAATAATAGCTTCCTCGGTTTTGCTATTGTAAACTTTGCTAAATGGTATTTCTATTTCTGGCTGGCTTTCAAAACTGGCAATAAATATTTTTTGTTTTACCAATACATTTTTAAGTGCCACCCCAAGCCTTTCTTTTACACTCACTGTGGTAGATACACCAAATAATACTTCCGGATTAGTTTCAAGGCCTATATTAAAAACATATTGCTCCATTTCTTCAAAATCTTGATTTTGACAATTGATATAAAGGCAGCCATCTCTTAAGCTCATTACCTTGCCAATATATCTGTGCCCCTCAGAAATGGATTGTACCAGCAGTTCACCATTTATCTGTTCTTTAATTGCAAAAGGGGTTTTAATAATATTACTGCTGCCATCGGTTTTTTGATAATACAAATAGTAGTTGCCGGTATAATATTTTTTTACGATGGCTAGCGATGCATGGTTAAGCTCTATCGTTTTAAAGGGAAAGGATGCCATTGTTTTATGAACACCGTATTGTTCATCCCTATCCTTTATCCAAAAGTCCCAATCATTTAAAGGCACTTGCAAAAAAACAAGGAGCGAATTTACTTTTACATCTTTTGCGCTGCCATTATTCCAATAGCTGTGCAAGGTTTTACCGCTTACCCAATTATATACCTGGTATTCACTGCGTTTGCTCAAATGTTGTATAAAGCCAGTAACTGATACGCACCTAAGGTTTAAAATATCCTTCTCCATTTTTAGTTTGCCAATTACAAAATTGTGTGCTGCCAAATCTGCATTGCTAATAACCGCCTGGGTAACTTTTTTGTTGATTACCAGCGCTACATTATTAAAATGTGTACGGGTTAAATTCGCCCATCCTTCTATTTTGTTTTCTGGATATAACAGCTTTATTATCTCCGGATGCTGCTCAACAGCTTTCATTATTTTATTACTTAATATCATAATTTACGGGGAATTTTTTGTTTGGTCAAATCTTGTAATTTTTTTGACTTTCAAATTTACCAGGTTTTGACCATAAAAAGTAATTGATAATCAATAACTTAATTTATTGATGGATTATCTTTTGACATAGTTTTTGTTACAATGCCATTGGCTACTTTTGAATTACTAAAAATTAACTATAAAATAATCCCACATGATTCCAATCAAACTACAGCATTTTGTTGTTGCAATTTTCCTTTTGTTGCTTTTTCCTTTTGTTTCTTTTGCTCAAAATTTTGTGGTAAAAGGTATTGTAAAAGACCAGCAAGGCAATCTATTACAAGGGGTTTCAGTAAGTTTAAAGGGTGCAGGTAAAAGTACCGGAACATCAACCGCTGCTGATGGAAGTTTTTCGCTGCAACTGCCTGGCGCAAACAGCAGTTTAGAATTTACTATTGTAGGCTATAAGCACAAAAAGTTTGAGGTGAAAGGCCAAAGCAATGTAATTATTGTTTTACAAGAATCAGCCAGTGAGTTAGCAGATGTAGTAGTGGTAGGCTATGGCACTCAAAAAAAATCGAACCTTACTGGTGCGGTAGCTTCTATTGGAAATAAAGATTTTAAAAATCAGCCTGTAACCAATCTTGCGAGTAGCATTCAGGGTAAATTATCCGGTATAAATATTACATCGCCTTCCGGTACACCGGGTGCAGGTTTGCTGGTAAGCATTCGTGGAGCGCAAAATCCATTGTATGTAGTAGATGGTATCCCAATGATCAGCGAAAGCAATTCCTCTCTATCCACTTCATTTAATACAACCGGCGAAGAAGTAGGTCAGGGGCAAAATATCAGTTCTATTTCCGATATTAATCCAGATGATATTGAGTCCATCGAAGTTTTAAAAGATGCATCTTCTGCAGCCATTTATGGTGCAAGGGCATCAAATGGCGTTGTGCTGGTTACTACCAAAAAGGGCAAAGCGGGCAAATCGCAGATTGGCTTTAATATGTATAGCGGCGTACAAAAAGTTGCCAAAACAATTAAGTTTTTGGATGGTAAACAGTTTGTAGATTTCATTAACGAGGCACGCAGCAACGATCTTAAATTGTATAATGCAGACCCTACTGTGTTTGGTGCTGGCTTTGATGCTACAGTATTAACTGATCCATTAAACTATTCAGCAGGCAATACCAATACTGTTTGGCTCGATCAAATTTTTCGTACTGCACCTATCAGCAACTATGAGATTAATGTAAAGGGCGGTAATGATAAAACACGGTTTTATATGAGTGCAGGATATTTTGATCAGCAGGGTATTGTAATAGAAAATTATTTTAAGCGTATGAATGCCCGCATTAATATTGATCACAATGTATCTGACAGGTTGCTGATTGGCACCAATATTTCTCTATCTAAAAGCCTTAACAGGCGCAGCTTTAATGATGATACCTACAGCGGTATTGTTACCAATGCCCTCGGTGCTTCGCCCTTGATGCCGGTATATGATGCAGCGGGTAATTATGCAAAATTTGAAGATTACCAGGCTAGTTGGTTATCTGATAACCCTGTAAAATCGGCAAACGAAATAGTAGGTACTACCAATGGTTACCGTGCCCTTGGTTCTGCCTTTGCCGAATATAAAATTACCAGTGCAGTAAAGTTTAAAACTTCCTGGAGTGTAGATTATTCTGCCTTGCAGGATAATCTCTTTATTTCACCCATTACTACAGATGGTGCTCCCATTGGCGGTAGGGCAACCAAAGCAAATTTTAGCAGTACACTCTGGCTAAACGAAAATATTCTTACCTATCAAAAATCATTCAGTAAACATACCATCGGTGCATTGGCGGGTTTTACGCAACAAAGTTCCACTTCTGATAGAAACATAGTGTCGGGGCAAGGCTTTCCGCTAGGCAGTGGTTTGTCAGATGTGTCTGTAGCAGCCATCATTACCCGTACGCCGGTGCTGCCGGGCGGCAACAACAGGCTGCATTCTTATCTTGCAAGACTTACCTACGATTATAATAATAAATATTTAGCCAGCGTAGTTATCCGTTCTGATGGATCTTCCCGTTTTCCTACTGGTAAACAATATGGTTATTTCCCTTCTTTTAGTGTAGGTTGGAACATCAATAAAGAGAAATTTATGGAAGCCAGTAATACCATTACTGCACTTAAACTCAGGGCTAGCTATGGTTTTACCGGCGATCAGGAAATTGGTGATTATCAAAATAAACCACTTTGGCAACCGGCGGTTTACAATGGTCAATCTGGTTTAAAACCAAAGTTGATAATCGACCCTAACCTTACCTGGCAAAAAAACAAGGGAGCCAATATAGGTATCGATTTTGAATGGTGGAGCGGCGTAATTAGTGGTTCTGCTGATTTCTTTGTAAATACCCGTACAGATTTGTTGAACTATGTACCCATTGCCGGTACTACCGGTTTTGCCACATTGCTTACCAATGGCGGCGAGGTAGAAGATAAAGGCTTTGAGTTTAATGTTACTACCAGAAATGTAAATACAGTTAATTTTAAATGGTCAACTAATTTCAATATTACCTTCCAAAAAAATACGCTGTTAAAAACTCCTATCGACAATCAATTGCTCAGTGCTTATAATGATTTGAATCCAACCCATATTTTAAAAGTTGGCCAAACAGTTGGTAGTTTCTGGGGTGTAAAATATACCGGTGTAAATGCACAAACAGGCGATGCAACTTTTGAAGACCTGGATAAAAATGGTGTAATTGATGCCGATGATGCACAGGTATTAGGTAAAGCAAGGCCAGATTTTTATGGAGGTTTAACCAATAACCTTAGGTACAAAAATATTGACTTGATGATTGCAACGCAATTTAGCGTAGGTAATAAAGTGTACAATCTGATTAGGCCGGTGTGGGAAAATCTTGGATATAGTAATGATGGCGGCCTTGACCAGATATATGCCAACAACTCTGTAAACTCACTCAACAGATGGCAAAAGGCTGGTGATATTACAGATATTCCCCGTCCGTCTTTTATTACCAAAAACTACATTGAAAATTCATCCATGTTTATAGAAGATGCGTCTTTTTTTAGGGTAAGAACAGTGAATATTGGCTATACATTCACCAAAAAAGCGCTTAAATTTTTAACAGGTTTAAGAGTGTATGCACAGGTGCAAAACCTGCTGGTGTTTACAAAGTATAAAGGCTTTGATCCCGAAGTAAGTTCCAATGGTGGAAATATAGACAGGACGGCAGGTGTGGACTATGCAGCTTATCCGCCAGCCAGAACTTTTACATTTGGCTTCAACCTCAATCTTTAATCCTTTTTAAAAGCAAAATCATGAAAAAAATACTTAAAAATATAGTGGCTATTTGTACAGTAAGCCTGCTCTTGTTCTCTTGTCAAAAATTGGATGTTAGTTCGCCCAATGATGTACCAACCGATCAGGTATTTAAAAATGCAGATGGCTTGCGTTCAGCATTAACGGGCATGTACAATAATTTGCAGCAAAGGGATTATTATGGTGCCTATTATCCATTAATGGCCGATCTTAACAGCGATGTTTGCACTGCTGGTGGTTTTGATATTCCTGCTTTAAATGAAGTGGGAGCCCATGCTATTACCAATTCAAATTTATTTGTAGAAAGGATGTACCTGGCTATGTATAAATGTATTGCCAATGCCAACGAAATTATAGCAGTAGTGGATGATATCAATGATATTAACCTTACTGCGGTTGAAAAGAAAAGCATCAAAGGACAGGCACTAGCCATTAGGGCAATGGTTCATTTTGATGTGCTCCGCATGTATGGCTATCATTGGGACAATGCATCTGCCTATGGTATTCCTGTAGTTACAACTGTACAAAAGGCCACAGACATAGTACTACGGAGTACAGTTGCGGCTTCTTATACTGCTATCATTAAAGATTTAACAGATGCCAATGCCCTATTAACTGGTACCAGCATTGAAGCAAAATATGCCAGCCAATTATTGGTAAAAGGTTTGTTGGCAAGGGTTTACCTGTATCAGAAAGACTATGTAAAAGCAGCTTTATTTGCAACCGAAGTAATTAATGATGGCACTTATTCCTTATTGGGAGCAAATGCCTTTACAACTATTTATTCTGGCAGACTTTCATCAGAATCTATTTTCGAATTAAGCTTTGATGCTCAAAATCAAAGCAGTTTTAATGGTACCACCTATGTAAGGGCAGATGCATTGAGAACAGAAGTTTTCTTTTTAGCGAGCCAGCAACTCAATACTTTTTTTGAAGCAAGGCCAACAGATAAAAGGGTAGCTTTGGCAGATTTTACAAATAATGATGTAAGTATTCAACCAGAAGGAAGATCACAAAAATACCGTGGTGAAGTAACTAAGGATAACCCTGCATATATTTTGCGTATTGCAGAAATGTACCTGATTGCAGCGGAGGCGAAAAAACTGGCAGGCGGAGGTTTGGAATTTATTAATACCCTTAGGGAAAACAGGGGTATGGATGCACTAACTAATTCAGAGGTTGCTGATGAGGCTGCCTTTTTACAAATTGTATTAGATGAGCGTTTATCAGAATTAAATTTTGAAGGACATCGCTTTTTTGATCTGGCACGCTTTCAAAAAATACAGGATGTTTTAGGTGTAGGCAATATAAATGCTGTATTCCCAATTCCTTTAAGAGAAATATTGGCTACCAATCAAAAGCTTAGTCAAAATCCCGGATTTTAATTCTACAAATTATGCACCACAATCAATTAACCCTGGCATTTAAAAAGGCATTTCAACATGCATTAAGTAGCGATGTTGCAAGTGCAAAGCTTTTATTACAAAGGCAGGAGAGCAGGAGGAATTTTTTAAAAAATGCGGCGATATTGGGTGCAGGTGCAACCATAATACCTACGTTTTTAAATGCCAAAGATTTATCAGGTAAAAAAAATATTGTAATTGTGGGTGCAGGTATGGGAGGATTGAATGCGGCATATCAGTTAAAAAAATTAGGCCTGTCAGCAACTGTTTACGAGGCATCAGGCAGAACAGGTGGCCGCATTTTTACAGTACAAAATTATTTTGGCAATAACCTCAGTACCGATTTGGGAGGCGAATTTGTAGATGCTAATCACGAAGATTTGCTGCAGTTGGCCAAAGAACTGCATGTGCCCTTGTATGATTTACGTACAGATAGTCTTCAAAAAGATGAGCTGTATTTTGAAAACCAATCTTATGGTGAAAAAGAGTTGGTAATGGCCCTGCAGCCTTTTGTGGCACAATTAACAAAAGATGTTGTTTCGTTACCGGAAGAATTGAATTATAAATTTGCCACGCAATTGGAGCGTTTAGATAATCAATCTATTAAAGAATATTTAATTGGTATTGGAATAACCGGTTGGTTATATAATTTTTTAGATGTCATGATTTCCCGTGAATATGGAATGGAAATAGCTGAGCAATCCTCCTTAAACTTTTTAATTATGCTGGATAAATCTGGCGAATTTTATGGGGAGTCTGAAATTTTTAAAATTAAGGGAGGCAGTCAGCAATTAACAGATGCCATTTATTTGAAGATAAAAGACAGGGTTAAGCTAAAGCATGAGTTGGTTGCTATAAAAGAAAAAAATGGGGCGTATGAATTGAGGTTTAGCAATAACAAAACACCAGTAATAATTACAGCCGATTATTTAATTCTGGCCCTTCCTTTTGGCATTCTCCGCCATATAAAAATGGAGGTGGCAATGCCTGTTGAAAAGCGAAAATGTATTGATGAAATAGGGGCTGGCAACAGCAGTAAATTCATTATAGGGATGAACAATAAACCTTGGCGTACTAATAAAAAACAAGGGTACTGTTTTACAGATGAAAGCTTTGGTTGTGGCTGGGATAGTACACACATGCAATCTGACTCTACGGCAAGTTTTACCGTATTTGGCGGTGGCAGCTTTTCTGATAAAATCTTTTTTGATAAACCACAACAGTTGCTACAGGAATTTACCCCTGCTTTAACTAAAATATATCCAGGTACCGATAAAATGTTTACCGGAAAACACATTAAATTTTGTTGGGCCAAACAACCGTTTGCTAAAGCTGGTTATACTTCTTTTAAAAAGGGGCAATACAGCAGTATTGTTGGCTGGGAAGCTGTGCCGGTGGGCAATATTTATTTTGCCGGTGAGCATGTAAGCAGCCTGTTTCAAGGGTTTATGAATGGCGCAGCAGAAACCGGTCATATAGCTGCACAACAAATTGCAGCAAAGATTTTATTGGTAAAAAAGTAATTCAAAATGATATTTAAATCCATTTTTCCGTACACACAACAAGTGATTGCTGAACATCCTTTAATGGACAATGCGGCCATTAACAAATGCCTTGCTGCTGCGGAAAGCGCTTTTATAATTTGGAAAAAAATGAGCTTTGAGCAACGGGCTGCCGTGTTTACAAAAGCTGCTCAAATTCTACAGAATGACAGCAGCAAACTGGCAGAACTAATTACCAATGAAATGGGGAAAGTGATTGGAGAAGCAAAGGCAGAAGTGGAAAAATGTGCAACGGTTTGTGAGTACTATGCAACGCATGCCTACAATTTTTTGCAAGATGAAATATTGGATGCAGGCTATGAAAAAAGCTTTGTAAGCTATGAGCCTATTGGGGCTGTATTGGCCATCATGCCCTGGAATTTTCCTTTTTGGCAGGTGTTCCGCTACACGGCACCAACGCTGATGGCAGGTAATGTTACCTTGCTGAAACATGCGCCCAATGTATGTGGCTGTGCCAAAATTATTGAACAAATAATGATAGAAGCCGGCGCACCTGTTGGCGTTTTTCAAACCCTGGTTATTGATGTACCGGCAGTAGAAAAATTATTGGAAACAAGTATAGTGCAAGCCGTAACATTAACCGGTAGCGAAAGGGCAGGCAGTGCTGTTGCCATGCTTGCAGGAAAAAATATAAAAAAATCATTGTTGGAATTGGGCGGTAGCGATGCCCTGATTGTATTGCCGGATGCCGATATGAAAAAGGCTGCTACCGTAGCTTTACAATCAAGAATGCTGAATGCAGGCCAATCTTGTATTGGCTCTAAAAGATTCATCGTATTAAAAGATGCAGCAGATGATTTTTTGCAGGAAATTTATTCCATTTTACCGGGTTTTAAACAAGGTGATCCTTATAATCCTGCTACTACAACGGGGCCATTGGCAAGGCTCGATTTAGCTGCCAATCTCCAGAAACAATTGCAGCAATCTGTGAGCAAGGGTGCATTGTTACAGTATGGTGGTATGGTTGATGGGTGTAACTTTTCACCTTCCCTGCTGGTGAATGTTGCCAAAGGAATGGCCGCTTTTGAAGAAGAAACTTTTGGGCCATTGGCCGCCGTTATAATTGCACATGATGAAGCAGATGCCATAAGCATTGCCAATAATTCACCTTATGGTTTGGGCGGCAGTGTTTGGACGGCAGATATGGATCGGGGTATTGCCATTGCACGGCAAATTAATACTGGTGCGGTATTCATCAACTCGCTTGTAAAAAGTGATCCAAGGCTGCCCTTTGGAGGTATAAAAAAATCTGGCTATGGCAGAGAGCTTGGGCGGCAGGGAATTTTAGAATTTGTAAATGCAAAGACGATTGCGGCGAGGGGGTGAGCAGAGAGCTGTGAGCTATAAGCTATGAGCTGCGAGCTATGAGCTGTGAGCTATGAGCTATGAGCTATGAGCTATGAGCTTTGTGTAGTGAGTGATGAGGTATGAGCTTTGAGCTTTGAGCTGCGAGCTATGAGCTATGAGCTTTGTGTAGTGAGTTGTGAGTGATGAGTGATAAGTTGTAAGCGATGAATGATGAGTGATGAGTGATGAGCTTTGAGCTTTGAGCTTTGAGCTTTCAGCTTTGAGCTTTCAGCTTTGAGCTGCGAGCTATGAGCTTTGTGTAGTGAGTTGTGAGTGATGAGTTGTAAGCGATGAATGATGAGGGATGAGTGATAAGTTATGAATGATGAGTGTGATGAATGATGAGTGATGAGCTTTGAGCTTTCAGCTGTGAGCTATGAGCTGCGAGCTATGAGCTTTGTGTAGAGAGTTGTGAGTGATGATTGATAAGTTATGAGTGACGAGTGTGATGAATGATTAGTGATGATTGAGAAGCTATGAGCTGTGAGCTACGAGCTATGAGCTTTGAGCTGCGAGCTTTGAGCTGCGAGCTATGAGCTATGAGCTTTGTGTAGTGAGTTGTGAGTGATGAGTTGTAAGCGATGAATGATGAGAGATGATTGATAAGTTATGAGTGATGAGTGTGATGAATGATGAGAGATGAGTGATGATTGATAAGTTATGAGTTGTGAGCGATGAGCTTTGTGTAGAGAGTTGTGAGAGATGATTGATAAGTTATGAGTGATTAGTGTGATGAATGATGAGTGATGAGTGATAAGTCATGAGTGATGAGTGTGATGAATGATAATTTGTAAATACCTTTTAACAGCCGTTTATTAAATAATAGAGCGTTTACATTCAAATAAAATAGGTGTTGGATAAATTATAAAATTTCATCGAAATAAAGTAACAATCAATAAATAAGCTATTAAAATGCTGAGCTGCATAGCAGCGACCTGTTAGTAGCAGCTAACGACAATCGAGGCGAAAAAATTAAAAAATTAAAATAATTAACCATCAACAAATCATCATCCGATAGCTAGAGGATGACTATACATCAAATGACCAACTCACAAAAAATACTCGACCGCAGAAAACAATTTGTTCCCAATGCCATCGGCATTTTTAATCCATCTACTGCCATCAGTGCAACGGGCAGTACTATTACCGATGCTGAAGGAAAGGAGATGATAGATTTTGCAGGCGGCATTGGTGTGGTAAATGCAGGTCATTGTCCGCCGCCAGTAGTGAAAGCCATAGCAGAGCAAGCGGCCAAATTAATTCATTGCAGTTTTAATGTGGCATCTTACGAGCTGTACATGCAACTGGCAGAAAAATTGGCCACTTTATTTCCGCATGGCGAACACACCAAAGTAATGCTCACCAACTCCGGCGCAGAAAGCGTGGAGAATGCCATTAAAATTGCAAGGCAGGCAACCGGCAGACAAGCAATAATTTGTTATGATGGTGCTTTTCATGGGCGTTCCATGATGTCGATGACACTAACCTCCAAAGTGGGTTACAAAATAGGTTGTGGCCCTTTTGCGCCGGAAGTTTACCGCCTGCCTTTTCCGGATACATACCGCTATGGCAATGGCATGAGTGAAGATGATTTTGCTGATATGCACCTGCGGGAATTGGAAAATTTCTTTCATACCAATGTACCACAAACTGCTGTGGCTGCTATTATTATTGAGCCAGTACAGGGCGAAGGTGGCTTTACTGTAGTGCCGGCAAAATACCTGCAAGGCCTACGAAAAATTTGTGACAAATACGGTATCATGCTTATACTCGATGAAGTACAGAGTGGTTTTGGCCGCACCGGAAAATGGGCAGCCTATCAGCATTTTGATGTGGTGCCTGATATTTCTACCTGGGCAAAATCAATGGGAAGCGGAATGCCGATAGGTTGCGTAATTGGCAAAGCTGCCATCATGGATAGCTGCAAACCATCAACTATTGGAGGCACTTATCCCGGCAACCCGGTTTGTTGCGCTGCATCATTAGCCACCATACAATACATGGAAGAAATAGACATAAATGCATTGGGAGAAAAAGTAGGCAATATTGTAAGGACAAGGTTTAATAAAATGAAGGAGCAGTTTGCTGCAATTGGCGATGTTCGTGGGCTTGGTGCAATGATGGCTTTTGAATTGGTGAAAGATAATGACCCGTTTCAGCCCGATGCAGATACCTGTAAAAAACTAATTGCTTATTGCGCAAGTAAAGGCCTGATTGTTATCAATGCAGGGGTAAATGGCAATATAATCCGGGTGTTAGGTCCATTAATTATTAGTGAAGCATTATTGAACAAGGGATTGGATATTATTGAAAATGGATTGCAGGAGTTGTTAGGGTGAAAAGGCTGATGAGTAGATGAGATTGATGCGGTTGGTAAGTTAATAAGGTTGATAAGTTGAAAAGCTGCATAGCAGCGACCTGTTAGTAGCAACAAAGAAAAATATTGCAAAAATCATCAAAAGCTGCATAGCAGCGACCTGTCAGTAGCAGCAAAGAAAAATAAATCAACAATCACAAAAGCTGCATAGCAGCGACCTGTCAGTAGCAGAAAAGAAAAATAAATCAACAATCACAAAAGCTGCATAGCAGCGACCTGTCAGTAGCAGAAAAGAAAAATAAATCACCAATCATCAAAAGCTGCATAGCAGCGACCTGTTAGTAGCAACAAAGAAAAATAAATCAACAATCACAAAAGCTGCATAGCAGCGACCTGTCAGTAGCAGAAAAACATAATAAATCACCAATCATCAAAAGCTGCATAGCAGCGACCTGTCAGTAGCAGCAAAGAAAAATAAATCACCAATCATCAAAAGCTGCATAGCAGCGACCTGTCAGTAGCAGAAAAGAAAAATAATTCAACAATCACAAAAGCTGCATAGCAGCGACCTGTCAGTAGCAGCAAAGAAAAATAAATCAACAATCACAAAAGCTGCATAGCAGCGACCTGTCAGTAGCAGCAAAGAATAATAAATCACCAATCACCAAAAGCTGCATAGCAGCGACCTGTCAGTAGCAGCAGAGAAAAATATTGTAAAAATTATCAAAAGCTGCATAGCACCGACCTATTAGTAGCAGAAAAGAATAATCAATCAACAATCACAAAAGCTGCATAGCAGCGACCTGTTAGTAGCAACAAAGAAAAATATTGCAAAAATCATCAAAAGCTGCATAGCAGCGACCTGTCAGTAGCAGCAAAGAATAATAAATCACCAATCATCAAAAGCTGCATAGCAGCGACCTGTCAGTAGCAACAAAGAAAAATAAATCAACAATCACAAAAGCTGCATAGCAGCGACCTGTCAGTAGCAGCAGCAGAAAAAAATATAATTACCCTTATAAAAACGGAACAAAAATATAACCATGAGTGTACAACAATTTATAAACGGCGAATGGCAGCAAGCCATTGATAATGCCAGTATTGATTTGATTAATCCGGCAACGGAAGAAGTGATTGACAGCATTAGTTATGCCAACGGGAAAGACTGCAATGCAGCGATAGATGCAGCGGCAGAAGCCTTTAAAACATGGAGTAAAACCACGCCATATTTTAGGGCAGAAATATTGAAAAAGGCAGCGCAATACATTCGGGAAAATGTTGCAGCATTTGCAAAAGACATGGTGCTGGAAAGCGGTAAACCTTTGGCAGAAGCAAAAGGTGAATGGGCCGTGGCTGCCAACTTATTGGAGTGGTATGCAGAGGAAGGCAAACGCAGTTGCGGCAAAACGATTCCTACCAACAGGGTAGATAAACGCAGCTACACCATCTGGCAACCAATGGGTGTAATTGGTGTAATAACTGCCTGGAATTTTCCGGCGTACAATCCTGCCCGTGCCTGTGCGGCTGCCCTTGCGGCCGGTTGCACAGTGGTGGCCAAACCTTCGGAAAGTACTCCACTTGCAGGTGTTCACCTGGCAGAAGCATTGATTGCGGCAGGTATTCCAAAAGGCGTATTAAATGTATTAACTGGCAATGCTCCTTCTATTGGAGATGCCATGCTGCAACACCCGCAATTAAAAAAAATAAGTTTTACCGGTAGCACAAGAGTGGGGAAATTATTAATGGATGGTGCTTCTGCAACGCATACCAAATTATCACTAGAATTAGGTGGTAATGCGCCGGTGATAATTTTTGATGATGTAGATGTAGATGCCATTGCTAAAGGTGCGGCTGCAGCAAAATTCAGGAACAACGGGCAGGTATGCATTGCACCACAGCGCTTTTATGTACACAAAAATATTTACAAGCAATTTAGTCAACTAGTAACCAACTATGTAAGCCAGTTAAAAGTGGGCAATGGTTTTGAAGAAGGTGTAAATCTGGGCTCCTTAATTACGCCAAGGCAGCAGCAATCGGTGGTTAATTTATTGACGAAAGCCAAAGCAGAAGGTGCCGAAATTTTAACTGGCGGCCAGGCCATGAAGATTGATGGTAAGGGCTATTATATACAACCCACAGTGGTTGGTAATTTAACCCAGCAATCTACATTGGCAAGGAATGAAATTTTTGGGCCGGTGCTCCCTTTGTTTTCTTTCGACAGTTTTGAAGATGCAATGGAAAAAGCCAACGACACAGAATATGGTTTGTCAAGTTATGTATTTACCAATAATATTAAAACCGCCCTAATGGCTTCTGAACAATTGAATTTTGGCATGGTGGGCATTAACGAATGGACACCTCATGGAACTGAACTTCCTTTTGGCGGTTGGAACTATAGTGGGCAGGGGCATGAAAGCGGTGCGGAGGGTTTGTATGAATACATGGAGAAAAAACTGGTGAGTATTGGCGGATTGTAATCCTAATACCAAAGGCGATAAGGAAAGTGTAAAAATTTTAAAGTTACCGCAGATGAACAGTTAAAAAAAAGTTTTATAAATGAAATGCAAACAAGCTACACAGCTACACTTTAAAACCAGCTAAATATTCAAAACCAATACTTATCCATGCAAAATTTTGGCATTATATCACTTGTACCTCCACTTATTGTAGTGATTATTGCCATCCGTACCCGGCTGTCGCTTGAGCCATTGTTGATTGGTTGTTTGGCTGGATATATCATTATTGCCAAAGGAGATTTTTTTAATGCCATCATTGCATCATTTACTAAGGTAATGCAAAACGAACTGATGGTTTGGGTGATTATGGTGTGCAGTTTATATGGTGCATTAATCAATTTAATGATCCGAAGCGGTGGTGTATTAGCTTTTGGAAATTACATGTTGCAGTATGTGGGCAATAGAAAAAAATCTTTATTGGGCACTTGGTTTTTTGGCTCATTTTTGTTTGTAGATGACTACCTCAATGCACTCACTACCGGCACTACCATGAAAAAAATTACGGATCATTATAAAGTACCAAGAGAGTTGCTTGCGTTTGTAGTAAGTTCAACAGCGGTGCCTGTTTGTGTAATTGTGCCCATCTCTACCTGGGTAATTTTTATAGGCAAATTACTGGAAGATAGTAAGCTGGTTCCCATTGGAAAAGGCATTGCTAACTACCTCCACATTATTCCCTTTATTGCCTACGGCTGGATACAATATTTAATGGTGCCCATGGTAATTCTGGGCATTATGCCCATTATCTGGAAAATGAAAAAAGCCGATCAAAGAGCAGCCACTACCGGACAGTTAATTCCTGATGATTCGGAGGAATTTAAATTGGATGTAGCAGTATTTGATGAGCAAAAAAAATCCAGTATCTGGTACCTTATTTTACCCATAACAGTATTGATTGGCTGCACTATTTTTTTTGATTTGGATGCTTTAAAAGGAGTGATCACCGCATTGATATTTACCATAGCTTTTTATGCTTTTAAAAAAGTGGCACCATTCAGGGAATTGTCCAACGCAACGATAGAAGGAATGAAGAGTATGATATTTGCTTTGGTGTTGTTGCTACTATCTTATTTACTAAAAAACATTGGAGACGAAATGGGGTTAACCCAATATATTATACAGGTGGTTTCGCCCAATGTGAGCAGACAGTTTCTGCCGCTGGCAATTTTTATCTCATTGGGTATTGTTGCATTTACCACAGGCAATTCATGGGGTTTGTATGCCATTGCCATACCGCTGGTAATACCACTGGCAGCGGCTTTGCACTGCAATATTTGGCTTTGCATTGGTGCAGTGGTAAGTGCAGGTGCCTTTGGTGCCCATGCCTGTTTTTACAGCGATGCTACCATACTTGCAGCCCAGGGTGCCGAGTGTAATAATTATCAGCATGGCATTACGCAATTGCCCTTTGCGCTGGTTTCTTTTGCATTGAGTTGTTTGGCTTATGTGGCAATGGGTTTTTGGGTTACGTAAAATAAAATTGACGAATAAAAGCTGATCAAATGATAGGATTTTTTCTTTTTTATCCCGAAAAAAATGGGGAAGCTGCATTTTAAATTGTCGCACCCAATTTCGGCAGGTGGATACACCGACTGGGGCTAGGCCGTTGTTGGTGCCTTCATCAACTACCAGGCGCTCCGTCAGTTTAAAATGTACCCAAGGGGAAAGGCAGAATTATTACGGAGAAATATTATTAAAATCGATTGCAACATAATGGAATTATTATTATCAAACTATTACAAAGAAATTACTGGCGGGCTGGTAGTTCAACACATGCAGTTAGCACATGCGGATGAACTGGAAGCCTTACAGAGAATAGTATTTCCAACGCTTGGCGAAGATGAATTAATACTGGCAGTACATTACAGGCGTCATTTGCAATTGTTTCCTGAGGGGCAATTTGTGATTACCGATCAGGGTAAAGTGATAGGTATGACCACCACCATGCGAAGTAATTTCGATTTTGAACATTATCATCACACTTTTAAAGAAACCATTGCCGGCGGCTGGCTTACCAATCACAATCCAATTGGCGATTGGTTGTATGGCCTCGATTTAGGGGTACATCCCAATTACCGTGGACAAGGGCTGGCAAGAATTTTATACAGAGCCCGGCATGAAGTGGCCAAAAAACTAAACTTGCGTGGACAGGTTACTGTAGGCATGATGAGTGGCTATGGTGCATTGGTTGATGAACTTACAGGCGATCAATATTACCAGCAATTATTAGCCGGGAACAGAACAGATCCAACCATCACGCCGCAAATGAAAATAGGCTTTAAGCCCATTGCATTGGTTCCCGGTTATTTACATGATCCCGCCTGCGGTAATTATGGCGTGTTAATAAAACTTGATATTGAAATGGAAATATAAAAAAGCTCCATAGCAGCAACCTGTCAGTAGCAAAAAAGAAAAATAAATCAACAATTACAAAAGCTGCATAGCAGCAACCTGTCAGTAGCAGAAAAGAATTAAAAAATTAAATTCACCAAAAGCTACATTACAGCGACCTGTCAGTAGCAGAAAAGAATTAAATTCACCAAAAGCTGCATGGCAGCGACCTGTCAGTAGCAAAAAAGATTATGAAAATTAAATTCACCAAAAGCTGCATAGCACCGACCTGTCAGTAGCAAAAAAGATTATGAAAAATTGAGTTCACCAAAAGCTGCATAGCAGCGACCTGTTAGTAGCAGAAAAGAGTATGAAAATTGAATTCACCAAAAGCTGCATAGCAGCGACCTGTCAGTAGCAGAAAAGAATTAAAAAATTAAGTTCACCAAAAGCTGCATAGCATTGATCTGTCAGTAGCAAAAAAGATTATGGAAATTAAATTCACCAAAAGCTGCATAGCAGCAACCTGTCAATAACAAAAAAGATTATGAAAAAATAAATTCACCAAAAGCTGCATAGCAGCAACCTGTCAGTAGCAAAAAAGATTATGAAAATAAATTCACCAAAAGCTGCATAGCAGCGACCTGTCAGTAGCAGCAGCAGCAGAACAGGAATCGAAAAATGATATCAATTCAATGGACGACGCATCATTTATAAAACTGGATTGTTAATAAAATATAAAATCAACTTATCATGGCAAACACCTATTCACAAATCTATGTACAATTTGTTTTCGCCGTAAAAGGAAGAAAATCTTTCATTAAAGAATCATTCAGAGAAGAATTGCAAAAGTATATTGGCGGAATGATCAATAATAGAGACCAAAAATTATATGCTATTTATTGCATGCCTGATCATACGCATATTTTTATTAGTATGGCACCGGATATAGCAATGTCAGATTTAATGAGAGATATCAAATCTTCTTCTTCAGGTTTTATTAAAGATAAAGGATGGGTGAGTAATTTTGAATGGCAGAAGGGTTTTGGTGCATTTTCATATTCTAAAACGATGGCAAAAACGGTAGTAAATTATATTTTAAACCAACCGGCACACCATCAAAAAAAATCATTTAAACAAGAGTACACAGAATTCCTCGATAAATATGAAATAGAATATGAAGATAAATATCTGTTCGAATTTTATGATTGATCCATGGAAAATAATTATCGAAGAATTTTATAGGGAATGCCTCAATAGCTTTCTAAAAAATAAAAAGATATTTCAAACATAAGCTAAACCGAAGGTTCAGACTAATATGCCGCTCCTACGGAGATTAAAATTTAATAAAATAATTCTTTTTTGATCTACTGACAGGCCGTTCTTACGGAGCTTATTGGAAAAATGTTTTTAAGCTATTTCGGATGCGTCTTATCATTAGATTTTCAATAATAGGAACACCATCAAAAGCTCCATAGCAGCGACCTGTTAGTAGCAAAAGAAAACGAGAAAACATTATGAAAAGCTGCATAGCAGCGACCTGTCAGTAGTAGCAGAATAAAATAAAAAATCATCAAAAGCTGCATAGCAGCGACCTGTCAGTAGCAAAAGAAAACGAGAAAAAACCACCAAAAGCTCCATAGGAGCGACCTGTTAGTAGTAGCAACAGAAAAAGACATAAAAATTTACGCAATCGTAAAAATTAATTAATTTAAAACAATAATTATGGCACACATTCAATTAAAAACAAGCTTACCCGGCCCCAAAGGTTTGGCTGCGTTAGAAAGAAGAAAAAACTTATTACCTGCCGGTTTGGCCAAATCTACAGACGTAGTTGTTGACAGAGCTGACGGTGCGCTGGTATGGGATGTAGATGGAAACCAGTTGATTGATTTTGCTGGTGGCATTGGTATGATCAATGTAGGGCATTGCAACGAAAAAGTGGTAGATGCCATGAAGGCACAGTTGGATAAATACATTCACACTTGTACCCTTGTTACTACCATTGAACCCTACCTGGACTTAGCAGAACTACTTAATAATGCCACCCCCGGCAGTTTCCCCAAAAAAACATTGCTGGCTTGCTCGGGTTCAGAAGCGGTAGAAAATGCCATTAATGTAGCAAAGTATTATACCAAAAGAAATGCAGTGCTTTGCTTTGAAGGAGCTTATCATGGCCGCACGCTGCTTACGCTTAGTCTTACCAGCAAATATGCTTTGTTTAAAAAAGGTTTTGGCAGTTTTGTGCCTGATATTTATCGCATTCCATCACCCAATACCTACCGTGGTATTGACGGAATGACGGAAGAGCAGTATATAAACTATTGTATCAAAAAATTAGACGAGGCCTTCATCTCTCAGGTAGATCCAGATTCATTGGCAGCCATCATTATAGAACCGGTTTTAGGTGAAGGAGGGTTCCTCGCTATTCCTGCTGCTTATCTGCATAAATTAAGAGCAGTATGCGACAAACATGGTATTGTATTTATTGCAGATGAAATTCAATGTGGTGCCGGCCGTACCGGAAAATTATTTGCCTGCGAGCATAGTGGTGTAATTCCAGACATTGTGGTAAGTGCTAAATCTATCGGTGCAGGTATGCCCATTAGCGCTACAACCGGCAGAGCCGAAATGATGGATGCCCCACATCCTGGTGGCGTTGGCGGAACTTATGGTGGTAGTCCGGTTGCCTGTGTAGCAGCCATTGAAGCTATTAAAATTTTGCAATCGCCGGAGTTTTTAAAACGGGTAAATGAAGTGGGCGAAATCATCCGCACTACCATGGAAGGTTGGAAAGAAAAGTACAAATTGATAGGAGATGTAAGGGGTATTGGTGCCATGCGTTTGGTAGAGTTTGTAAAAGACCGTGATAGCAAAGAGCCTGATGCAGAAGCAACACTTGAAATAATACGTGATGCTGTAGCACATGGTTTAATTATGATCAGGGCAGGATTGTTCAGTAATTGTATTCGCCTGCTGCCACCCATAGCTATTACTGATGAGCAATTGATAGAAGGATTGCAGGTGCTGGAACATGCTATTGCAAGGGCGCAGGAGAAACGGTAGAGCCCACTTCCGTTTGGCTTGATAATATAAAGTTCAATATCGACTTTACTACAAAACTCAATTCTAAAAAATAAATAGGCACTATTTTGTCCACTTGAAGAAAATATCTAAAAATTAGGCACTATTTTGTCCATTACGCCCAAAATCCTTAATAATTAAATAGGCGTAAACACGGGGGAACCTTTAAATGAAACAAAGTGGTGAAAGAAATACACTATAATACAATACTGTAACAAAGAATCAATCATTCATTAATTTATCAGCATGATCAATCTTTTTATACACAATGCCAACATCATTTCCTTTCAGGAAGGATACAATGCAAGCGGTAACGACGCCATTGCCATTAATGGAAATACCATTGAAGCCATTGGCAGGTACCAGGTGCTTAAAAACCTAATCCAACCTGGTACACAAGTGATTGATGCAGGTGGAAAAACATTGATGCCCGGCTTTAATGATTCCCATATTCATATCTGGAAAGTGGGCAACCTTAAAACTTTTATGCTGGATGTACGTGGCGTAAAAAGCAAGGATGAGCTGGTACAATTAATTAAAGAGTATCATCAAAAGAATCCGCATCTGCAATGGATAACGGCCCGTGGATTTAATGAAGCTGCCTGGCAGGAAAAAAGTATGCCCACTAAGGATGAACTGGATAAGACAGGGATAGAAAAACCAATTTATCTCATTCGCACCTGTGCACATATAGCGGTATGCAACAGCAAAGCTTTAGAATTGGCTGGCATTAACAACACGACTGTTTCTCCCGCAGGAGGCACTATCCAATTGGGTGAAGATGGAACACCCAATGGCATTTTAAATGAAACTGCACTTGGGTTGGTTACCAATATAATACCGCCCTATTCTATTGAAGATTTAAAAATTATGATAAGGGCATGCCGGGAAGAGTTATACCAATACGGCATTACAGCAGCTACCGATCCTGCCGTAGATCCATTATTAATAAAGGCTTACAAAGAAATGAACGAAGCTGGTGAACTGGGTTTTCGTTTAAATATCTTTCCCATTATTTTTCCCGATGGCAGCAACGAAGCTAACCCAATTCCGGAGCCATACAGCAGCGATTTTATGCAAATAAATACGGTGAAATTTTTTGCAGATGGCGGTTTAAGTGGCAAAACTTCAGCACTAAAAAAACAGTATAAAAACAGCGGGGAACAGGGCGTACTCCGGCTTGATAAAGAACGCTATACCCAACTCAGCAGGCAATGCATGGAGAAGGGACTTGGAGTTGCTACACACGCCATTGGCGATGCAGCCATTGAAATGGTGGTTGATGTATATGAGCAGCTCCATAAAGATTTTCCTTTGGCAATTAAGCGAATAGAACATTTGGGACTACCCGAAAAAAAGCATTTGGAAGCAATGGCAGCCAGTAATATAGCCTGTAGTATGCAAACTATTTTTTTAGATGAATTGGGCAAAAATTTTATGGAGTACCTGGAGGATGATTACCTCAGCCAATGCTATCCGGTATTTTCAGTTTTGCAGCATGGAATTTTAATGTCTTTGTCATCAGATGCCCCGGTGGTTAAAAATTTTAATCCTTTAAAAGGTATTTATGCTGCTATTACCAGGTGCACCAACGAAGGCGCTGTAATAGCAGCCGGAGAAAGTATTTCTATAACAGAAGCGATGAAAGCTTACACGAGCAGTGCCGCTGCCATTGGCGGTGAAAACAGGTTTGGAAGTTTACAAACAGGTAAGCTGGCAGATTTTATCCTGCTTGATAAAAATCCATTAACTACCCCTGTAAATGATATTACCCAAATAAAAGTATTGCAAACATTTGTAGATGGTAAAGAAGTATGGAGGCGGGAAAGTATGGGTTAACACCAACTTTTAACACATCACCTCAGGAAAGCTTGCCTAGCGCATCTTTCAGTAATTGCAGCATATCACCAATTTCTTCTTTAACGCAAGTACCTACACTCAGGCGGTACCAGTTACTTTCTGCCGAGGCACCAAATGCACTAAAAGGAACAATCGCCAGTTTAGCTTCATTTAGCAGGTAGGCTGTAACATCACTTTGCTTTTCTAATACATTGCCGGCAGCAGTTTTTTTGCCTGCCAAATCAATTTGTACGGTAAGGTAAATGGCAGCCTGTGGGGCAATGGCATCAACAGAAAAACCAGCTTGTTTTAGTAGTAAAATGCCTTGGTAAATAGTAGTAAGCCTTTCTTCAATTTCCGCTTTAAAATGAGTAAAATAAGCATCAATGGCTGCTGTTTGCTGTAAATATTTTGCGGTAGCCTGTTGCTCTGCCATGGGGCTCCATGCACCAACGTGGCTGTTAATTGCTTTCATCTTTGCAATCAGGTGAGCTGGGCCCATGCTCCATCCCACTCTTACGCCGGTGGCGGCAAATGATTTACTGATGCCATCAATAAAAATAGTGTAGGCTTTCATGGCTGGCCTCACCGTTACCGGGTTAAAATGTTCTGTGCTGCCAAAAGTAAGTGTCCAGTATATTTGATCGTACAGCAGGTATAATTTTTTTTCGCCAGCACTACGGCGTTGGTTTTCTGTAATGACCATATCGCAGATAGCTTCTAAATTTTCTTTGGTAAAAGTAGTGCCTGTTGGGTTGAGCGGAGAGCATACTGCCAGTAGTGAAGCGCCTTTAACATGTGGCCTTATTTCATCGGCCGAAGGCATAAAATTATTCTCTTTTTTCGTTTGGATGGTAACATGTTCACCCTCGGTAAAATGAACATAGTGGTTGTTGTTCCAGCTTGGTACGGGGTAAATAACTTTATCTCCTTTATCTACAATTGCCCTGTAAGCAGCATAAATTAATGGTCTGCCACCTGCAGCTATTAAAATTTCATCTGCACCATAGCTAAGCCCTTCTTTTTGCAATAAAAAGGCTGCTACTGCCTCTCGTAAACTTGCAATTCCTTCGGCAGGAGGGTAAGTTGTAAATCCATCCTGGTAAGCAGCAATTATTTCCTGCTGTAATCCTGCTGGTATCGGAAAAATAGCACTATCAAAATCACCTATCGTAAAGTTGTAGATTTTGTTGCCCAACCTCATTTTCTCTTTGATGTCTGCCCCTAGCTTTACAATTTCAGATCCAATAAGGGTTTCGGCCAGATAACTTAATTTATTTGAAGGCATTATATTATATTTTTTAGTAGAAAATATTCCGGTTGCAAAAGTAGATTGATTGGATGGATTTTAGTGATCTTGTAGTAAGGATTTATAGTTAGTTAACAGGGAAATTTCTGTTGTATCAATTAACTAAATCGGTACAAAAAATTTCAACTGTCGCTTTTTATTATTTTCTTACAATAACAAGTATCTATGTTTTAAGTTAATTGATAGCAAGGGTTTTTTTGCAGGATAGTAGTGCGTTACCCACAAGCAAATTGTTTCGTAAAAGCCATTACCGTTACATTTGTAATTTATTAACATAAATGATCCAATCAACAGGCAGTAAATTTTTTCCTTTAACCCATATTTTGCAGTTGAATTCGTAAGGAGATTTTCAACTGCACAAATCCGGGTGTAAATATGGAGGCTGGTAAAATTATTTATCTGCTTACCGGTAGCTGTACAAAAGGAGATTATTAGCCCATAAAACAAAAATATTAACAGGAATGCTTTTTAATTCACTCAATTTTGCCATATTCCTACCCATTGTTTTTATATTATATTGGTTTGCAACCAAGGGCAAACATACTTACCAAAATATACTGCTGCTGTTATCAAGTTATTTTTTTTATGCCACCTGGGATTGGAGGTTTTTATTTCTATTGGTTTTCTCTACCCTGCTCGATTATTTTACCGGTTTAAAAATGGATAATGCTAAAAATCAATCTTCAAAAAAAATTTGGTTTTGGATAAGCATTTCAATCAATCTTGGTTTTTTGGGCGTATTTAAATACTTCAACTTTTTTGCCACCTCTTTTGCCGAAGCTTTTGCCCATATTGGGTTACAGGTAAATCCATATACATTAAATGTAGTACTGCCTGTTGGTATATCCTTTTACACTTTTCACGGATTATCTTACGTAATTGATATTTATAATGGTAAAATAAAAGCAGAGAAAAATTTTATTGACTATTCAGTATTTGTTTGTTTTTTTCCATTGTTAGTGGCTGGCCCTATAGAACGTGCTACTCATCTTTTACCCCAGGTAAAACAACAGCGGTTTTTTAATTATTCCAACGCTGTAGATGGCTTGAGGCAAATATTGTGGGGTTTATTTAAAAAAATAGTTATTGCGGATCAATGTGCCGGGCATGTTAATTTGATTTTTAATAATCCTGCAGATTTTTCAGGCAGCACTCTTTTGTTGGGAGGGCTGTTATTTTCCTTTCAAATTTATGGTGATTTTGCTGGTTACTCAGATATTGCAATAGGAACAGCAAAGCTTTTTGGTATAAATCTATTACGCAATTTTGCTTTCCCCTATTTTTCAAGAGATATTGCAGAGTTTTGGCGGCGTTGGCATATCTCTTTGTCAACATGGTTCAGAGATTATTTGTATGTTCCTTTGGGTGGTAGCAAAGGCGGAACTTTACTAAAGGTTAGAAACACATTTATCATATTTCTGGTGAGCGGCTTTTGGCATGGTGCTAACTGGACTTTTATAGTTTGGGGTTTTTTAAATGCATTGTACATTATGCCCTCTATTATTTTAAAAACTAACAGAAATAATCTTGATATAGTGGCAAAAGGCAGCTATTTACCCACTGTTGCAGAATTTTTTTCTATTGTTTTTACATTTGGCCTAACGGTGTTTGCCTGGATTTTTTTTAGGGCAACTACTGTACAGCAAGCCTTTTATTTTATTACAAAAATATTTTCTGAATCCTTTTTTACCTTACCGATAGTAACCCCTAAAATGCTATTATTACTTTTATTAATTGTTGTTTTTATGGTAATAGAATGGATGGGCAGGGAAAATCAATTTGCTATTGCAAAACTTGGATTAAAACTACCTGTACCCATTAGGTTAGGCATTTATTATGCACTGGTATTTGCTATCATTTATTTTGCAGGCTCTCAGCAACAATTTATTTATTTTCAATTTTAACTATGAAAAAATTTATTATAAAAGGATTGTTTTTTTTATTGCCATTTCTCTGCTTGTTTTTTTTCGCCTTTTTTTTCTACTCAACAGATAAAGGCGATTTAATACGGGTTGGCTACCTGGTAGATAACCATCAGTACAATCCTGCTAAAATTTTTAAGCAAGAATACAATCAACCCATTTATTTTACTCAAACATCAGAAATTAATCTAAAAGCTAAGCATCATTTTAAAGTACTAACAATTGGTGATTCATTTTCTGAACAAGACTCCTTTGGATACAAAAATTATTTAGCTAAAAATGCTAACATCAGTTTGCTTCATTACGATAGAATTTTACATGAAAACCCACTTGAGACTTTGTATGGCATACTAAATGGCGATTTACTGGATAATGTACAGGTAGATTTTATTCTTCTTCAATCAATTGAAAGAATATTGGTGAAAAGAGCCTTAGAAGCGGATTCTAGTAAAATTATTTTGATTGATACAATGAATAAATACTTTACAGAAGCAAAGTTGAAACAAAAAAAACCTGTTACTACCGATCAATTGTTTAGTAATGTGATGTTGAAGTTTGCATTTAATAATGCCGCCTACTTATTAAATGACCATGCCTTTAAGGCTGAAACTTATAAAGTGAAAACTACAAAGCAATTGTTTTCTACAAATACAAACGAGTTGTTGTTTTATTTTGAAGATCTTTTATATGTTGCTGATAATGCGAATGTTACATTTTTAAATACCCTAAACAACGAATTAAACAGTTTGTCGGCCAAGCTGAAAAAAAGAAATATCAAGCTGATATTTTTACCTGGTCCGGACAAGTTTGATTTGTATTACCCCTACATAGTAAACAAAGAAAAATACCCTCAACCTTTATTTTTTGAAAACTTTACTAAACTACGCAAAGACTATTTATATGTTGATGCAAAAAGCATATTGAGTAAAGCTATTGCAGAAAAAAAGGATATTTATTACTACGACGATACGCATTGGACACCTAATGCCGCTATTTTACTTGCCAATGAATTAACCAAAATAGTACAACAAAATTAAAATTTGTTATCAGGTAGTTGTTTGTATGCATTTCAAATTGATGTAGTACTTTGTGGTTGATGAGGACACCCATCCACAGCCTGGCCTCGGTCGGGTACCCCCTCCAACCCAAATCTGAATCGAAAATTTGAAAGGTACCCATTGTTCAAGTTTGTAAACAATTTACCTTTCCATATTTGGCATAACATCAGGTTGCAGTATAACCTTGGTTAAGCAACGGCTATTTTTTAGTGAAACTTTTAAAGTGGTCAATTGCTATCAAAAACAGGCGTTATTCAACAAATATAAGCAACAGTTGAACTACCAATTATTTATAATTGCCATTATTAATTGTATTCTTCATAAAACTTTGTTCACTTTGCAATAAAATATCAGTTGCTACTACAGATACATCCGCTCAATCCTCAGCCACGGCTAATTAAGCAAGTAATAGATTGCCTTAAGAGTGGTGGCGTTATTGCTTATCCAACGGATACTATTTACGGCCTTGGTTGCGATATTATGCAGCACAAAGCAATTGAGCGAATTTGTAAAATAAAAAATGTGGATCCACAAAAATCGCAGTTGTCCTTTATTTGCCGTGATCTTAGCAACTTGAGCGACTATACTAAAAGTATTGATACACCTTTGTACAGGATGCTTAAAAATTATTTACCTGGTCCCTACACTTTTATTTTACCTGCCAGCAAACAGGTACCCAAAATTTTACAAAGTAAAAAAAGTACTATTGGTTTGCGTATTCCCGATAATATTATTTGCCAAACTATTTTAACCGAATTGTGTAATCCAATTTTAAGTACTTCTCTTCCCGGCGATATGGTGGAAGATTACACCGACCCCGATATTATTCATGATCGTTTTGAAAACCTGGTAGATATTGTAATTGATGGTGGTATTGGCGGTATGATACCCTCAACTATTGTAGATTGTGTTACAGATTTATGGACAATTACCAGGCAGGGAGCAGGTGAGTGGGAAAGTTAACAACTATTGCTGCTGTGCATCTACTAAAAATAAAAAAACTTCTTTGGGGCCATGTACCCCTGTTACCAATGTTTTTTCAATATCTGCTGTACGGCTGGGGCCACTTGCAAATGTTATAAAAGAAGGCATGGTATTTTCAAATTTTTCTTTTAAAATCAATAAAGCATCCTTTATATCATACACCAACTGATTGGTATATGCTACGCAAATGTGTATGGGAGCATATACACTAGCTGTACGGCCACTTTGCCCTGCCGAACTTATAACTATAGAGCCAGTACGTGCCACCAGGTATTCGCAACCTGTAATGGCAACATCACAAGTAGCAAGGCTGATGGTGTTGCTAAAAGTTGCATTCCATTTATCCTCACTACAATATATTTTTGTCCACTGTCTTTTATTTATGAGTTGCTGTAGTTGTTGAAGCAGGTCTGCCTCATCTGCACAATAGACAAATTTGCCTTGTATTTTTGTAAATGCTTCTGCAAAAACAACTTCTAAATCATCTGGTGCCGGTTGGTAAATATCAGCAGAACCTTCACTTAAAGGAAAAGGTAAAGGCACTGGATTACTCAGTGCCTTCCTTATTCTTTTTAATATATTTTCTTTGGCGGTTGTAGTAGCCATGCCATGTTAAATTTGTGGTGGATTCTTTAATTCTTCGGTAAATGTATCCCCTGGTTCAGTAGTTACAGTATCCTCAGGTTCTATGTCTAAAGACTTTTTTTCCTCAAAAGGTCTTTTACCAATTAAATGTTCTACATCACTCTTAAATAGCACTTCTTTCTTCAATAATTCTTTGGCCAGTTTTTCTACATCGCCTTTCTTTTCTGTAAGCAATTGCTTGGTTCTAACATAAGCTCCCTCAATCAATTTACGTACTTCTTCATCAATCATTTTACCCGTTTCTTCACTAAAAGGTTTGGTAAATGTATTCTCCTGGTTTGGATCGTAGTAACTGATATTACCTACCTTATCATTCATACCGTAAACAGTAATCATGCTGTAAGCAATTTTAGTTATCTGTTGTAAATCGTTGCTGGCACCGGTACTTATCTTTCCAAAGAAAATATCTTCACTTGCCCTGCCACCCAGCGTCATACAAATTTGATCCATTAATTGATCTGTGTTATATAGATATTGTTCTTTTGGTGTGTATTGAGCGTAACCCAAAGCAGCGGTACCCCTTGGCACTACGGTTACTTTTAGCAAAGGATAGGCATGTTCCAGATACCATCCGCATATTGCATGGCCAGCTTCGTGGTACGCAATAATCTCTTTTTCTTCTTTAGATATTATCTTATTCTTCTTTTCTAAACCACCAATTACCCTGTCAATAGCATCCTGAAAATCGCTCATATCAACCGAATCCTTATTTTTTCTGGCTGCAATTAAGGCTGCTTCGTTACATACGTTGGCAATATCTGCTCCTGCAAAACCAGGTGTTTGTTCTGCCAGTTTATAAATATCAAGTTTGCTCGAAATTTTAATCGGCATTAAGTGTACTTTAAAAATAGCTTCTCTACCCACCATATCTGGCTTATCAATAGATATTTGTCTATCAAAACGGCCTGGTCTAAGCAACGCAGAATCCAACACATCTGGCCTGTTGGTAGCAGCTAAGATAATGATACCCAGGTCAGTTCCAAAACCATCCATTTCTACCAGCAACTGGTTAAGGGTATTTTCTCTTTCATCGTTGCTCATCATGGCATTTTTTCCTCTAGCCCTGCCTATAGCATCAATCTCATCTATAAAAATAATACATGGGGCTTTTTCTCTTGCCTGCTTAAACAAGTCTCTAACCCTGCTGGCACCTACGCCTACAAACATTTCTACAAAATCGCTACCACTTAAACTAAAGAAAGGTACTTGCGCCTCGCCTGCTACGGCTTTTGCCAGCAATGTTTTACCCGTACCCGGTGGGCCTATTAACAAGGCTCCTTTTGGTATTTTACCACCTAAAGCGGTATATTTCTTCGGATTTTTTAAAAAATCTACAATTTCCATTACCTCTACTTTAGCTTCATCTAAACCGGCTACATCGCCAAAATTGATGTTAACTTTAGAGGCTTTATCAAACAAAGTTGCTTTTGATTTACCAATATTAAAAATGCCGCCGGGTCCACCAGCGCCGCCACCAGGCCCGCCTACTTTACGCATCATCATCACAAACAATAACCCAATCAGCAAAATGGGTAACAGGGTAGTTACTATTTGTCCAAATAATTCGCCTTCATCGTCCGGAAAATCGGGCACTCTTTTAATATCAGGGTTTTTTTCATAAAAACCTGCCATCAACTCTGTAATGGATTTATCTTTTGCTATACCAAAAAATACCTGTGGTCCAGTATTTTTCAGCATTAACTGGTATTGAGCTTTATCAAGTATAGTTTCATAATAGGCAGCATGCTTTACCAGGCTATCTTTATTTATATATACTCTAACCAGGTACTTATTACGAATGGTTTTTGTTTTTTCAACATCACCCATTTTTACCATTTCGTAAAATTTTACTTCAGATGTTTCTACACCTGCCACAGCCACACCTCTAATAAAATTGTATCCTATCAGCGCTGCAAAAGCAATTCCGTAAATCCAATAAATATTAAACTTTGGTTTCTTCTTTCCTGTTTGGTTATCACTACTTGTTGAAGGGATATTAGAAGGATTATTTTTCTTGCTATCCATTTGTTTATCGTCTGCCATATTATATTACTTACAAATTTTTGGAGTTTTAGTTTGGGGTTTATTTCCCATTGTACATTTTTATTGATGTTCCATTGCGGGGGCATCGCTCCACATTTCTTCCAGTTGATAAAACTTTCTTGGTTCTGGAAGCATGATGTGTACTACAACGTTAACATAATCTATTAATATCCATTGCTGGGCCTGCCGGCCTTCGTGCTTATAAGGTGATTCATTGCAGCTTTTCTTTACTTCTTCTTCTACTGAATCTGCAACTGCCTTTAGTTGATTGTTATTACTTGCTTCGCAAATAATGAAAAAGTCTGCAACAGCTTCCGGTATCTTTCTTAAATCGAGGCTTATAATGTTTTCGCCTTTTTTTTCTGCTATGCCGTGAATGATTGATTTAAAAATTTTGCTGCTTCTGGTTAACCTGGTTATAGTGTTTTTTTTACGGTTGGCTAAGATTGCTAAATTGTTCAAATTGATTTATTTATTATTAAAAAGATTACGTTAAAGGTAACGTACTGTTATATACAAACGATAGCCCCATAATTTTATTTTACGGGTGGTTGATTGTAGCTTGCAATTCATTTCAAAATTACAGTTTCTTTATTAATACTATAAAGTATGCAAAAAACAGCAGCTACTTTCACCCATTTACAACTTGTTGACAGTACCAACAACTATGCCATGGGAAAAGTTCATGCAGGAATGGCGAACCATGGTGATGCCTACTTTACAATGAACCAAACGCAGGGAAAAGGGCAGCGTGGTAAACAGTGGTTGAGTGGCCATGCTGAAAATATTGCCATTAGTATAGTATTGGAGCCTTCTATACTTGCTATATCGCAACAGTTTGCCTTATCTGCAGCAGTTGCAGTGGGTACGCACCAGTTTTTTAGCAGCTATGCCGGTGAAGAAACTTCTATAAAATGGCCAAATGATATATATTGGCGTGACAGAAAGGCAGCGGGTATTTTAATTGAAAACCTAATTGGGCAGCACCAACCAAGCGATACCAACGCCGAACAACCGCTATGGAAATTTGCAGTAGCAGGTATTGGTGTAAATATTAACCAAACAAAATTTGATTTATCTCTCAGCAATGCTGTATCATTAAAACAGCTTACCGGAAAGCAATTTGATTGTACCGCACTGTCCAAACAGTTATACCAAAGCGTACTGCTTGCTGTAAATGAAGTTTTAGGCGGAAATTTTGAAACAATTTACAATTACTACAATAAGCATTTATACATGAAAAATAAAAGGATAGTTTTAAAAAAGGAAACTATAGCATTTGAAACCCAAATACAAGCTGTAAATAGAGATGGACAACTTCTTACAACGGATATAATAGACAATCAATTTAATTTTGGAGAAGTAGAATGGGTATTGTAAACTACTAAATCAACCTAAAAACACGGTGCCCTCTATCAGCAATACTACCCGGCTGGTACAGTTTATTAACACTTTGTTAAATAAAATAGAAAAGAACTAAACGCTACAGCAATACATTTGTAGCAATATATACATTATGACAGGTAGCCACTTATTTGAAGCCCTAAAAAAAGAAAGGCAGCCTATGCGTACTGCTTCTATAGGCAAGCAACAATCCATTAATTTTTGTTTACTTTTTGATGAGCAAGGCGCTTTTATAGAAGTGCAAAACAAAAAAGGAGAACCCGTTACAGCAGATTATCATGATTTTAGTGGTGTTGTTCGCAGCATTTTAAAAGCTATACATGCTTTAATGCAGCGCAACGATTTTTTGATAGACTGGGAAAATACAGATAACAAATTTTATTTGCATAAAAACGATTTTTTAATAGAGCAATTGCTGCAAAGTAAATTATGGGTAGATACTGAGGGCAAAACGCTGCAACTGAATACAGGAGAAGCTTCTGTAAAACTTGTAGTAAGCCAGGGTGCAGATAAAAGAATGGTAGCCCAGCTTTTGCTGGATATAAATAATGAACAAACTACAGCCTACAGGTTTATTAACGAAACGTATGTATTTAGCAATGGAATAATTGTAGAATTACCTTCTGTAGGGCGTAATTTTAAATCGGTTGGGTTGTTTAACAGCACTTTAAGTGCAGATGATATACAAAAATTTCTGTCGCTTTTTTTTTCCTACACACAAAATATTCCGCTACAATACGAGCAATATACTGTTGCTTTTACCGGGGAGGAAATAGCTACTTCGCCGGTATTAATTTTTGAAAAAATTGATGCTGATGATGCACTGCTGATGAGGGTAGCACAGGTATTGCCTGGTATTGATACCAGCTTGTTAACCGATTATGACTTACAGTATTTTGCTGCTGTAAACGAGCTGGAAAATACCATTGAAGTTAAGCCCATTGCTCAGCAATCTAACCTCGATGTAATTTTCATTGTTGCAAAAATGCTTGAAAAGCATATACCACGCCAGGGCAAAAAGAAAACATTGGAAGTTGTATTGGAAGATGACCTGTTTATTATACCAAGGGAAGTAGCCGCAGGTTTTTTATACAACGATTTGCCCACCCTGCTTACTACCTATAAAATAATGGGGGCAGAAAAATTAAAAACCTATAAAATAAATACCGTAAAGCCAAGGCTCGATTTAAAATTAAGCCATGGTATAGATTTTTTAGAAGGAGAAGCCACCCTGCATTTTCAGGATGAAGCATTTTCTTTGTTTGATGCCTTGCAGCAGTACAATAAAAATCGTTATATACTGCTAAGCGATGGTACGCATGCCATTGTAAACGAAGGCTACATGCAAAAATTACAACGCTTGTTTAAAAAGAAAAAAGATAAAGTACTCTTCTCTTTTTTCGATTTACCAATGATTGAAGATTTAATTGATGATAAAATACAGAACAGTAGTTTTGCAAAATCTAAAGAAATATTTGAGGGTTTTAATAAACTACATGCGGCTACCAATAAGTTACCTAAACTTAATGCCACGTTGCGCCCATACCAACAACAGGGTTTTCAATGGCTTAGCTACCTGCACCAGCAAAAGCTCGGTGGTTGCCTTGCAGATGATATGGGGCTGGGTAAAACCTTACAAACCATTTGTTTGCTTGCCAGTATTTATCCTGCTCAAAAAAAGCCTTCGTTGGTGGTAATGCCCAAAACTTTGCTGTTTAACTGGGAAAAGGAATTAGAAAAATTTGCTCCAAAATTAACTTTTTACACCTACTATTCTGCTCAGCGAAATATAAAAGATGCTGTAAAAAAACAGCTTATACTAACTACATACACTACCCTGCGAATTGATATAGAAAAGCTAAAAGAAATTGATTTTTATTATATTATACTCGACGAATCGCAGAACATAAAAAATATGCTGGCACAAACCTCTAAAGCAGTAATGCTAATGCAGAGCGAGCACAGGCTTGCATTAAGTGGTACGCCAATAGAAAATAATCTTGGGGAGTTGTTTTCGCTGTTCCGTTTTCTCAACCCCTCTATGTTTGGAAGCATGGATAATTTTAACCAGTACTACGGGTTGCCCATACAAAAATACAATGATAAAGAAGTAACTGCCGAGCTGCGAAAAAAGATTTATCCGTTTATTTTACGCCGCTTAAAAAAAGATGTGTTAAAAGAATTGCCAGATAAAATAGAACAGGTATTGTATGTAGAAATGAGCGATGAACAAAAGAAATTGTATGAGCAGCGAAGAATATTTTATAAAGAAGCTATTGAGCAGCAGGTAGCGATTAAAGGGATACAGCAGGCACAATTTTTTGTTTTTCAGGCTTTAAATGAACTTAGGCAAATTGCATCTACCCCCGAGGGGTTTAGTAATGGCAAAATAGCTTCTTCCAAAATTGAATTGCTAATGGAGCAACTGATGGATGCATTGGCCAATAACCATAAAGTGCTGGTATTTGTAAATTTTCTTTCTGCATTGGAGCTTATTGGCGATAAGCTTGAGGAGCAGGGAATAGAATTTATCTCTATGAGCGGCTCTACCAAAAACAGGCAGCAACTGGTAGAGCAGTTTCAAAATGATGCAGCTTGTAAAGTGTTTTTACTTACGCTAAAAACAGGTGGTACAGGGCTTAACCTTACCGCTGCAGATATGGTTTTTATCTTTGATCCCTGGTGGAATAAGGCGGCAGAAAGCCAGGCTATTGACAGAACGCATCGCATGGGGCAAGATAAAACGGTGTTGAGTTATAAAATGATTACCCAGGGTACCATCGAAGAAAAAATACTACTGCTGCAAGAGAAAAAGGCAGAAATATTCAACAGTATTATTTCTGCGGATAACGCATCGCTTAAATCTATCAGCGAAGCGGATATACAATTTATGCTTGGGGGCTAAAGTGTAGTTGTTTTATATAGCATTAATTTGATTTTGTCAGTAAAAAAAATGAATAAATACCAGTAAATGATTGATAGCGAAATATTCAATACACTATCTGAAGTGTACAGTAGAGCACACCTCGAAAAGGGTTTGATGCCGTTAGTGAAATCTTTTTTATTACTACCTGCAAATAAGGGGTTTAGCAAGCCTGCTGTGGCTGAGGTATTACAAAAATTAGTAGATAAAAAATCTATTGTAAAAAGTGAAATGGCATTATTTTGCTTTGCTGTTTTTGAAAACGAGGTGATTTATAAAGCCTTTTTGCAAACACTTTCCGCACCGTTGAAAATGCTGATTGAAAAATTATTATGGATGGATTCCATATCAGATGAAGAAGCAGGTGTAATACTTAAAGAGTCTGTTACCACCAATTCAAATTTGGGTTTTCTTTCGCCCCATCGTTACGCTGATGAAAACATGTTAAGAAATGAGTTCAATTTTTTTTCGGTACAAAGCCAAAAATTTTATGGTTCGGGTGCTATTATTTTTACTTTATCGCTTAACTCAAGTCTTAAAAGTTTACTCATTGAGTATTATCCAAAGCCAGTCTATTATGATTTTATTCCGCTCGAAAATATACCCGTTACTACCGTTTGCTATACTGCTGAAAATTTAATACAGGAAGAAATACAGCGGGTGGTAGCCTATTATATGCAGGATAATATTAAATATTCTACCAGAGGAAAACCCACGGAAGCTACATTAAACAAGTTTCAAAAAACCGCAAAAGTTAATGAGTTTTATTTAAATGAGGCAGGTATAGCAGGAAAAATGAGGAGTATGCTCATAGCAGGCTTACTATACAACTTTAAAGTAAATAATATCAGCATTGATACTTTAGCTATAATAAAAACCCTTTTTGGTAAGCACTACACAAACTGTACTACTTCGCAATTTATATTGATGTATTTAAAGGGATGGGGCACCTTGGATAAATATGATTACGATGTTAAAGCTGAAGCGGAATTTTTAATGTTAATAAAACTGTTGCCAACAGATAATAAATGGATATCTATAGAAAACCTGTTGGGGTTTATACAAACCCGTGTAATAAAGATTAAGCCCATCACTGGTTTTGCAATTAATAACAGGTTGTACTACGATAGTCCAGCTACATCGTATGAAAACTTTCAATACAGAAAATCCCTGTTTGGAAAGGGTTATATTATTGTTGAAAAACCTTTTGTAATGGGCAATATATTTTTGTTTGCTGCATTTGGTCTGCTGGAAATTGCCTATAATTATCCTGATTTTAGAGAGTTTCCCAAAACATTTTATAGTGGCTTTGATGAACTTAAATATTTAAAACTTACTCCCTTAGGTGCTTATGTACTCGGGCTTTCAGAAGTGTATGAGCCTGCAGCGGAGTTTCAAAAAAACACCATCCAATTATCTGAAGATAGCATGATAATACTGGTAGATGGTGAAATGGATGTAATGGAAGTATTGCTCAATAAGTTTGCAGAAAAAGCCGGTACCAACCGGTTTAAAGTTACCTCTGCTAATTTTTTAAAAGATTGCAATAATGCTACTGATATTTATAAAAAAGTAGACCTGTTTAAAAAAACTATTGTAGAAAAATTACCTTTGTTTTGGGAGTTGCAATTTACTAACTGGCAAATAAACGCACTTAAAATAACAGAAGAAATTTCCACCAGGCTGTATAAAATTCCAGCAGATGCCAAAGATCTTCATAGACTGATAGCACAGGATGAAGTGTTGAAAAAATTGATTTTAAAGGGTGAGCAGTTTTACATATTGGTTGAACTGGGCAATATCCCAAAATTTAAAAACAGAATGAAAGAATTGGGCTATGTAATAGGGTAATAAAAGCTTTGTATTTACGCTGTAGTAAAGTTGCCCAAAGCAAAAGTGTAACTACCTGATTATTTTACAGACTGCATAATCCAGGTTAAATTTATAAAAAATGCCATTCAATTTACTGAATGGCATTTTTTATTAAAAGCAGCAGGTTATTTTTTATTGCCATCCAAATCTAACTCCACAATATCGTACCCGAGTTTTTGTAAACCTGGTAAAATAGTGGCTTTATCGCCTACTAATAAAATATTCATTTTATCTGCCGGTAGCCATTTTTTTGCCAATGCATCTATATCATTTTTATTGATGGCTGCCAGTATTTTATTTTGTTGTACTACAAAATCGGCAGGCAGATTATACTCTAAAATTCGGCGGATAAATCCAGCTTTTTGATTGCTGGTTTCATAGGCCAATGCATCACGCTGACCAATGGCGCTCTTCATAAAATCAATTTCTTCTTTAGTAATGCCGCTAGCAGCATAATTTTTAATTTCTTTCATTATTTCTATCAAAGCGCTATCGGTTGCGTTGGCACGTATGCCGGCGCTAAAGGTAAATTCGCCGGTGTAGCTATCGCCGCTAAAGCCGGAACGGGCGCCATAAGTCCAGCCTTTATCTTCCCGTAAATTTAAATTAAGCCTGCTGTTGAAAGCTCCGCCCAGCAAATAATTCATTAAACCTACTTTGTAATATTCGCCGGTGGCATCGTATTTTAAATTGGTTACAAAACCTACCCTAAATTCAGTTTGTGCTGCCTTTGCAACATCAATCAGGTAAATAGTTGATTTGGCAATAACAGGTGTTGAACCAGGTACTGCAATCTCTATTTTTTTATTTGGCAGTTTATTTAAAAAAGCTAATTTGGGTAATATGCTTGCTTCACTCATGGCACCTACCATTACCACTTTTGCATTTTTTGCACCGAGGTAATGGCTGTAGTAGTCCTGTACATCTTTCAGTGTTAAGTTTTTAATACTGTATTCAGTGCCATTTTCGCTTAACCCTAATATATTATCGGTACCATAGTTTAGTTTTTCAAACACATTGCTGGCAACTACAGCAGGCTGCGATTTTTGTTGTTTAAATCCTTCGAGTGCCTGCTTTTGTAAACGGGTAAAAGCATCTTGTGTAAAGTTGGGATTAAAGATTTTTTCCTGCAACAACAACAGGGTTTTATCTATATTACCGGTAAGGCTTTGTACAGTAAAAACAATATCATCTACATCACTGCTTACGCTAATGCTGCTTCCTAATTTTTGCAACTCAACAGCCATTTGCTCTGCTGTATAATTCTTGCTGTCTTCATTTAGCATAGTAGCTGTCATATTTGCCAATCCAATATGAGCAGTGTCTTTGCCTTGCGATAAACGTCCGCCAGGAATACTGATGCTTAACGTAACCGTTGGTAACTCATTGGTGGCAGCACCTATTATTTGTATGCCGTTTGGAGTTGTTTTTTTCCAATAGGCGGGTACTTTAACTACCGGATTTGGGCCATTACCGGGTAATTTACTTCTATCAAAATTATCCTTTGCCTTTACGTAGGTTAGTTTATCGTATCCATAATTTGGTTTTGTGTAGTTATTGGAGTCGATAGTATAATTATCTGGTTGTGCCGGTGTCATATTTTGGCCTTTTATTAATACACCCACGGTTACACAGTATTTATTTTTGATGTATTCATCGTACACTCTTAATACATCTTCTTTAGTTACAGCCAGGTACATGTTGAGCATTGTACCAATCATATTAGCATTGCCTGCAAAAGTTTCAAATGCTGCCAATTGCGATACTTTACCTGAAACACTTTGCAAGCCATTAATGTATTGAGATTGAATACCTCCTTTAAATTTAGCAATGTCCTCATCGGTAACACCTCTTTTTTCAAAAGCTGCCAAAGCATCTCTAAACAAGCTATCTAAACCTGCAAGCGATTTACCAGGATAGGGTACCAACTGAAAAGAGAACTCACCTGCCAGTTCGTTTAAACGGCTTGAGGCATTGGCCTGTAAAGCCTTTTGTGGTTTTACAAGGGTTTGATAGAGGATCGAATTTTTTCCTTGCCCCAGTATTTGTGCCAGGCATGCAAGGGCACCCATATCCTTATCGTAATTGGGTACTGTTACAAATGTTTTACTCAACAGCGGCAACCGGGCATAGTTGTCTGTGTAAGATGCATACCGGTCTGCTGTTAAGGTTACAGCAGGCAAAATTGTTTTAGACACCTCTGGCCCGCGGGGAATACTGCCAAAATATTTTTCAACCAGTTTTATGGCATCTGCTGTTTTTACATCGCCACCAATAGTTACCGTTGCGTTATTAGGGCCGTACCAACGCAAAAAAAAGTTTTTTAAATCCTGTACATTGCCTCGGTCAAGATCTCTTAAATAGCCGATGGTAAGCCAGCTATATGGGTGGCCGTAAGGATAAAGATTTTTGCTGGTAAATTCGCCTGTTAGCCCGTATGGGCGGTTGTCATAATTTTGCCCCCTTTCATTTTTTACAGTGCTGCGTTGAATTTCAAATTTTTGTTGCGTAACAGCATCTAACAAAAACCCCATGCGATCTGCCTCCAGCCAAATCATTTTTTCTAATTGGTTGCTTGGTGCAGTTTCGTAATAATTTGTACGATCAACATTGGTGCTGCCATTTAGTGTACCACCTGCGGCAGTTACAATTTTAAAGTGTTGTTCATCAGCAACATGATCGCTTCCTTGAAACATCATGTGCTCAAAAAAGTGGGCAAAACCGCTCTTCCCAATTTCCTCCCTCGCACTACCTACATGATAGGTAACATCAAAGTGCACAATGGGGTCACTATGGTCTTCGTGAACTATTACAGTTAAGCCATTGGCCAACTTAAATTTTTGATAAGGAATAACCAGTTCATTTCCTTTTTTACTAATGGTTTCTACCAGTTTTGTTTGTGCCAGTGCTATGGTACCGGAGAGCAAACAGCAGGCAAAACCTGCAACATATTTTCTCATACTATCAGTTTTAAATTCAAACTAAGTCAATTTTTTTCGCTTGCCGTTACCTTTCATAAAAAAAACAGACTGTTCAATCTTTTTGGGGGCAAATGAGTTATAACGGTAACTTTTTTCAGTTTTTAACCTGTTTGAAATACTAACTTGTGCAACCAAAACCTATTATAATGAGAAAATTATTTTTATTCTTTTTAGTAATTCCACTTATTTCCCTTGCACAAAAATTACCAACTATCGAAGAAAAAACGAGCAACCTGAAAAAGGTTGAAGGGTATTTTAATTATTATATAAATGAAGATGAAGGTAAAATCTGGCTCGAGATTAATAAATTGGATACAGAAGTTTTGTACCAAACATCTCTGCCTGCCGGCTTAGGATCCAACGATATTGGCCTCGATAGAGGCCTGCTCGGCGATACAAGAATTGTAACCTTTACAAAAGTGGGCCGTAAAATTTTACTGGTTCAGCCTAATTATAACTACAGAGCCATTACAACCGATGTTAATGAAAAAAGAGCTGTAGAGCAATCTTTTGCACAATCTACATTATGGGGATTTAGTGCAGAGGCTGCCTCAAACGGAGCAGTACTGGTAGATGCTACTGAATTTTTACTAAGAGATGCAGTAAAGATTTCCAACACAATCAGCAGTTTAAAACAAGGAAACTATGCTTTAGATAAATCAAGAAGTGCTATTTATTTTCCCCGTACCAAAAATTTTCCACTCAACACAGAGTTGGAGGCAAGTGTAACTTTTGTAAACACAGATGGCATAGCGGGTAAATTTGTAACAACTGTTGCCCCATCCAAAGAAGCTATTACGCTGCGTATTCATCATTCGCTGGTACAGTTGCCAGATAATAATTTTACAACAAGGGTATTTGATCCACGGGCTGGTTTTTTTAATATCTCTTATTTTGATTACAGTACACCAGTATCTTCACCCATTGATAAGTATTTAATTTGCAGGCACCGGTTGCAAAAAAAAGATACTGGAACTGGTATAAGCGAGGCAATAAAACCAATTATTTATTATGTAGATAATGGTACGCCGGAGCCCATCCGCAGTGCTTTGCTGCAAGGGGCAAGCTGGTGGAACCAGGCTTTTGAAGCTGCAGGCTTTAAAAATGCTTTCCAGGTAAAAATTTTACCCGACGATGCAGACCCGATGGATGTAAGGTACAACACCATTAATTGGGTGCATCGCTCTACCCGTGGTTGGAGTTATGGATCTACAGTAACTGATCCCCGAACAGGCGAAATTATTAAAGGAAACGTATCCCTTGGTTCATTAAGGGTAAGGCAAGATTATTTGATAGCACAGGGCTTGCTTGCACCCTTTGAAAATGGTTTGCCGGCCGATGATAAAATGCTGCAAATGGCATTGGCAAGGCTAAGACAATTAGCAGCACATGAAGTGGGGCACACCTTGGGTTTAATGCACAATTATTCTGCCAGTACTGTTAACAGATCGAGTGTAATGGATTACCCACATCCGGCGGCAACAATCAATACAAAGGGGGCTATAGATTTGAACAATGCGTATGATGATAAAATTGGTGAATGGGATAAGGTGGCTATTACCTGGGGTTATGCAACTTTTAATAAGGAAACCAACGAGCAGGTTGCCTTAAATAATATTGTAACCGATGCGTATAAAAAAGGGTGGTGTTTTTTAACGGATGATGATGCAAGACCAGCCGGTTCTGCAAGTTCAAACGCTCACTTGTGGGATAACGGCAGCAATGCAATAGATGGCCTTAAAGATGTAATGAAAATAAGGGCTAAAGCCTTACAGCAGTTTGGTGAAAAAAATATACCTCCTGGTACACCAATGGCTATGCTGGAGGATGTATTGGTGCCAATATATTTTTACCATCGTTACCAGGTAGAAGCAGTAACAAAAATAGTGGGTGGGTTAGATTATACCTATGCGCTGAGAGGGGATGGACAGATTGCTACAAGAAGAATATCAAAAGAAACGCAGCAAAACGCCCTACATACAATACTGGATTGTATGGATCCGGCTTTTTTACTGTTTCCCAAAAAAATAGATTCACTTATACCTCCCAGGCCGGCAGGATACCACGATTCCCGTGAGTTGTTTAGAAAACGAACCGGGCTTGCATTCGACGTATTGTCGCCTGCAGAAACAGCCGTTGATGTACCCTTATCATTTTTATTTAACTCTGAAAGGGTTAGCAGAATGGTTCAGTATGAAGTAAACGGAGGGTTGGGTTTACATGAGATGTTGCAAACTTTAATAAATAAAACCTGGAAAGGTCCAAGAAGAACAGGAATGGAAAAATTAATTCAGCAGCAAACAGAGCAGGTATTACTTACCTATTTATTAGGCTTATCGGTTAATACCGAAGCATCTTTTCAGGCAATTGCAGTAGTAAAAAAAGAAGTAAGCAACTTAAAAATATTTATAGAAGCACAGCAAAAAATAAGCAAAGACTCTTCTTACTCGGCTCACTTGTTATTGGCAATAGATAGAATGAAAGTACCAGCAGAAGCCAAACCAACTCTACATAAAGCAATTCCGCCAGGTTCCCCTATTGGCTGTGATGAGGAAGGAGAATAGTGAACGTGCATATTTGCGAATATGGCAAATGAGAAAATGTGCCAATCAGAAAACGTTGATGCGTAAATAAACAAATCAACTGCCAGTTACTGTTTTTATCAACCCCAACGGGGTTGAATATAAATAACCCAAGGTAAAACCCCAAGATATAATGTAAATAGTAAAGGTTCTAGCTCCTAACTCACAGCTCAAGGCTCCTAGCTCACAGCTCACAGCTCAAGGCTCCTAGCTCCTAGCTCATAGCTCAAGGCTCACAGCTCATAGCTCACAGCTCACAGCTCAAGGCTCACAGCTCATAGCTCACAGCTCAAGGCTCACAGCTCACAGCTCACAGCTCAAGGCTCACAGCTCATAGCTCACAGCTCCTAGCTCACAGCTCCTAGCTCACAGCTCCTA
>JBBQTZ010000006.1:0-47163 GCA_038234405.1 Chitinophagales bacterium
GCAGGTATATTTACAACAGGGTTGTTTATGTGCGGCGGAACATTAGCTACAGGGAATTTATATATTTTTAAATCAACTCTTGCACCATTTAAGTTATTGCCAAAATCGCCAATATAAATGTAAGTGCCATCAAAAGCAATATCTTCCCAATCTACATTAGTAGCACCTGTTAAGTGCACTGTTTGTAATATTTTATTTGATAACGAATCTATCTTATAAATAACTGCTTGCGCATTACGATCGTTAAAACTCCATAAATCTCCATTTATCATTTGTACTCCACTTGACTCAAGTAGTACATAGCTGATAGAATCTGCTTTTATGGCAGGCATATAGCTGGTAGGTGAGTAGGTACATGAACCATTATTACTGTTGGCAGCAGCATTATAGTTATTTGCAAAAGGATCTGTGCAGCCGGCTATTTGTGCTGCCAACTCATTAGTCTTAAAAAGTAACAATAATATTACTAAGTATTTCAAGCATGTTTGGTTGTAAAAATTCATTAAAGGCAAAATAAGCATTTTGTAGGGTAGTAAGGTAGGTGTTGCAGGGTATTTAATTTTGAAACCATAGTTTTGTTGAAAGTAGAACATGGCACGTAAACAAACTTACCGGCAACGGCATTCAGATAAATTGATAGCTGCAGGCGAAGCGCCACCAATAAGGGCAGAAAGAAAAGAGAGAATTCCTATTGATCCTGCAATACAATTACCATACTTAGAGGGCAAGGTATTACTAATAGATAAACCACTGCATTGGACATCTTTTGATGTAGTGCGAAAAATGAGGGGCCTTTTACAAATTAAAAAAATTGGCCATGCCGGTACGCTCGATCCTTTGGCTACAGGTTTATTAATTGTATGTACAGGCAAGTTTACAAAAAAAATAAACGAATACATGGCTGCCGTAAAAGAATATACTGGTCATATTACACTTGGCGCTGTTACACCAACGTACGATTTGGAAAGTTTGCCAGAACAGCCGAAAGATTATTCATCATTAACAGAAGAATCCATACAGGATGCAACAAGGGGTTTTATTGGCACTATTCAGCAATTTCCTCCAATTTACGCAGCTATTAAAAAGGATGGCGTAGCCTTGTATGAACTTGCAAGAAGGGGAGTGGATGTAAAACTTGAAGCCAGAACCATTACCATTCATAGCTTTGAAATTACAGGTATCAATTTACCTCAAATTTCATTTAAAGTTGTTTGCTCTACAGGTACTTATATTAGAAGTTTGGCTAACGACTTTGGCGCTGTATTGGGCTGTGGCGGTTATCTTAGCAGCCTCCGCAGAGAACGAATTGGAGATTGCACTGTAGTTACTGCAATGAATATGGAAGGCTTTGAAGCAAGTATTATGACAATCAACAAATAGCTTCGCCGGTTGTTTTAATCAAATACAACAGCTTTTGTACTTTGCTGTAAAAGATCTATAGTACTTTATTTCACTTTAAATTAATGAAAAACACAATTATAATTTGCTTATTCTTATTAACTACTTTAACCGGATGTTACAAAACAAAGGATATCCTTACAGAAGAGGAAGTAATGTTAATCATCAATAAATTTGATGAAGGATGGCGGCATAAAAGCTCGAAAGAAGTAGATGAAACCTTATCGCCGGTTTATATTTATTTTACACAAAGTGGTGGCCTTTTTATCAGGGATAGTATAGTACAGACTGCAGGTTCTCCTGAATATCTGCTAGATACAATGGAGCGAAATTCCTTTTCAGTTTCTTTGTATGGTAATACAGCCGTAGTTAGTACTCGTTGGAAAGGGAAGGGAGTTTATAAAGGAATTCCCTTTAATGAAGACCAGCGTTGTAGTATTACTATTATTAAAAAGGATAATAAAGTACAAATTTTATCTGAGCATTGTACGCCTATAAAGCAAAATAAAATATTTCACTAAGGCTGTTATAATAGCCCAATAATAAAATTTACCCTTATTTTTATTTGCCGTTAACATGCAATTTTTTCATTAATTGCGTACCTAAAAATATAGAATTGTATGCCGATCAAAATTAGAAGGTTAACTGTAGAAGATGCAAATGCTTTGGCTGAGTTAAGTGTTTCAACTTTTTATGATACATTTAACGGTACGTGTACAAGTGATGACATGCAAAATTTTTTACACGAATATTTTAATGTAAATCAAGTTAAAATGGAGCTATGCGATGAAAATGACTACTATTTTTTTGCCGAAATTGACAGTAAACCATTTGGCTATTTGCGTTTAAAGGAAGATTATTCAAATTTTAGCCTGATGACAAAATGGAAAGCTTTGGAGCTAAAAAGAATTTATATTGATAAGTCATTTCATGGTAAAGGTATTGCGCAAGTTTTAATACAATTTGCAGAAGATTTTGCCAATCAACATCAATATGAAGTATTATGGCTTGGCGTATGGGAGCACAATATGAGAGCAAAAAATTTTTACAGTAAAAGCGGATTTATTGATTCGGGCCATACCCATGATTTTCCTATTGGAAATACTCCACAAACTGACAATTGGCTTTGGAAATTTTTACCTGCTGTTCCCAATGCTTTAATCCCTACCGCTTGAGGTAAACATTAATAGCTTCTACCCGGTTACGTACATGAAGTTTGTTGTAAATACGATACAAATGTTTTTTAATTGTTTCGGTACTTAATTCTAATTGATCACCAATTTCTTTGTATAAAAATCCTTTTGATAATAAATCTAAAACTCCCTTTTCTCTTGGGCTTAATGAAGCAATCATTTCAAAATTAGCTCCTAAAGCTAAGTCGTTTTTTTGTTGAAATACATTGACAACTTTTCTGGCTATTATACCGCTCATAGGGGCACCACCATTACACAATTCCTTAATGGCTTCTAACATTTTGGAAGGTGCTGTTTTTTTGAGCATATAGCCATTAGCACCTGCCGATAAAGCCTCAAATATTTTCTCATCTTCTTCCAGCACGGTACACATCATAAACAATGTACCAGGATTAGATTGCTTCAATATTCTTACACATTCTATTCCATTTATGCCACCAAGGTTTATATCCATCATTACCACATCCGGAGAATAATCGGGCAAATTTATTAAAGCTTCTTCTCCATTTATACAAGAGCATACAAGTTTGTATTCATCACACATACCAATAATAAGCTCCAGGGCCTCCCGAATATCTTTATTGTCTTCTACGATTGCTATGGAAGTTTTTTTCATGTAGTAATTGAATGTTTCTTAAAAAGAAAACAGCTTTTCTTAGGGTAAATGTAGTTTTTAACCAGCTTAATTTTAGCAGCTAATATTTCATTAATAAGCTACTTGCAATAGATATTTTTCTTGAAAAAATTTTTCTGAAAAAATCTTTTCAATCTCCCAAACCCTCGGCTTACAATTACTTTCAAAAATTTCTTTTGCAAGGTCTCCGCCTTTAAGACAAATGAGGCCACCGGGCGAGCCTCCTTTTTTCAATAATGGTTTGCTCCAGAACCAAAGATCTTTTAATGGTGCTACTGCCCTTGATACAATCACATCAAATTTTTGATTTTTTATATCTTCTGCTCTTGTATGACGGGTAATAATATTTTGCAAACCAATAGCATTAGCAATTTCGCCGGCCACGTTTAGTTTTTTATTGATGCTATCTACCAGCAAAAAGTTGGTATTAGGAAAAAATATTGCCAGCGGAATACCCGGAAATCCTCCACCACAGCCAAGATCAAGCACCTGCTGCCCTTCTTTAAATTCAAATTTTGTTGCTATAGCCAATGAATGTAAAACATGGTGCTCATAAAAATTATCCATGTCTTTTCTGGAGATAACATTTATTTTTTGGTTCCATTCAACATATAAATCTTGTAATGCAGCAAACTGTTGTAGCTGTACAGCAGAAAATTCAGTAAAATATTTTAGTAATGTATCCATTTTGTAAGTTGAATATTAAAATACAGCTAAACGCAAATAGCAAGGTTTGTAAAAAATATTCATTTTTATTACAGTAATATTTTTATCAATAACTATTACCAGTATCTATTGAAAGTTATTGTAAATGATGTTGTACTTAATTCCATGCCGCCCTTGGTTTTTTAATGATTGCTATTGCAAAAACCAGGTAGTAAAAAAACATACCTATATCAAATAGTAGTATCCATGGGTACAAGTCTTTTTCATCTAGTTTTTTACACACCGGATATAAAATTACTTGCTGTACAATAAATCTTATTCCAAAAACAAGCAAGGCTAATTGCCAGTTTATAAATATGGCGGTTATTATTAGTAAAGGAAAAAACACAAAATGAGAAAAGGCATACAAGCCGAGCAAAAATTTATGCTTTGGTTTATAATATTTACCCGTACTAAAATGCCTGCTTTTTTGTTTTATCCATTGTTGCCATGTTTTGGCAGGGTCACTTAGGGTAAAAGTATCTTTATCTATATTTATGGCTGTGTTCTTTTTAGTAGCAGCAGTATTTATAAACAAGTCATCATCTCCACTAGCAACATGGTTGTGTGCAGAAAAACCTTTGTGCCGGAAAAAGATTGATTTTTTATAACTTAAATTTCTGCCAACACCCATATAAGTTAAGCCTGCTTCAGAATAGCTCATATATTGCATGGCGGTATGCAGTGTTTCCCACCGGATAATTTTATTAAGTACTCCCTTTAATTTATGATACGCACCATAGCCAAGTACAATTTCTGTATCATCCTCATAAGTGGCCTGCATTTTTTCAATCCAATTTTCGCTTGCAGGCACACAATCGGCGTCTGTAAGTAAAACAATTTCGTATTTGGCTGCTTTAATTCCCATGCTTAAGGGAAATTTTTTGCCAGAAATAAGCATTGCTTCTTGCTTAAGCTCAACAATATGCAATTGCCTAAACTTTTTTTGCAATTCTTCCAAGAGGTATTTGCTATCATCAAAAGAATTATCATCTACTACTATCACCTCATGTGTAGTCCGATATTCTTGTACCAACGATCCCGGAAGGTTTTTAGCAAGGTTGGCAGCTTCATCTCTTGCACATATAATAACCGATACAGGATGTGTTTGTGAGGTGGTTTTAATAGTTGGCTTGTAATAGGCAAGTCTGCGAAAAAAATAAAGGTAATAAAACACTTGTATGGCCGTTACCATGCAAAAAATGGCAAATAAAATTGGAGGCCAATACAGTAAAAGTTGGTTAAAGTTCATTTCTGCAAAAATAAGGGATACATAAAAGTAAATTACCCATCAAGGCTGTTGAAGTTGATAATAATAAATTATTGTTGTTGAATTGTGTATGATTGGTTGTTTTTTCATTAAAAATAACAAAAATGAAAAAATAATTAGTTCCTGTTTGGCTATATAATTAGTGATTGTAAGTAATGCCGGCAATTTAAATCCATTTTCAAATTTATATTTGCATCCCTTACAGCAAAAAGTTGTATGGGATTTTTTTATGGCAGCACTCACATTTGATTTACAACATACTGATATCCTTACTAAAGCAAGGGCCGGAATAATAATAACCGATCATGGAGAAATTGCCACTCCTATATTTATGCCGGTAGGTACTGCGGGAAGTGTAAAAACTATAAGCCAGCAGCAACTTGTAGCTGATGTAAAGGCACAGATAATTTTAGGGAATACGTACCATTTATACCTTAGGCCCGGATTAGAAATTTTAGAAGCTGCAGGTGGTCTTCATCAATTTAATGGCTGGCATCAACCCATACTTACAGATAGTGGTGGGTACCAGGTATTTTCACTGGCCAACAATAGAAAAATAAATGAAGAAGGTGTAGTATTTCAATCTCATATTGATGGTAGCAAGCATTTATTTACACCAGAAAAAGTAATGGATATACAGCGGATAATTGGTGGGGATATCATCATGGCTTTTGATGAATGTCCACCGTATCCAAGCGATTATGCTTATGCAAAAAAAAGCATGGAATTAACCCATCGCTGGCTACATCGCTGTAATAATCGTTTTACAGAAACCCCTGATAAATTTGGTTATACACAAAATCTATTTCCAATTATACAAGGTAGTACGTACAAAGATTTAAGAACAGCCTCTTCTGAAATGATAGCCTCCATGAACGCTACAGGCAATGCTATTGGAGGATTAAGTGTAGGAGAGCCTGTAGAAATGATGTATGAATATACAGCACTCTGTTGCGATATTTTACCTGCCAACAAACCACGATACCTGATGGGAGTTGGCACCCCTTGGAATATACTGGAAAGTATTGCCCTTGGTGTAGATATGTTTGATTGCGTAATGCCTACCAGAAACGGTAGAAACGCTATGCTTTTTACTACCAAAGGTGTTATAAATATTGATAATAAAAAATGGGAGAAAGATTTTTCGCCCATTGATGATGGATTTGATAACCTGTTTAGTAATTATTATAGTAAGGCTTATCTACGTCATTTATTTAAAGCTAAAGAAATGCTGGGCTACACCATTGCAAGCGTGCATAATTTAGCTTTTTACCTTTGGTTGGTAACCGAGGCCAGAAAACAAATTATTGCCGGACATTTTAAAAGCTGGAAAGAGATGATGGTACCCATACTACAACAACGATTATAATTTTACGTTATAGTAAAGTTTATTTATTTTGATGGCATGATAATTGAAAATATTAACAGCTTTTATAAACTTATACATAAATTAAAATACCTCCATTATGAAACAAATTATTTTTTACTTACTGATAGCAATTGTTTTGCCAACTGCAAGTAATGCGCAAGCAGGGAATGTACAAGCAGGGAATGCACCTAAAGATGCGCAGGTAGATGTTACCATTGCAGATGCAAAATCCGGCAATATACTCAACAATGAAATTGTAGTTTTTAGAAGTTCTGCCAACAGGCGAGAGTACCAGGGGCTTTCAGATTCGTTGGGAAAATTTACGTTACGCCTGCCTACCGGTGCCAAATATGAAATTTTTATACTTGGCTTTCAAGATTCAATAGTGTACAATGTGTTGGATATACCTGCTTTAAAAGAAAACCAATTTGTTAAAAATCCTATTAAAATTGCCATACAGTTTGAAGCACCAAAATCTTTTGTACTCGACAATTGTACTTTTGAAACCGGAAAAGCAGCCCTAAAGGAAGAGGCTTTTGCAGTGTTAGATGAATTGGTAGAATTTTTAAAACGAAAAGATGATGAAAAAATTGAATTAGGCGGACATACAGATAATGTAGGCAAAGCAGATGCTAATATGATTTTATCTGCCAACCGGGCTAATGCTGTAATGGCGTATCTTTTATCTAAAGGTATTTCGCCTGAAAGAGTTACTGCCCGTGGTTATGGTTTTACAATGCCTATTGAAGAAAATAATACTCCCGAAGGGCGTTCAATGAACAGGCGAACTGAAGTGAAAATATTGTAAGTAAATCTGCCTGCAATACCTAAAGGGTTTAAATGTAGTTACCTGGTTTAAAATCTCTTTTTTATACCTGGTTCATTTCTTCATCTTTAAATTAAAACTACTATCCGCAAAGAGGTGCAAACAAAAGATTGACTCCATACTAAAGATTTTCCGCTCCAATCTTCGGGGTCCTTCTCCTTTTGAGAAGGGTTGGGATGAGGCCACGTGACACAATTTTTAATGAAAGTTGTCTATTTTGCCGTGTTGCACTCAATTGCGGATAGTCATTTAAATTAAAGAATACAACCAATTAAACTTTTTATAAATGGGCGCATTTCATATTGCCGCTCCAGATTTTGGTGTGCAGTAAACTTACCAGGTTTTTCGGTGGTTGGTATCAGCTCCAAACAATGTGTGTACCGTAAATTTTAAAAGCATTCACAAAAAACAACCAGTAACTAACAGCCAACAATCTACTAGCTTTGTCACTTTAATTATACATGAAAAAGATTGATAGATACATACTTAAAAAATTTCTGGTTACTTTTTTCTTTTGTATTGCCTTGATGACACTTGTTGTGGTGGTAATTGACATAAGTGAGAAAACAGACGATTTTGTAAAATCTAAGTTACCTGCCTGGCGCATATTTATAGATTATTACGGGGGATTTATTCCAAGAATTGATGCCATGTTATTTCCTTTGTTTGTGTTTATTGCGGTTATATTTTTTACCGCTAAAATGGCCGAACGTACTGAAATTGTTGCCATATTAAGTAGTGGTGTTAGTTTTAAAAGATTTTTATTGCCTTATTGGATAGGCGGAGTGTTTTTAGCTTCCATATTGTGGGGTGCTTATCACCTGGTTTTGCCAACTGCAAATTCCAGATGGAGTAATTTTGAGGCAAAGTATATACCAAGTTCGTTAGATTATACCAGGGGTTTTTCTTCCAGAAATTATTATTTTAGGCTGGATTCTAACAGCTATGCAGGATTACGTTATTTTGATACATCCAGCAAAAGTGGTAGCAGTTTTTTTGTGCAGAAATTTGTAAATAATCAAATGGTGTACAACCTGAGAGCAGAAAGCATTGCATGGGATACCGCAAAAAAAAACTGGAAACTAAGTTCTGTGATGGAAAGGTATTTGAACGGCGATAAAGAGCAGGTAAAACACAGTACAATTAAAACAATAGTATATAATTTTAAGCCACGAGATTTACGTAAAGATGAATTTTTAAAGGATCGCCTTTCCACTACCGATTTAAATGATCTTATTGCACTAGAAAAGCTAAGGGGTACAGAAGGTATAAGTTCTTTACTAATTGAACGGTACAATAGAGATGCCATTCCGGTTTCTGTAATTATTCTTACATTGATAGGGGCAATACTTTCTTCAAAAAAAGTAAGGGGTGGCAGTGGTTTTCATTTAGCTGTAGGTGTGGTGTTAAGTGTTTTGTATATTTTATTTAGTAGATTTTCCCTTGTATTTGCCACTAAAGGAAGTTTTCCGCCATTGCTTGCAGCATGGGTACCTAATATAATTTTTGGCTTGCTTGCTTATTTTTTTTATAAACGGGCTGCCAGGTAAAGGCTATTAAAACGTTAGCCCAAAATTTTAACCCGGATGTTGCACTTAAAATATGCGTTAAATCAACTAACAATTTGATAAAAATTACATAATTCTATATTCCCAATACCTGCTTCAACCTTGTATAACCTGCTTTACTTACAGGCAGCATTGCACCATTAGTAAGCATTGCAATATGGCTATCCTTTTCATGTGGCGTAATGCGGGTAATTGTTTGCGAATTTACAATATAAGACCGGTGGATACGGATAAACTCTTGCTGCGGAAGTCTTTCCTCAAAATACTGCATAGTTTGTTTTTTCAAAAAATTTCCATCTGTAGTAAAAATTTTTACATAATCATCGGATGCTTCTAAGTATTGCACTTGTGGTAATGGTATAATTTTAATTTTACCATTGTCTTTAAGCACTATCCTGTTTAGTGGTAAATTTGTTTGCAATGCAGTAGCTGCAACTGCCAGCGACCAATTACCGTTCTGCATTTTCATTTTCTGAATGGCTTTATCAAACCTTTCTTTGCTAAAAGGTTTAAGTAAATAATCTGCTGCATGTGCGTCAAAGGCTTTAATGGCATATTCTTCAAACGCAGTTGTAAATATTACAATCGGCGGATTATCTACTAATTCCAACATTTCAAAACCATTGATTTTAGGCATTTGTATATCTAAAAAAATCAACTCTGGCAAATGTTGTTGAATGGCTTTAATGCCTGCAAAGCCATCGTTGCATTCTTCTACCACCTCTATAAATGGATATGCCTGAAGGTATTCCTTAATAATTAGCCTTGCTAATGGTTCATCGTCTATTATAACTGCTTTCATTTGTAAGTTTTATGGTAGCATAGTTTTAATTATAACTTGGTAAAGCTCCAGCACATTTTCAAGTTTAGAATATGATATTTTCGAATTTAATTTTGGTAAAATTAATTTTGGCCATTTTTAATTACAAGCGATATTAACTACTTGAATCGTTTTTTGGTGCAATGTCTGGAATATTTAATAACGCTATAAACTGATTGTCTTTTTTAATAATTTGCAACAGATTTTGCCTGCCGTATAATAAAAATAGCCTTCGTCTAACGGATGCCAATCCAAAACCGGTGCCTTTTACAAACATTGCAGTAGATTCATCAAAAGGATTTTGTATGCACAGTTGCAGTGTATTATCTATTTTTTTTGAGGTGATCAAAATTGTTACTTCACCAATGGTATCATACAAACCAAATTTTATGGCATTTTCTACCAAAGGCTGCACCAGCATAGAAGGCAACTGCATATTGAGTGTAGCTTCATCGCAGGATATTGTTGTTTGTAACCTGTAGCCAAAGCGTACTTTTTCAATATCAAGGTATAAATTTAGATAGGCTAGCTCATCTTTCAACATAATCCATTGATGCGTTTCATTGCGTAATGTACCTCTCAAAAAATCTGATAACTGTTGAATCATATACCTTGCTTTTTCTGGATACTGACCGGTTAATGCACTTATAGAATTAAGGCTGTTGAATAAAAAATGTGGCTGAAGCTGCTGCCTTAGCTTATTTAACTCTGCCTCTCGGGCTATTTTTTCAATGTCAGTTTTTCGTTCATTTTCTTCCTGTTCGTCTTTTTGTGTGTACCAAAGTAAACTAAGTAGCGTATTGCAGGCAATTATAAAAAAAGCCATTAAATACCTCAATACCAACGACTGTTTCAAAAATATAAGATAAGGTTCATCTAACTTAAAAATGATTTTTAATACCAACCTTGATAAGGCAAGCCATACAGCACTAAGTGCAAAAGACATAAACAAAACATACCAGTATTTTTCTTTTTTTGGAAGATAATACCGCATATTATTAATGATAAAAAGGCAAATCGCCGCTAATAAAATATTGCTTACCAATCCATCTGTAATAGCAGTAGCAGTTGCAATATCAAACTGGTTAATGATAGTACTGTATAACAATAACCACACAAGCCAACAGACGGCAATCAAAATGGTTGTTCGCTGTGGTGTTGTTTTATTACTACGGTTAGTAAATGCCATTGAGCTAATTTTAAAATGTTTTTGGCAGTGTGTATAGCCCTGCTCTTGCAATTGCAAGCCTCATTATATTTTCAACTGCAAAAATTAGGATTAAATTCATTTAGTCCCTCTTGCAGCAATATTTTTGCTTGTTGTTTTGTATGCTTTTCATACACCGCTGCATCCTCATCCTGGTGCATAACCGACCAAACTTCGGCACCATCTGTACTTTTGCTAAGGTGATGTAATGCTGCAACATCTACAAATTGCCATTGTATCAACATACCGTTGCTGGTAATTTTAACCGTTTCCTGCTCGCCAATCTGCCTCGCTTTATAAAATGCATGTAAACTGTCTTCAGCTTCAACCACTCTAAGTTGCTCGTTAAACTGTGGCGTGTGTTGCCCGTTTCCGGTAATAAATCTATAAACTAATTTTGCAAGATACCAGTTCATAATAAGTAGTTTAGAATTTTAAAAGAAGTTGTAGCTTCTAAAATTTTGTTTGATAGACGAACTTTACTGTAAAGTGATCATACACTTAATAAAATTATTTGCACCTGGTACAAAAATTAATAGCTTTTTATATCTACCCCACCAAACACTACAGAGCCTTTTAGTAACAGGATTTTTTCGGGGTTATTGGCTATTAAATTACTAATTTTTCTTTTATCATTCACCCCATGAAACATGCCATCTATTTCATTTATCACAGTCCAATGAGGCGGAATTACTAACTTAATTCCTCCAAATACTACTTCAAGGTTTATTTCAGTCTTGCCTTGTATTTCCGCTTGCGAAAAATCGATATCGGCACCACCAAATATGCAAGTAGCCTTACCTCCCCTAAAATTTTTGGAAACTACGGTACGATTTACGCCGCTAAAAACAGAATTAATAGTAAGATAGTCACTGCTATCATTTGTAAAGCTGTCATTTGCTACTATCTCAATCTTACTGCTATCAAAGCTGTAGTTTTCAGGATCGTTTTTCTTTTCAAAACCATTAAATTTATTCCGATAACTTTTATCGGGCCGTACAATAAAAATTACACCTGCTGCAATAATAGCAATTGGCCAAAAATACGGTTGAAGGCTAAGATCCATAACCCTGTCAAAAAGAAAGAAACTGCCAATTGCAATTAAAATAATCCAGGTGTTGGAGGCAAACTTATGCTTTACGCCATTATATAAACCAATCAAAATGAGTATTACTGGCCAGCTAAAAAGCCAATAGGGTAGTGGAAAGCCTGCATTACGCAGCAATAATGCAGTACCAATTACAATTAAAATAAGGCCACCAATTAACCGGCTTTCTTGTCTGAATTTTCCTTTTGTTATATTTTCCATTATGTATTTATTTGTTTAACAAATGTATAGCGGCATTTTAGCAGTGTAAACAGTCTTTAGGCTATTAACCTGTATTAATCGGTAAACAATGTTTTTTTGTAGGTGAATAAATTGTAGGTGCCTTGCAAAAACTCAAATATTGACCGATTGAAGCTGGACAACTTACTATAGCAGAAGCCAATTTAATCTGGATTGTACAGTTTAAAATTTATTGCGGCCTTTAACAGCAAAAGCCTGGATTAAGTGAAGTGAAAATGGTTGACCTGTGTTGCATTCTATTAAATCTGCCAACTCTTTCTGCGATAAGCTTTGTTGGTCGTAAAGTGTTTAACAGTTATATTTCTATTGTTATTTTTAAAAAATATCAGTGTAAAAATAATACTGGTTGTTATAAAAATGCTTCAACCAGGCTTCAAATTATTGTGTCACTTTTGTTACAGTTATTGCTGCTATAAAATCATCAAAGCCATTATAGAATTATTTAGCAAAAAAATTGACCCAAACCATTTTCTTTACCGCATCTAAAGTTCTCTTAACAATCTTTCCTGCCTAAGTTGCGTTAAATACAATTAGGAAGTTTTTACATTCTACGATAAGTTATAAAAGCAAACTAACTTTATAGGATATAGTAAGCAAAGCATTTTACAGGCTATATTGATCAAAAAATTACCGGCAAAAAGCCAATTTTGTAAGGTTAATAATACAATTTAGATAATTTGTAACGGCTTGTAACATAGTACAATTCATAAAATGTTGCTTTTTGTTGGTACATTGCATATTGTATCATATTTAAATTAACAAGTAACCCTATGAATACAAAATAGTATGTCTAAAGAAAAAAAAGGATCAGTAAAAAAATCAATTCCTTCTATAACAGTAAAAGGTAGATTGGATGTGGCCCGTGGCGGTATGGGATATGTAATTGTAGATGGTATGGAAAAGGATATCATCATCAGGCAAAACGATATGAACAGGGCTTTTCATGGCGATACAGTTAAAGTACAAATAAATAAAGATGGTGGCAGTAGCCGGAGATCTGAAGGTAAAATTACCAATGTTGTTGAAAGAAAGCAAACCACTTTTATTGGAAATATTCAAAAAGGAAAAACAACGGCATTTTTTGTTCCCGCAACTGAAAAATCTATACCAGATTTTTTTATTCCTGCAGATAAATTAAATGGTGCCGAAGATGGCAGCAGGGTGGTGGTAAAAATGGTAAAATGGGATAAAGCTGATAAAAAGCCTGAAGGTGAAGTAGTTAGTATTTTACAGGCATCTGATGTTAATGATATGGCAATGAAGGAGTTATTGATAGACAATGGCTTTCCACTTGTATTTGAAGAGGCAGTTTTAAAAGCTGCAAATAATTTGCCGGAAACAATTTCGAGAGAGGAATTGAGAAAAAGAAAAGATTGCAGGGACATACTTACTTTTACAATTGATCCGGTAGATGCTAAAGATTTTGATGATGCAATTTCTGTTCGTAATATGGATAATGGTAATTACGAAATTGGTGTGCACATTGCAGATGTAAGTCATTTTGTACAGCCAGATAGCATTTTAGATAAGGCTGCTTATGAAAGAGCCACTAGTGTTTACCTGCCAGACAGGGTAAACCCTATGTTGCCAGAAAAAATTAGTAATGAGCTTTGCTCCCTCCGTCCTAATGAAGATAAATATACATTTTCTGTTATTTATCAGATTACCAACAGAGCCGAAATAAAGCAACAATGGATTGGCAGAACGGTCATACACAGTAATCATCGTTTTACCTATGAAGAGGCACAGGAAATTATTGAGGGTAAAGAAGGACCGCATGAAAAAGCCATTTTATTACTCAATAAACTGGCAAAAGAATTTAGAAAAGATCGGTTTGAAAAAGGTGCAATCAATTTCTCCTCGCAGGAAGTGCGTTTTCAGTTAGATGAAAAAGGAAAACCGCTCGGTATAATAGTGAAGGAAAGTAAAGATGCCCACAAACTTGTAGAAGAATTTATGTTGCTTGCCAACAGATCAGTAGCAGAATATGTTTCTAAAATAAAATTAAATCAGGAGCCACTACCTTTTCCTTACAGAATACATGATACACCAAGCGAAGAAAAACTTAAACCTTTTGCTGCATTTGCGAAAAAATTTGGGTACCAATTTAACATAAATGATGAGGCAGAAGTAGCCAAATCATTTAATAATTTGTTGAGGGATGTAAACGGTAAGCCCGAGCAGCATGTGTTAGAGCAATTGGGTATTCGTACAATGGCAAAGGCATTGTACACCTCTAAAAACATTGGTCATTATGGTTTGGGGTTTACTCATTATTGTCATTTTACATCACCTATTCGCCGCTATCCAGATGTAATGGTACACCGCATTTTGCAACTTTGCCTGGATAAAACCATCACGGTAGATAAAAAAATGGATGAAAAATGCAAGCATTGCAGCGATCAGGAACGCAAAGCAATGGAAACAGAAAGAGCAAGCAATAAATACAAACAAGTTGAGTTTATGCAAAACTTTTTGGGTGAAGAGTTTGACGGTATTATTAGTGGCGTTGCCAGCTTTGGCTTTTTTGTAGAAACAGTATTGCATAAGTGTGAAGGCATGGTAACTGTTAGAGATTTAAGTGATGTAGATGAATTTAGGTTAGATGAAACAGATTACGCATTGGTTGGTAGCAGAACAGGAAGAAAATTTAGAATGGGTGATGCTGTAAAAATAAAAGTGGTTGCTGCCAATTTAGATAAGCGGCAATTAGATTATCATTGGGTACCCACCAAGTAAAACGCTGAGTAAAAATGGGTTTAATCAACTTCAGTTTTAGCTTATTGTAATTATTTGGACTTCAATAAATTAAATAGATAAAATATCAAAAAAGATATAGGATAATCATGCATTCATTCATTGAACTTTCTAAAATATTTGAAGAAAAATTTAATACCCGCCATTTTCCATTACATACGGCAACCCTGTACAATCCTGCCCAATATATTTTACAATTAGGCGGTAAAAGAATAAGGCCTGTTTCTGTTTTAATGGGCAACGAGTTGTTTGATGAAATTCACGAAGATGCCTACCATGCAGCTATAGGCATTGAATTATTTCACAATTTTAGTTTAATTCATGATGATATAATGGATAAAGCCCCCGTACGCAGGGGTATGGCAACTGTACATGCAAAGTATGGTGAACCTACTGCTTTGCTTGCTGGCGATGTAATGCTGGTAATGGCTTATGAATACCTTAATAAAATGAAAATAGGCCATTTGCAAAAAGTATTACAGCTATTTAATAATACGGCAAAGGCAGTTTGTGAAGGTCAACAGCTCGATATGGATTTTGAAAATATTGAAACGGTTACCCTGGAGCAATATGTACACATGATAACCTTAAAAACTTCTGTATTACTGGCTGCAAGTCTGCAAGTTGGGGCTATCCTCGGCGGCACCGGAGAAAGAAATCAACATCATATCTACGAGTTTGGAAAAGATCTTGGCATTGCATTTCAGTTGCAAGATGATTATTTAGATGCTTTTGGCGATCCTGAAAAATTTGGTAAACAAGTAGGAGGAGATATTCTAGCCAACAAAAAAACCTTTTTAATGATACGTGCCCTTGAGGTTGCAGATGCAAAAGCTCAAAAGGAATTACAGCATTTAATGATGAGCAACCCAACTGATAAGGTAGCAAGAGTACTTGACATTTTTAGACAATGCAATGTAGATAGCTGGGCAAAACAGCTAAAAGAAAAATACATGGCTACGGCAATGTATCACCTGGAAGAAGTTGCCGTTACAGAAAAAAGGAAATTACCATTAAAAGAGTTGGCCTACTTTCTTATTGAAAGAGATAAATGATAAGCAATATTTATCACGCAAAATATTAAATTCTCATTTTTTGAGTTACATAAATTCTTATAATATTGTAAGTAGTATTATATTGTAAATTTTATTGTTAAAATTGTAGGAAACATTTACAAATTTGTGAACGCTTATTTAAAATTCACCAGCTTATGAGGGTTACAGAAAATGATTTAGATCAATTGGCAAGTCATTCTTTAAGGATAGAATTACTTTCCTCAATGGTCCTTATATACAAAATAAGTATAGAACAAAAGCAACAACTTATCGCAAGATGTAGGGACAATTCTGCCGGATACGACGACCAAGGAATGCGACCATTTAAATTTTTATGGTTTGAAACCTCTTTAAAAAGGCAGGTTGTTATTAATATTATTGACATAGCAAGGATAGTTTTTTGCTATGATTATAATAATCAATTAGACGATCCTAACTCTTATTTCGATAATTTTAAGGTACTGGAAAGAGATACCACTATAATTGAAGAAGCCACTGCCGAAGGAAATGTAAGTATGCATGTTACAACCGAGGAATTTTTGCCACGAGCCATCCTTTACCATAAAGGTATTTCTCCGGATGATGCTTATAGCAGTAACCCCTTATTGTATTATGAATTGAGCATCGGTTGCCTTGGTTTATTTGGGTTAGAATTGGATGATGAAATTCCACTAAGGCAATTTATTAATTTTCTTGATGCAGATGGAGAAGAAAATTTTATACCACTTAATCAAATAATTGTATTGGAGTTTGATGATAATTTATTGTATGATGAAGAAAATGAAGAAGAGGATGAGGAAGAGGACGAGGACGAAGAAGCGGGTGAAAAAGGCGTGACACGAAAAGAGATTGAATACAATTTGTTTGATGACTTCGATTTTAATGAAAAAGATAATGGTGATGATACGGACGAAGGTGCAGGTGCTTCTGATAACGAATATGACAAATTGCCTTTTTAGCGTTTATTTATCTATTGGCAAGAAGCTATCTCTTTTCCATCATTTAAAGGCTGGTATTTATTAAGCAACTAAGTTGGTAAAACTTACCCGCTTGGCTAACCAACTCATTTTTGCTGGTATTATCCATTCGTTTAGCAACTGTTCTTTTGTTAAAACAGTATTATTAAAATACAAAGTTTCTCCATTTATCAAGTCATTTTGTATTGCATTTACTAAAAGTGGTAAAGGCACTAATTCAATTATCTCCTCCATTACAAATGCAAGCGTTTGTCTATCAAACAACTGTACATTATATTGTTGCTCTATGCTTTTTATAATTCTTACAGAACTATCTGTGCTGCAACCACCAACCTCGGTTGCAGATTCGTCTGCCATTAAAATTATAAAATGATTGAAAAATAAACCAGCAAAAGCTTTTACAGGTGCTCCATGGCTTTTCCACTGTACAGCAAATTCATTTAGCGTATCCTTAATAGCATTTAGTTCAGAAGCAACAAATGGGCGGTTACATTGGTAAATCCATACTCTTGACTGGTCATTAAAATTGGCTGGTATTTGATCTTGAAATTGTAAGTTCATGGCAATATTTTTTATAAATTAATTTCTATTTTGTAACTGTAATTATTTAAACCAGTGATGCTGCAATTAATTCTGCTATATCCATCACTTGCACTTCGTCTTCTTTATTGCTGTTTTTTACTCCGTCCGTCATCATGGTATTGCAAAAAGGGCAGGCCGCAGCTATAATGGACGCACCGGTATCAATAGCTTCACTTGCCCGTTCAAAGTTAACCCTTATATCACCTTTTTCTTCTTCTTTAAACATTTGAGCGCCACCTGCCCCGCAGCATAAACCATTACTTTTGCAACGTTTCATTTCTATAAGTTCCACATCAAGCGCTTGTAATACTTTTCTTGGGGCTTCATAAATATTATTGGCACGGCCCAGGTAGCAACTATCATGGTAAGTAATTTTTTTACCAATAAAGCTGCCGCCCTCTTTCATTTTAATTTTGCCCTCTTCAATTAATTGCTGTAAAAATGTTGCATGATGAATTACTTCGTACTGCCCACCAAGTTCCGGATACTCATTTCGCAACGTATTAAAGCAATGGGGGCACGCTGTAACAATTTTTTTAATGCCATATCCATTAAGTAATGCAATATTTTGATAAGCCATCATTTGAAACATAAACTCATTGCCAGCTCTTCTTGCAGGGTCACCTGTACACATTTCTTCCTTACCTAAAATAGCATATTTTACCTTTACTTTATCTAATATAGTAACAAATGCTTTGGTAATTTTTTGTGCCCTTTGGTCAAAACTTCCAGCGCAACCTACCCAAAATAATACATCAGGACTTTCTCCTTTGGCCATCAATTCTGCCATTATTGGAACATGCATCGTTTAAATTAGTTTTAATCAAAATTAGTTACTTGTTGGTAAAATAGTGGTATAAAAATATTTGTTGTTAAAGATTGAAGAGTTTTGGTAAACAGTACCTTGCAGTAGTTGGATAGAAAGTAAATAAACCTATTTCCTATAATTCAAAAAGCTTTTCCATGTGTTTGTTTTATCAGTAATCTTGTAAGCCATGGCATTGTTTTCATCACCATTACAAATAAATTGGTAACCCATTTTTCTCCAAAAAGATGCTGAATCATTCTGCCAATAAACAATCGTTTGGCAAATAATTGTTTCCATTGCTTTTTATAATTTTTTTCCAGCGTTTTCCGGTCAAATTCTTCGCCTAAAAAGTGCAGTATAAGTGAAGCTGCAATTTTACTGGCATGCAATGCCATACTCATACCATTACCGCAAAGAGGTGTTATGCTTCCGGCAGCATCACCTAATAAAAGTACGTGGTTTTCTACCTGGGTTTTATGGCTAAAAGATATTTGAGAAATAGTAACAGGTGCAGGATACATGTGCTCGCAATTATCTAAAATGGTTTTTAGATGTGGATTTTGTTTTAAAACATTTTTTTCCAGTGCTTCAATCGAGTTATCGTTTTCTTTTAAATTGGCAGCATTGGTTAAATAACAAAGGCAGAACTTATCTTCATCAATTTTAGAAATACCACAATAGCCATTTTTAAAGTTGTGTAATGCAATGGTATCTGAAGCAAACAAGGTTTTAATATGATATTTTACGCCTACATAGTTGCTTAGTTTATTGTTTTTATGCGATACAAAATACCGCTTCCACTTAATATCTATATTACTTCTTTTGCCGTAGCTACCACAGCATAATTTGCTGGTAAAAATACCGCCGCCTGTATGTAATGTAAATACTTCATCAGCAAAAGCTACTTCCTCTACCTTACATTTTTCATAAACAGCAACATTATTTGCAATTGCAATTTTTTTAAGTGCATCATCAATATTGTACCTACTTATACCAAAGCCACCTAAGGGTAATTTTGCTGTAAGCATATTGCCGTTTGGAGAAGTTACTATTAGGTTTTTAATAATGGGCAAATTCATGGTTGAAAGTGGAAGCCCTAGTGACTCTATAAAAGCCCAGCTTTCCATGCTAATATATTCGCCACATACCTTATGAAAAGGATATTCTTCTTTCTCAAACAAAGCAATTTTATATCCCTCTCTACCTAATTGTATTGATAAAGCAAGTCCGGCTAGCCCGCCGCCAATTATAGCTACATCAAAATGTTGATCATTTTCTATCATGCGAAAAAGTTAATAGGTATCGGAAGGCCCACTGCCATTGCAATGTATAATTATTAACGTTTGATTTTGCAAGCAATTGTGTCCACTCATGTTTTTTAAATGCTCTTGCCACTGATAGGGGAGCATCATTTTTTACCAAATATGATTTTGAAAAAATTTGCGTAATAATTTTAATTGAGTAATAAGCCAATGGGTGCCTGTGTAAATCATTTATAAAAAAGCCCAGTTTGCTATTGGTTTTCATCCATTGAATCATCACAATAAGCATATTATCTTCAAAATGATGACAAAAAAGGGAAGAGAAAATAACATCGGGCTTAGTTTTAAATTGTACAGCGGCATAATCATTCGTTATCCAAACAGCATTGAGTTGCGTGCATTGAGATTTTGCAAATTCGATACATTCTTGTTTAATATCTATACCAATAAACTGAACAGGAATCAATTGGTTACTACACCATTCATTAATAGCAATAAGATTATCTCCACCACCACATCCAATTTCGCAGATAGTTATTAATTGTTTGGGTGGTAAATTTTTAACAATTTCTTTAAGCCCTTTAATGGTAATAGCATGGCCACCAAGGAGGGTATTTACCCTATTCAGTTCTTTCATGTTTTGCTTTATATCAGCAAATGGTATTCCCGTATCGTCGAGTAATTCCTTTTTATCAGATCTTGTTGTAAAATCAATCATACTTGCCAATAAAAGTTTCCATAGTAAGGCCGGGGCCAAAAGCTGCGCCAAATACAACTGCCTTTTTAGCATTTGGCGCTACTTGAAGTTCATTTAATATTTTTTGAAGTACAAATAAAATTGTTGGTGAGCTCATGTTTCCAAAATTACGGAGTACCTGGTAAGAGTAATCCAGAGAATTTTTTGGCAAATGAATACAGTTTTCAATTACTTCCAATATTTTTTTTCCTCCAGGATGAATGCACCAATGGGTAATATCATCTTTGGTGAGGCCTGCGTTATCTAATGCTTTACCAACCAATGCTTCAAAATCTTCTTTTACCAAATCTGGTACATAGCCAGATAGCGTCATTAAAAACCCCCTTGATGAAAGTTTCCAGCTCATGTCTTTTTTTCCTTTAAAAGAAATATTAGAGAAAAAGCTTTCAATATTTAATCCATTCATTTTGCTGCTGTCAGATTGAACCAACATTGCAGCACATCCATCAGCAAAAAGCAACGTTGCGGTAAGGTTATCAATGGTGTTTTCTTTTTGAAAATGCAACGTACAAAACTCAGTACATACAACCATTACATTTACATTTTCTTTTCCGGCGCACAATGCATCGGCCAATTTTAATGCATGAATGGCCGCATAACAGCCCATAAAATTAATTGATGTTCTAAAAATATTGGGAGATAAGCCCATGGTTTCTACTATTTCTAAATCTAATCCCGGGGCACTCATTCCTGTGCAACTTACTGTAATTAGGTGAGTTATATCAGTTGCTTTAATTTTTTTATCAATACATTCAGTAATAGTATTAATTGATAGAGGAGCTGCATTTTTTACATACCACTCCATCCTTTCCTCCAAATTTGGAAATGGTTCCAGCGCTTTATTCTTTGCATAAAACTGTCGCTCATTTATAGGCATACCATAGTCGGGTATGCTACTGTGGCGGGTTTCAATTCCACTATGTTTGTACAAAAATTTTAATTTACGGCTATCTACATCATTTTGGCTGTAAACTGCGTCTGCAAATGAAAAAATTTCATCTTGTTTGTGTTTGTAAGGGGGAGTGCCAGTGGCTATAGATACTATTTTGCTCAAAATTTTTCGATTAAAAATAAAGTAATAAATGCTGCATTGGTACAAGTGGAAGCAAGTATATTCATACGCATTGTGTTAACGAAATTTGCGGCATCTTGTTCAATCACTACCTGCTTAAACCACCAAAAAAAATATACGAGAACAGGTATAAAAAAGATTTGTATTTGTAAAAACTCTTTAAATGCAGCTACACTATTTAATTGATATCCCATAGTGCCAACTGCCATTGTGTATACGACGGCAGTAAAAATAAAGGTGCCTCTGTAACCCAGCAAAATGCTTAACGTATTTACGCCATCAATTTTATCTTGTTTGTGCTGGTAAATTTGTGTAAGCGGATAAAAACCACCTATAAGCAGTGATGCTGCTAACACTCCCATCCACGGTACCTGTAAAGTTTTTTCAACGCTGCATCCATGCATTACTAAAAAAAATGTTACCCCTCCCTGAAAAATAATTACGGTAAGATAGCCTGTAATTGGATATTTTTTTAACCGGATACCTCTATAGCTATATGCCCTTGATGCAAGAATATATGCCAATAACCCAACAGTAAAGTACACACTAATTAGTACGCTGGCAATTAAAGCCACAACATCAAACAATATACTTACATAAAATAATTGAGGGGTTGGTTGTTTAGGATTTTTTATACCGCCCACACTTTCAGTATCTCTGTCCATGTAGCTATTGTAGCCATTGCTTGCAGGATATACCAATAAATGTAGTATTATAAAAATAAGAATGGCGTGAGCTTTGTTAATGCTGGCTGTTTGGCTTAAAGCGTACCAATAAACAGGCATCAAAAAAAATGAAAAATGAAACCTTAGTAACTGAATGGTAGATGATTGTATCAATTAAACACATTTAATAAGTGTAAGTTAGCTATGTTAGCCAATATAAAAGGGACAAGAGTTTTAAAATTACATTTTTTGAAATCTCATTCAAACTTATATTGCTATCACTTTGTTTAACTTTGTACTTTTCTCCCAAAAAGAAGAGATATTTTTGTTATAATCAAATTATTTACAATTGAGTGCAGACGTTTTATTGATAACACCTCCTTTTACACAGCTAAATACGCCTTACCCGGCCACTGCTTACCTTAAAGGATTCTTAAATACAAAGAATATTTCCAGCTATCAAACAGATCTTGGGATAGAAGTTACATTGGCTTTATTTTCTCAAAAGGGTCTGCAACATTTATTTGGAAGCATCAGCAATACCGACGGTTTTTCAGCAAACTGTTTACGTATTTTCAGTTTACAGCAAGCTTACACTCAAACAATTGAAGCTGCAATAAAATTTCTTCAGGGGCATAATCCCTCGCTAGCAAGGCAAATATGCAGCAGGGGATTTTTACCGGAAGCCAGCCGTTTTACACAGTTAGATGATTTATTGTGGGGCTTTGGAAGTATGGGTTTACAAGATAAGGCTAAGCATCTGGCTACCATGTATTTAGAAGATATATCTGATTTTATAAAAGAAACAGTTGACAGTCATTTTGGCTTTAGCAGGTATGCTGAACGGCTGGGCCGAAGTGCCAATAGTTTTGATGAGTTGTACAAATCTTTGCACCTAAATTGTACTTTTATTGATACTATACTAATAGATATTTTAGCGGAAAAAATGAAAATGGTGCAGCCTTTATTAGTGGCTTTATCGGTTCCTTTTCCAGGTAATTTATATGCTGCATTACGTTGTGGGCAATGGATAAAAGCAAATTATCCAACTGTAAAAGTTGCAATGGGTGGAGGTTTTGCTAATACCGAATTACGCTCGTTAAAAGATGCAAGGGTTTTTGAAATGGTTGATTTTATTTCGCTTGATGATGGTGAAGCACCCATAGAAATGTTGGTAGCACACGTGCAGGGTTTAAAAAATGCAGAAGACCTAAAGCGTTCATTTACAATGGTAAATGGGGAGGTTACTTACATTAATAATGCAACTTGCACCGATTATAAACAGGGGCAGGTGGGTACACCCGATTACAGCAATCTTTTATTAGATAAATATATTTCTGCTATAGAAATGGTTAATCCCATGCACAGCCTTTGGAGCGACGGACGGTGGAATAAATTGACCATGGCACACGGCTGTTACTGGGGTAAATGTACTTTTTGCGATATCTCTCTCAATTACATACAACAATACGAGCCCCTCACTGCCGCTATTATTTGCAATAGAATGGAGGAGTTGATGGAACAAACTGGCGAAAATGGGTTCCACTTTGTTGATGAGGCAGCACCGCCTGCGTTAATGCGATCCGTGGCTTTGGAAATTATTAAACGAAAATTAGTAGTAAGTTGGTGGACTAATATACGGTTTGAAAAAAGTTTTACCCGAGATCTTTGTTTATTACTAAAAGCATCTGGTTGTATTGGTGTATCCGGTGGGTTAGAGGTAGCATCGGACCGGCTTTTGTTACTCATTCAAAAGGGAATAACTGTGGCCCAGGTAGCATGTGTAAACAAAAATTTTAAAGATGCAGGCATAATGGTGCATGCTTATCTTATGTATGGTTTTCCTACACAAACAGCGCAGGAAACAATTGATTCGCTGGAAATGGTGCGGCAATTATTTGAAGCCGGCATTTTACAATCCGCTTTTTGGCACCAATTTGCAATGACGGCCCATAGCCCCGTAGGCATGAACCCCTCTTATTATAAAGTAGAAAAAAAGAATACTACAATTGGAACATTTGCTAACAATGATATTGAGCATATAGATTTAACAGGTGCCGAGCATGACAGCTTTAGTTTTGGTTTAAAAAAATCTCTGCTCAATTATATGCATGGTGCCTGTTTTGATTATCCTTTGCAAAAATGGTTTGAGTTTAAAACACCTAAAACATCGGTAAAGCCTACCTATATTATAGAGGCTATAGAAAATGAAATTCCTGAGTCGGCAAAACCAACAGCTAAACTTGTATGGCTTGGAGTACCACCAAAAGCTGAGTATTTTATAAAATCGAAAAAAGGAAATCAATGGGAGATGTGTTCACTTACATTTCAATCTACTACGGAAACAATTGAGTTTAAGGTAAATAAAGCCTTTGGCGACTGGTTAATCAATATTTTGCCAATAATATCTATTCAAAAGCATAAACTTACTACGCTACTAGAAGTAAAAGAAAATTTTGAAGCCGCCGGGCTAATAGATTTTGAATTGTTTTGGGATAATAAGCCTGTAAATAGCCTATTTAAAGTAGGATTGTTGCAACTCTAGAAAAGTAACAGTATCAATAGTTGTTTATCTATTTCCCACAAATACAGTAATTAAAATTTCTAGTAGGGCTTACAACAACTTTATTAGTAAGAATTTATAAACAATTTTTGTTACTGCTAAATCGTTTATGATTACCTCTTTTTTATAAAAACTACAACTCCAAACTTTTTTGGATTTTAAAACCTCTGTCTCTACGTTTTAACCCGCAAAATTTGATTTAAACAAAGTTATCAACAGGTATTTCAACAAGTACATCAACTATTTTATTTCTTATTAAAGAACAAGGATTTTTTAGGTAAAAACACATCTTTTGGCTTAGGCTAATCAAACATTTGAACATGGCAGGTATTATAAAAATAAATAAATACAGTACCATGCTGCATTTGCTAAGTTGTCAACATTAAGTGAATAACAACTTATTCCAATTTTAAATTTAGGTTATTAATTTACATCCTATTCTACTAAAAAGGTAAAATTGGGTTAACGAATGCAAAGCGAAAAAAAACTGATTTTTTTCCTTGTTTTACGTTAAAAAATACACACAAGGATCACAATTAATGGAAGAAGCACAATAAAAAATAATTTTCAATAAAACTGGTTTTGCGGCAATTTATTAATCCTGCATCGCAATTAAATTAGCAAAAATTTAAACGATGTGGATAAAATAATATTGTGCTAATCTTTAATTATCAAAAAATATCAAAAAAGTTTGATAACAAAAAATTGTAAAACATTACCCATTAAAAACAACTCAAAAAAGTAACTCAAAAAGACATTTTAAATATCATAGAAAGTAAAAATATTATGCAAGCAACAGATGAAATTTTATTAAGAGAAAACAAAGATCGATTTGTTATACTTCCCATTAATTACCCCGAAATATGGAAACAATACAAAACGCATGAAGCTAGTTTTTGGACAGCGGAAGAAATAGACCTAAGCAGTGACAATAAAGACTGGGATAATTTGAATGACGGCGAACGGCATTTTATAAGTCATGTGTTGGCATTTTTTGCAGCTAGCGATGGTATTGTAAATGAAAATTTAGCTGTCAACTTTATGAGCGAAGTGCAATTGCCGGAAGCAAGGTGTTTTTATGGTTTTCAAATAATGATGGAGAATATCCATAGTGAAACATACGCATTGCTAATTGACACTTACATAAAAAATCCTGAGGAAAAAAATAAGCTTTTTCATGCCATTGATACTGTACCTGCGGTAAAGAAAAAGGCAGAGTGGGCATTGCGTTGGATTAACAATGGATCATTTGCTGAAAGATTGGTTGCTTTTGCAGCGGTTGAAGGCATCTTTTTCAGCGGTAGTTTTTGCTCAATATTCTGGTTAAAGAAAAGAGGTTTAATGCCAGGCTTAACCTTTAGTAATGAATTAATTAGCAGGGATGAAGGCTTGCATTGTGAGTTTGCATGCCTCATGTACAAAATGTTAAAAAATAGGTTAACTCAAACCCAGGTTCATGCTATTATTTCAGATGCAGTAGCCATAGAAAAAGAGTTTATTACTGAAGCTTTACCTGTTGGGTTGATAGGAATGAATGCTGTATTAATGCAGCAATACATTGAGTTTGTAGCAGATAGGTGGCTATCGGAATTAGGATATGATACTATCTATAATACCACCAATCCATTTGATTTTATGGAAATGATATCCCTGCAAGGCAAAACAAATTTCTTTGAAAAAAGGGTAGGAGATTACCAAAAAGCGGGTGTAATGGGTAACAAAGAAACACAGGCATTCTCTTTGGAAGAAGATTTTTAGTAGCGTACTTGTACACAGGGCTTTTAAAAGTGATAGCGTAGTTTTTGGCTTACAATAACAGATAACAACATAAATATATCGTAACATGTACGTAGAGAAAAGAAATGGTAAAAGAGAATCCGTAAAATTTGATAAAGTAACAGCAAGAGTAGAAAAATTATCGTACGGACTTAGTCCAATGGTAAATGCAATTGATGTAGCAAAAAAAACAATTGAAGGTATTTTTGATGGTGTACCCACAACAGAATTAGATAATCTTGCCGCAGAAACTGCCGCATCTTTAACCATTACCCATCCTGACTATGCAATACTAGCTTCAAGAATTGCGGTAAGTAATCTGCATAAAAACACTGTGAAAAGTTTTTCAGTTACCATGAGAAAACTATACAATTATGTGGATAAAACTACAGGTAAAACTTTACCATTGATTGCAGAAGATGTAATGCAGATTATTGAGGAAAATGCAGACTTATTAGATAGCACCATTATTTACGATCGGGATTTTGCATTCGATTATTTTGGATTTAAAACATTAGAAAAGTCATATTTACTGAAAGTAAATGGTAAAATTGTAGAGAGGCCTCAGCACATGTACATGAGGGTTGCAGTTGGTATTCATAAAACTGATATTGATAGTATTATTAAAACCTATCACCTTATGAGTGAGCGGTGGTTTACACATGCTACTCCTACACTTTTTAATGCAGGTACACCAAAACCACAAATGAGTTCTTGCTTTTTATTAACCATGAAGGAAGACAGTATTGATGGTATTTATGATACTTTAAAACAAACTGCTAAAATTTCTCAAAGTGCCGGTGGTATTGGTTTAGCAATTCATAATATTAGAGCAACAGGCAGTTATATTGGAGGCACTAACGGAACAAGTAATGGTATTATACCAATGCTAAGGGTATTTAATGATACGGCCCGCTATGTAGATCAAGGTGGTGGAAAACGTAAAGGAGCATTTGCTATATACCTGGAGCCATGGCATGCTGATGTTTTTGAGTTTTTAGACTTAAGAAAAAATCATGGTAAAGAAGAGATGAGAGCAAGAGATTTGTTCTTTGCATTGTGGATAAGTGATTTATTTATGAAAAGAGTTGAAGCTAATGGGGAATGGAGTTTATTCTGTCCTAACGAAGCACCCGGGTTAAGTGATTGTTGGGGTGCCGAATTTGAAAAATTATACACTCAATACGAAACTGAGGGACGAGCGAGAAAAACCATTAAGGCGCAAGATTTATGGTTCAAAATATTAGAATCGCAAATTGAAACTGGCACGCCTTATCTATTATATAAGGATGCGGCCAATAGCAAAAGCAATCAGCAAAATCTTGGAACCATAAAGAGCAGTAATTTATGTACCGAGATTATGGAATTTACCAGCCCCGAAGAGGTTGCAGTGTGCAACCTTGCATCAATTGCTTTACCACGTTTTGTAATAGAGGGAAAATTTGATCATCAAAAGCTTTTTGAGGTTGCCTACCAGGTTACCAAAAATTTAAACGATGTAATTGATAATAATTATTATCCTGTAGAAGAAGCAAGAGTTTCTAACACCAAACACCGCCCCGTAGGTATTGGAGTACAAGGGTTGGCAGATGCATTCATCATGCTACGTTTGCCTTTTGAAAGTGACTTGGCTAAAATGCTGAATAAAAATATATTTGAAACAATTTATTTCGCTGCCATGACAGCAAGTAAAGACCTGGCAAAATTGCAGGGAGCTTATGAAAGTTACCCGGGTTCTCCAGTTTCTAAAGGTATTTTTCAATATGATATGTGGAATGTTACCCCAACAGATCGCTGGGACTGGGCTGCTCTAAAAGAGGAGGTGAAACAATATGGTGTTAGAAACTCTTTATTGTTAGCTCCTATGCCAACAGCATCTACCTCTCAAATATTTGGTAACAATGAATGTTTTGAACCATACACATCTAATATATATACCAGAAGAGTACTTAGCGGTGAATTTATTATCGTAAACAAACATTTACTCAAAGATTTGGTAAGTCTTGGATTATGGAACAATTCAATGAAGAATAAGATTATTGCAGCAAATGGTTCTATTCAAAATATTGATGAAATACCTGCCGAAATAAAAGAATTGTACAAAACTGTTTGGGAAATAAAACAACGTAATTTGATTGATATGGCCGCCGATAGAGGTGCTTATATTTGTCAATCTCAATCTTTAAACTTATTTGTAGATAACCCTACTACCTCCAAGCTTACCTCCATGCACTTTTATGGTTGGAAAAAAGGTTTAAAAACAGGAATGTACTATTTAAGAAGCCAGGCAGCAACACAGGCAGTACAATTTACAGTTGAAAAGCAGGGAAGTAAAGAAGTAGAACCGGTTATTCCTAATTTGGAAAACAATAATACTGTACAATCCGATGTAGAACCAACGCAGGCGGATGGTGCTTCATGTTCTATGCAAGATGGATGTATTAGTTGTGGATCGTAATTAAAATGAAATCAAAGTGAGTTTAGCACAAAATTTTTTAGTGTTAAACTCCCTTTATTTTTAGATGAATTTTATATTGCTCTTTTATATATTTGTGACCTATAACTTTTTAAAGCATCAATTGTACACATACTATAATTAAAAATTATTGAACGGCAGTACTTTACAAAAGTGGTGGATTTTATTTGCTGTACATTTGCGTAATAAAATTTTGCAAAAGCAATTAAATTAATTTGCCAGGTTTAAATCCAACATCAATTTATCATAATTAAAATAACATTAGAAAATTGACTGTAGTAAATTTAAAATAAGTATTGGCCTTATTCCGTTTACTCAATCAACTAGTAAAAAAAAAATTGTAAATAAGTAAACAATTATACTAGCAATGTGTTATCAACTTTATATTAAATATCTATATAATAATGAGGCATCCACTTTTAAGTTGGGATATTATTTCGGAAGGAACAAACAGAAGGCTATTTTTAAAGAATGATCTTGATGTAATGCATTCAATCTTAGGCAAAAATGATTGGCAATCAACGGTTTCAATAGATACTACATTAGTTTGGCAGAATAAAATTATTGTTATCACAGACAGTAAATTGCGAATACTGCATGCAACAGAAAATATGTATGCAATGAATGGATACAAATTACATGAAGTAGTTGGCAATAGTCCTAAAATGTTTCAGGGAGAAAAAACTGAATTATCCGAAAGGAAAAAAATTAGAATAGCTGTCGAAAATCAGCAATCTTTTGAAACTGTAATTACCAATTACAAAAAAGATGGTCAGATTTATGTTTGTAAAATTGAAGGTTACCCCGTATTTAATCCTGAGGGTGAATTGGTTAATTTTATTGCCCTGGAAAGTGCTGCATAAAAAAAGAGAAATTTTATTTTAATAAATATAAAAAGACTGTGCTTATAAATTGAGCACAGTTTTTTATTGTCGTTTTATTTAAAAGATCCTTTTTAAACCCATATTTTGCAGTTGAATTCGAAATAAAGTGTTTGGCTAAAATAAATTTTGCAGCATTAAAAAAATAGAAGAACTATGGCAAATTGGTTGGTAAAATCTGAACCCTTTAAGTACAGTTGGGATCAGTTTGTAAAAGACAAAACAACTTTTTGGGATGGTGTAAGAAATTATGGAGCAAGAAATAACCTACGGTCAATGAAAAAAGGCGATGAAGTATTTTTTTACCATAGTAATGAAGGTGTAGAGATTGTAGGTATTGCAAAAGTTATAAAGGAGTCTTATCAAGATCCAACAACAGAGGAGGCTGCATGGCTTGTAGTTGATTTAAAACCTGTACGAAAACTTACAAAATCGGTTACATTAGCTATTATTAAAAATGATGTAAGACTTGCCGATATGGATCTTGTAAGGCTTGGAAGACTATCTGTACAAACTGTAAAACAGCATGAATGGGATATTATTTTGGAACTGGCAGGGGAGTAGTGTTTTTTAAAAATTATCCATTTTTTTAATTTTTTGATCAAATCTATGTCAACCAAAAAACATATTGTAGTACTTACTGGTGCAGGTATTAGTGCCGAAAGTGGATTAAAAACCTTCCGGGATTCTGATGGTTTGTGGAATGGTTATGATGTGTATGATGTAGCTACACCTGGCGCCTGGAAAAGAAACCAACAACTTGTATTAGACTTTTATAACGATAGAAGAAAAGACGTAGCTGAAGCAAAACCCAATCAAGCTCATTTGGAATTGGCTGCATTAGAAAAAGATTTCATGGTTACCATTGTTACGCAAAATATTGATGATTTGCATGAAAGAGGAGGCTCTACCAATATCATTCACCTCCATGGAGAAATTTTTAAAATGCGCAGTGAGTTCGATGAAAACCTTGTATATGAAATTAAAGGAGATATAAAAGCAGGAGATCTGGCAAAAGATGGAGCACAATTAAGACCATATATCGTTTGGTTTGAAGAACCTGTGCCCCTAATGGAAAAAGCTGCGGCATTAATGTACAATTGCGATTACTTTGTGGTAGTTGGTACTTCTTTACAAGTTTATCCTGCTGCATCATTATTGCACTATGCACCCAAATTTTTACCAAAGTTTATTATTGATAAAAAAATACCGGAAGTTGAAAAATCTTCAACACTTACCCTTATTGAAATGCCAGCAACAGCAGGTGTAAAAGAATTGAAGAAATTTTTGAAAATTTAATGCAATAATAATTGATAGAAAATTTACTACTTTACCATTAAAACTTTTTCAAAAAAGCTTTTTGAATCATACACAGGTATTGAAGAAAAATAAAAATCACTTCTATCCTCCGTTATTATTGCCTGGCACGCATGGCTTTCAGCAGCATAATATTGCATACCATCCTCAAAATCGTTAATACTTTTATTTTTTAGAGCACACAGTACTTCGCTTTTACCCACCGAAGTAATGGATAATTTTGCAACAAGCATTTCTATTTTTTTCTTAGCTAGTGCAGTACCTGATTTTTTTTCGGCAAAGTAAAAAGCAATAGCAAGGCAAATAGGAGATGTGAAGACTGAAAATCTTTTATTATCAGCCAAACTTACTATTCTGGAAGTGTAAGTAAATGCAGGAAATTCATTATTTAATACAGAAACCAAAATATTGGCATCTAAAAAAATGGTCATTTTTTATTTTTAAAATATGTTGCGCTTAATTTTTTGCTTCCTTTTGGCTTATGCTGGTACTCTACTTCACCCTCACTTAATATATTAACCCAATCAGCAATTGGGTAATCTTCTAAAGATGTATGATGGCTGCCCGTAACTTTATTGTAAAGAAATTCTGTAAGCCTCGAAAGGCTTATATTGTTTTCTTCGGCATATTTTTTAGCCTTACTAATGGAGCCTTCATCAAAGCTTAAAGTTATTTTTGCATCCATAACACTGATTTATACCACAAAAATAAAAATTCTATACGTACTAAAAAAATTATTTTTTTACTTCCTTAAAAAAGATCCCCATTTTTTCTAATTCAGTTAATACCGGTATATAAATATTTTTACTGATTGGTAAATGTAAACCACGCTGTTTAAGGTTTCCATCTAATAGCAGCTTTGCGGCAATGCCCAATGGAAGTCCCACAGTTTTTGCCATTGCTGTCCTCAGGTTATCTTCGCCTTTTACAATAAGGCTACTAACAATTGAACGATTTGCCCCATTCAATTCATAATCAATTTCGTGTTGCATTACAATCATATCCTTATCAAGAGGTTGCATCGATAGTCTTGTTTCTAACAAATACTGTAATACATCAGCATTTGTTTGTGCCGAAGCAGGTACCAATGTGTCATCAAATAATCCTAAATAGGTAAATAAATTTTCGTTTGCTTTTTTTACAAAAGGCAAAATAGGCTCCCACCATTTTTTAAATGTAAGTCCATCAGTAAATAAGGCATCTTGATCGTTACTTAAGCCAGCATTTACAATTGCATTCCAGCCTTTACAAAAAGCATGATGACGAAGGGTAGTTCTAACAAAAGTATCAGTCTTTCCTAATTTATAAATAGAAATATAGCTTAGCGAATCTCTGTTTGGATAGGCCGCAAGTTTTCCCAACCCGGCAATATCTACTTCAGCGCATTGATTAAAAAGTGTTTCATAAGATTTATTGATAATTATTTTAGCTTCTTTATAGATTGCGCCTGCTTTACCTGCAAGTACAACGTTTCGGGGGTTCCAGCTAATTTTATAGTGCCATGGATTATTATCGCTTTCTGGCGCAACAAGTCCACCACAGTGGCTTTTAAAAGAATTAATTACACCTCCTTCAGCTTTAATTTCATCAATAAGTTTCATCGCACTCATGTGGTCTATACCAGGATCGAGCCCCATTTCACACAAGAATAATAATTTACGGTGATTAATCTCATCCCGCAGGCTTTTCATTTTATCATCAAGATAAGATGCAGTTAGTAAATGTTTTCTGCATTCTACACAATCTTTAGCTATTAAAAAATGTAAAGATGGTGGCATCATTGAAATTACAACATGTGCTTTTTCAATCAGTTTCACTCTTGCTATCTCGTCATTTATATCTAAAGCAATGGCTTCTACGTAAGGGGAGTTGTTTGTTTTTGAAAGAATTTGCTCCCTATTTACATCAGCTATAATAAATTTCCATTTATTAATTGCTGATTCAGCAACTAAATAATCAATTAAAACAGTAGCAGATTTTCCTGCACCAAATAATACAATCGTTTTCAAATGAGATGGTTTTTTTGCAGGTAACTGCGGTTTTTCATTTTATAAAATGTAGAGTATAGCACCTGATTGTAATTTTTTTAAGTGTAAGCTTTTAAATCAAAAAGCATCATGTAATCGTAAATTTTGTAAAGGTTCATTTATATTTCATTATAAATAAAATTAAATCTAATGTAGAGCAGCTGTTTCAAAATAAAGGGTTGAATTTCTTCAAAAATGTTACTTTAATAAATATGCTGGTTAAATAAAAAGAAGCGACAAAAAGATTAAAAAACAGCTTAAATTTTTATGTAAAAATTAGTAGAAAACTTGTTAAAAAAAAGCTGATAACCACCACATAAAACAGCCTTAAAACCTAATATAATCGGTACATTTGCACACTTATAAAAATTATGGAAAATAACGGCGAAACAAACGATGGAATGCTACCTCCAAATGATGGAGGAGCAAGTAGTAACAGAGGTAGAATTATCTCTGTAAATATTGAAGAGCAGATGAAAACTTCCTACATAGATTATTCTATGAGCGTGATTGTGGGGCGTGCACTACCTGATGTAAGAGACGGCTTAAAGCCCGTTCACAGAAGAGTTCTTTTTGGGATGAATGAACTAAGCAACTACAGTAACAGACCTTATAAAAAAAGTGCCCGTATTGTAGGAGAGGTAATGGGTAAATTTCACCCGCATGGCGATGCTTCAATTTACGACACTATGGTTCGCATGGCACAGGATTGGAGCATGCGGTACACAATGATTGACGGCCAGGGTAATTTTGGTAGCCAGGATGGAGATCCACCGGCAGCTATGCGTTACACTGAAGTACGGATGGAAAAATTTGCTGAAGCAATGATGGAAGACATTGAAAAAGAAACAGTTGACTTTCAGCCTAATTTTGATGATTCGTTAAAAGAACCAACAGTTTTACCAACAAGAATTCCTCAATTATTACTAAATGGAGCAAGTGGTATTGCAGTTGGTATGGCTACCAATATGATGCCGCATAACTTACGGGAGGTAATAGATGCTTGTGTTGCTTATATCGACAATAGAGATATTACAATTGATGAACTTATAATGCATGTAAAAGCACCTGATTTTCCAACAGGAGGCGTAATATATGGGTTTGAAGGTATAAAAGCTGGCTTTCATACAGGCCGGGGAAGGGTAGTACTACGTGGTAAAGTAAATATTGAAACAACAAAAACCGGCAGAGAAAAACTTATTATTTACGAAGTGCCATACCAGGTAAACAGGGATGCTTTAACTTCAAGAATAGGTGAGTTGATCAATGAAAAACTGATAGAAGGTATAGCCGATGTAAATAATGAAAGTAATAATAAAGAAGGTACAAGGGTAGTAATAGATCTTAAGAAAGATGCAGTAGCGCAGGTTGTAATTAACCATTTATACAAGCAAACTGAATTGCAAACTTCTTATGGTATTAACAATGTGGCATTGGTAAGAGGCAGACCTAAATTGTTTAATTTAAAAGATCTGGTAAGTGAATTTGTACTTTTCCGGCATGAAGTAGTAGTAAGAAGAACCACTTATGAATTGCGTAAAGCAAGAGAAAGAGCTCATATTTTGGAAGGCTATATCATAGCACTGGATAATCTTGATGCAGTAATAAAATTAATACGGGAATCCTCTACACCAATTATTGCACAAGAAGGTTTAATTACCAATTTTGGTATGACGGAGATACAAGCTAAAGCAGTACTTGAGCTTCGTTTGCAACGCCTTACTGGAATGGAAATTGACAAAATAAGGGAAGAGCATGCAGAAATTATGAAACTGATAAATCACTTAACTGAAATATTGGCAAATGAAGGCATGCGTTATGATATTATAAAAGCTGAATTAGCAGATGTAAAAGCTAAGTTTGGAGACAACAGAAAATCGGAAATAGTATATGTAGGCGATGAGATGAATATGCTCGATTATATTGAAAAAGAGGACGTTGTAGTAACTATTTCACATTTAGGTTACATTAAAAGAACCTCAAGCGCCGATTATAGACAACAACGCAGAGGAGGCCGTGGAGCCAAAGGAAGCAGCACAAGACAAGAAGATTATATTGAACATCTTTTTGTAGCATCTACACATCATACCTTGTTGTTTTTTACTGAAAAAGGAAGATGCTTTTGGTTGAAAGTATATGAAATACCTGAAGGTGACAAAACAGCCAAAGGACGTGCACTCCAAAATATGATACAAATTCCGCAGGATGATAAAGTAAGAGCTATAATTGATGTAGCAAATTTTGATAACGAAGAATATGTAAAAAGCCATTACATTGTACTTTGTACAAAAAAAGGTATTATAAAGAAAACAGATTTAGCGGATTTTAGCAGACCAAGACAAAATGGTATCAATGCTATCAATATTTTAGAAGGCGATCAGTTATTGGAAGCAAAACTAACTGACGGTAATTCTGAAATAATGTTGGCAGTAAAGAGTGGAAGGGCTATTCGTTTTCCTGAAGAAAAAGTAAGGTCAACCGGCAGAGGCGGCATTGGAGTTTTTGGAATTGAAGTAGATGATGCTAATGATGAAGTTGTTGGGATGGTTTGTGTAAACAGAGAAGATAAAAGCCGCACAATTTTGGTAGTAAGTGAAAAAGGTTTTGGCAAACGTACTTTTTTAGATGATCCTGAAACAGGAGAAGCCAACTACAGGATAACAAACCGAGGTGGAAAGGGCGTTAAAACCATTAATGTAACTGACAAAACCGGTTCTTTGGTTGGTTTGCTTGATGTTACAGAAAAAGAAGATCTGATGATTACCTGTGTTAGTGGCGTTACAATCAGAATGAGTGTTGCAAGTGTTAGCGAGCAAGGCAGGGCAACACAAGGTGTAAAGCTTATTAAAGTAGATGAAGGTGATGCTATAGCTGCCATTACAAAATTAGATGAGCAGGAAGAAGAAGTGGTTATTGCAGAAACTACGGATGAAACAGCCGTGGATGACTCAACAATAACTAGCATTGAAAATTCGGGCGATGAAAACATTGAACCTCAAGATGGGGCTAAAGATGAAACATCAAATGGTTTATCAGAAGAAAATGATAATGCTCCAACTGAATAGATAATAGCACCAATTGATTTATAAATAAATGGAGGTTGTATAATGCAGCCTCTTTTTATTTAGAATAGTGTACTTAACATAATATTAATTATAAGCAAAATTATTATTGTTGATAATTTTTAAATAATTGAGGTTCTTCGGTAAGCTTAGTGGAAACATCTTTTAACAAAGTTGCCGATATTAATTTTAGAACTGTATTGGGAAGCATTGAATCAAAAAAAATAATTAATCAAAATCAATAATTCCACTAAATAAATTGAAGAATCATAAAAAGTAATATTCTAAGCGATTTATTTAATTCCAGATAATGATTGTGCTGAAATATACAAGGATAATAAAGTGGTTTAAAAGTCGGTAGATTGAAAATATACTTGTAATTCTAAAATGAATTCAATAGTTCATTACTGAACTTCTGATACTAAATCACAGATGAATTATAATTAAATTGATAAAGTTTTAAAGCTCCCAACACAAGTAAAGAAGTATTCCATAATCCTTTTGAAAAAAAAATGGGAAACACTTCAATCTTGATAGCATGTATAAAAGAAAATTCCAGACTACTCACCTATTAAAAAAAGGTAAAACTAAAAAAAATGATTAAATGAAATTGGCAAAGCGCTGTTCAGTAGAGCTATACAATCGTTATCATAAAGTAGGGAGTGAAATTAAATCTTATTTACTTATATTAATTCACCGTTTTGGCATTTAGTGATCCAATTCTGGCAAAACTTTTAATATCATTCATTTTAAGGTGATAAATGGGATTTGTGCTAGCGTACTTTTCAATCACTCACAAAGCACCCATAGAAGAAAAGTTGGCAATACTGTTCTACCCAAAAAATATACGCTATAAAATCACCTACGCTTCTTCGCTTGCCTGCATCCCTGCTCATCTCCATTCTTTTTTCACTCTCCACTGGCAGGGTACTTAAGCCCAACGGCATTATACCAAGCGCTTCCAAAATGCCATTCATGGTACTTGCTGTGCCCATGGTATTGCAACTGCCGAAGCCACAACTAAGGGCTTTTCCTATCTCTTCCCATTCTGCAGTATCAATGCCGCCGGTTCTTAGTTCGTCCCAATATTTCCATAAGTCGGTGCCGCTGCCTAGGCGTTGTCCTTTGTGTACGCCAACTTTTTTTGGACCTGCATTTAATTGTATCGTTGGCAGATTTGCACTTACGGCACCCATCAATAAACCGGGTACAGTTTTATCGCAATTCCCTAATAATATTACCCCATCAATTGGATAAGAACGCAGGTTTTCTTCTACATCCATTGACAATAAATTGCGGTACAAACCCGCTGTAGGCTTCATCAATTCTTCTCCCAATGATATCACCGGAAACTCAAGTGGAATACCACCAGCTTCCCTGATTCCCTTTTTCACTTCTTCTGCTACAGCACGTAAACTCATGTTGCAGTTATTCAATTCGCTCCAGGTATTGGCAATACCAATTATGGGTTGCCCGTGATAATCATCCATATTAATGCCCGTAGCCCTTAGCGAACCTTTGTGCAACAAACCAGTTTCGTTAGCACCATAAAACCATTGGTGACTTCTTAATTTTTTCATACAATATTTTAAAAAGGTTGTTATCTTTTTTTGTCTTGATTATTTTGAAATCAAAAATATTTTGGGGCGATGAGCCAATATTTTTAATCAGCTTTTGTTCCTCCTGTCCCGATTTTTATCGGGAGCTGTTCGCTGCATTCCGATAGCTATCGGAACCGGCACAAAGCCAACGCCACAAAGCCTCACCGGGCTTTCCCCGTGCGAATGGCACTCAGCCGGGCGGGCGTTTCTATACTCCTGCTCTTGAACACCAAATCATTTTTCAACTTTTATTATGCAATCACAAAACACTCATCATTCTTCATTCATCACTCTTCATTTATCATTCATCATTTATCATTCATCACTCATCATTCTTCATTCATCACTCATCATTCTTCATTCATCATTAATCATTAATCATTCATAATTCATCATTTATCATTAATCATTAATCATTCATAATTCATCATTAATCATTCATCATTAATCATTAATCATTAATCATCTGCCTGAACCACTTTCGGCACCGCCTGTTTATATTCCCATACAGTAATAACAATCGTACTCACCAACACCAACAATCCGCCAACAATAGCAGTGGTACTTAGCCTTTCATGCAGCACAATGGCGGCAATGGGTATCCCAAAAAATGTAATCAAAAAGTTGGATAATGCTACCTGTATTGCTTCTAAATTTTTTAATGCCGTAAAGAATAAAATCATCGATAAAAAATTATGAAATACTGTTAACAGCGAAAGTCCTATCCAGGTGTTGCTGGTAAACGAGGCAATATTTCTTAATACATTCCCTTCGTAATGCCATACAAATGGAAACAGCATTACCACCATAAAAATGTAGGTGTAAAAAAGCATTTCCATTTCGGTATAATCTTCGCCTATTTTTTTGCATATAGTATTGTAAAACCCACTGCCTAAAATACCTGAAAAAATCAACAGGTTGCCAATGATATACTGCGTGCTAAAATCCATACTGGCAATATCCTTGGATGAACACAGTACTACCCCAACAATGGCAATGGCAAAACTTACCCAGCGGAGATTATTCATTTTTTCTTTTAGAAAAACCACCGCCATTAATGCAGACACTACCGGCAACGTAAGGCTAATAATAGACCCGTTGCTAGCGGTGGATTGTTGCGTACCAATGGTCATTAAAACCTGTGCCGGAAACTGCCCCAGCAAGGCCAGCATAAAGAACACTTTTAAGTCGCTTAACTTTCTTTTGTTGTTTTTTCGTATGTCTTTATACACAAAGGGTAACATAAAAATAGTAGCCAATAACATCGGGATAAACACCGTGCTAAAAGCTCCCACCTGATATTGCACCAATTTAATGCAGGTAAACTGTAATGACCACATCAGGTTGCAGGCAAACAAAGCACCCCAGGATAATAAGGATTTCTTCATGTAATTTTTGTAGTTGCGTTTAACTATTGGTTAGATACTTACCGATTGATTTAAGCTATTCCTTATTTTTTTACTGAAAGACTAATTTGTACACCTCCACCATTTTGATGATTAACTTTCAACACACCTCCAACTGTAAGCGGCTCCCATACCCAACCCTCACCTACTGTATTTTTTATTTCTTTTGTTGCAATCCCATTTACTAAAACAGCTACTGGTTTTGCAGCAAGTCGCAATACTTCTCTGGCACTTGCATCATAAGTTTTATAAGTAATATTTTTAGCATTATATTTTATTTTTTGCACTACCGAAGTAGATTTTAGTAAATGATTTTCTCCTGCAGGAGCCCATTCCGGCACCGCCGCAATGCCTTCCATAAAGTGGCGGATATAATCGGTATAACCATCGCTGAACCAAATCTCCTCTCCCCAGTTGTGGCCTGTTTGCACCACACCATCTGGCTCTGCCATATAGCTGGCATGATTAAAATTTCTATAAGCCTCTTCTTTAAACCATTTATCGCCACTGTACTCATACCACATAGCGCATATAGAGGCATAGCGGGAAGTATGACTACCCATTGGCAAATAACAACCCGTTTGTTCATTAATGGCATTCATTCCTTTTTCGCCAAAAGTATTTTTTACCCACCAGATTAATGCAGGCACGGTAGTGTTGATCTCTTTATCATTGACAGGATTTTTAATGAGGTAACGGGCAAATTCCATCGGCGAATTGTTTACCCGGTTTAGGTTGATGGGGTCAAAACGAATGTCTTCAAAATACCCTTTCCAGATAGAAGTTTTTATAGGGCCTTCGGAACCGTACAACCATGCCCAAACTATATTGACTGCATTGGTATAAGCAGATATTTTTTCATGGCTTAGTTTTATCCTGTCTTTTATCTTAACCAGGCCCTCTAACAAACGCAGGTTCTCCACCACATGGGATGTATATTCTTCCAGCACTTCGCCTTTTTCTGCCTTTACCCTAAATGGCCAGGGAGAAGTGAGCACCAGATTTTTCCACTCTAATCCACCTGCACCATGGGCACCTTTACGCACATGTTTTGCCAGTGCATCGGCGCAATCAATGGCTGCCTGCAGGTACTTTTGGTCTTCAGTAATTTCATAAAATTTTAAATAATGTACCCCCATCTCCCCTATTTTATCGCACTCTAAAACGTAGGAGCCATCCCCTCTTCCTTTATTTTCATCGGTTACAGCGGTATCAAACCTGGAGGCGCCATCGTATATCACTTCACCGGCTTCGGAGCTTGCATAGGGTACACTTGCCCAATCCCAATTGGCAGGTGTAGTTCCATATTGAATTTGATGATCAAGTGCTTTACGGGAAATATCAATCATGGATTCATCGCCGGAATAATTACGCCAGTCAATGGCTAAGCTCTGTAGCAATCCAGCATTTACCACTATAGGATTATGCGGCCAGGTAGAGCCAACAAAGCCTCCTTTACCATCCCGGTACATAGAACAATGCGTAAGATATAAAGGCAATTTATTGGTTGGACTAACGGGACAATTTTTTAAAAAATCAACCGCCATTTGTACCCCTTTAACATAAGATGCACCGGGTACAGCAGGTTGGTAGCGAGCCAAAAGTTTTCCATTTTTATCAAGGTTTACTTTTGCGCCACATATAGAATCTACTTTGTACTGGCTGTAGCTTTGTTGAGAACCGAAAAAAAGAAAAAGCGATAACAAGGTTTTTCTCATAATGATAAAAGATTGATTATAATAAATAAGCTATTCAGTTGACAATATTATACATTTTATGTAAACAAATAAAATTGTTATTGTAAAAATCAGTAGTTTTATTTTTTAAATCTTCACTGGTAGTTATGGAAAAAAATAAGCGTTTTACAGATAAGCATGTAATAATAACCGGAGGTGCAAGAGGCATTGGTTTTGAAATAGCCCGGCAATTTGCAGCCGAAGGTGCAGTACTTTCCTTGCTGGATTATAACGAAGAAAACTTAGTGGCAGCAACAAAAAACCTGACCGTTAGTGGTGCTTCAGTATATGCCTACCCAATTGATATTTCCAATAAACAACAGGTAACTGATGCTATTGCCAAAGCCGATGCTATCAAACCGATAGACGTTTTAATAAACAATGCCGGCATCGCCGCTGAAACCCCTTTTCTTAATATTGAAGAAGAAGAATGGAACAACATCATCAATATTAACCTTACCGGAATGTTCTTTGTAGCCCAGAGTGTTTGCAGGTTGATGGCTAAGCGAGGCAAGGGTGTGGTAGTAAATATGGGCAGCAAGAATGGGTTGGATGGTGAGTTTGGATACGCACATTATAACGCATCCAAAGGTGGCGTAATCATGCTCACTAAAACCATGGCATTGGAGCTGGCTCATTTGGGCATCAGGGTAAATGCTGTTTGCCCGGGTTATATACAAACGCCGATGAGTATGGAAATAGATCCGCCGGAGTTTACTGAAAACTTTGTGAAGCAATATATCCCGTTGAACAGGCCGGGGAAGGTAGAAGAAATTGCACCAATTTTTTTATTTTTAGCGAGCGATGAGAGTAGTTTTATTACCGGACAAACCATTATTGCTGATGGTGGGCAACTAGCCGGACAAAAGCCGGGGGCAGATTTGCTGGGGAAGATAAAGCTTTAGCAACAAAATAATCTTTACTCACATTATAAATTCAATACCGCCGAAACCCCTCTTTCAAAATGAGCCAACATCGTTTGCTCTGCCAGTTTCAAATTTTTTGTCTTTAGTGCCTTTACTATCTGCCGGTGTTCTGTATCAGTTAATTCGTAATCGTCAAAGCCCGTTAACGCTTTACCCAATTTTTCATGAAAAAGAGGTATGTGGCTGGAAAGGTATAATAAGGTGAGTTTGTCGTTTTGTGCACACTTAATCAATGTCTCATGAAATTTAATATCAGCTTCGCAGGCCCCATTGTAGTAGCCTTGTTTTACCATTAAAGTAAAGTCATCGCAAATAGCTTCAAGCTGTTTAATATCTGTCGCAGTAATTATTTTATAGGAAAGTTTCAACGCTCCAATCTCCAATATTTCTCTCATTTCCCTTATTTGCTTTATATCTGCCAGGGTAATGGGTTTTACAAAATAACCACCCTTCTCTCCAACACTTAACAGCCCTTCTCCCAGCAAGCGGTTCAATGCTTCTCTGATAGCCATCCTGCTCACTTCAATTTTACCAGCCCATTCATCTTCTTTCAACCGGGTATTGGCAGATAATTGTTGACTCAGAATTTTTTTACGGATCTCCGTATATGCCTTAAGTGCAAGTGAATCTACTTTCATATTAATTTTTGTAACCAAATAGTTATTAAAATTGTAAACATTATATCTGTAATTATAAAGCTAAAATAATATAAAAAGATGGTTACCACAGAAACTTTACCTAACCATAAGCAATATAATAAAGAAGCAGCCGAACCATCGCAGGTGGTCTAGTGAAATTGAACCGTAAAACTGGCCAACACGTAGTATTTAAAAAAGCAAAAGGCAGTAAATTCTATGAAAAAAAAGGAAAGGAATAACATTGACTACCATGCAACTTTTGCACCTATTTATTAGGACATAAGAAAAGCATGTATAGAAAAAGGAATTGACCACATTCCGATTGCCTGCAAACAAAGTTCTGTAAGCTATGTACATAGTGAAGAGGATAATGACCGTATATTGCAAGTTAAAAGAGAAAAATTTGATTCATTGTAAAATAAATACTGAAATAAATCAGTACAGTACAGTATAGTAACAAAAGTGAAATAAATTATATTTGCTATAACATAAATTATTAACGAAACGCCATGCTGATTAATAAAAATGGAATTGCTGAAGACAACGCTAAATTGCTAAAGAACCATGAAAAAAAAATTATTTTTTTACAGGACTCGGTTGAAGGTAGTGATGCAGTTATAGAAAAACTAAAAGCCTTTCAAATAGCCATACCGAGTTGGGCATTAGGTACTGGTGGAACCAGGTTTGGCAGGTTTAGCGGAGGTGGCGAGCCTAACAGCTTAACACAAAAAATAGATGACATTGGTTTACTACACCAACTCAACCAATCAAGCGGGGCTATCTCGCTGCACATTCCATGGGATATACCGGAAGATGTTGCAGCAATAAAATCGCTGGCAGCCAGCTATGGCTTGCAATTTGACGCAGTAAACTCCAATACTTTTCAAGACCAGAAAAACCAGCCGTTAAGTTATAAATTTGGCTCACTACAGCATGTGAATAAAGCAGTACGTCAGCAAGCTATTGCCCATAATATTGAAGTGATACAGCAAGGCGTTGAGCTTGGTTCAAAATCATTGACCGTATGGCTGGCAGATGGTTCCAGCTTTCCGGGGCAACTAAATTTCAGGACTGCTTTTAACCATACATTGGAAAGCCTGCAGGAAATTTATGCGGCCCTACCTGCAGATTGGAAAATTTTTGTTGAATACAAAGCATACGAACCAAACTTTTATTCAATGACGGTGGGTGATTGGGGGCAGTCCTTGTTGTACGCTAACAAACTTGGTAACAAAGCTTACACATTGGTTGACCTTGGACATCATTTACCCAACGCAAATATTGAGCAAATAGTAGCCCTGTTATTGAATGAAAATAAACTGGGTGGCTTTCATTTCAATGATAGCAAATATGGCGATGATGACTTAACCGTTGGTTGCATCAACCCTTACCAGCTCTTCCTTATTTTTAATGAATTGATAGAAGGTATGGATGCAAAAGGTATGAACCATGCAACCTCACTTGGCTGGATGATTGATGCAAGCCATAACATAAAAGACCCTCTTGAAGATTTGCTCCAGTCTATTGAAGCCATAAAAATTGCCTATGCACAGGCATTGCTGATAGATAAAAACGCATTGCAACAGGCACAACAAAACAATGATGTAACTACTGCGCAGGAAATTTTGCAAACAGTTTACCGTACAGATGTAAGAGCTTTGGTAGCGGAAGCAAGGATGCAGTGTGGCGGTGCATTAGAGCCTGTTAAATTATACAGGCAACTAAATGTGCGGCAGCAATTAATACAACTGCGAGGTGATAAAACTATTGCCACCGGTTTGTAAAACACCTTTTAAAAATAATCAATAAACAGCATTGAATAAAATACCTGTAATAGCAATTTTTGATGTGGGCAAAACAAATAAAAAGTTATTTCTGTTTAATGAACAGTATAAAATTGTGCTTGAAAAAACAGCCCGGTTTATTGAAACTGTTGATGAAGATGGAGATGTATGTGAGAATATTGAAAGCCTGCGGTTGAGTATTTATGATTCGTTAAAAGATGTGATCCTTCATACTGAATATGAAATTAAAGCAGTAAATTTTTCAACCTATGGTGCAAGCTTTGTTTATGTAGATACCTATGGAAATCCACTCACAGCATTGTATAATTACTTAAAATCATATCCTGCAAATCTCCAAACCGAATTTTATGAAAAGTACGGTGGCGAAATAGCTTTTGCCAATCAAACAGCGTCGCCTGTTTTGGGCAGCTTAAATTCCGGCATGCAATTGTATCGGATAAAAAAAGAAAAACCAACTGTTTTTGAAAAAATAAAATATGCCCTTCATTTACCACAATACCTCAGCTACATTTTATCAGGAAAAATGAGCAGCGATATTACAAGTATTGGTTGCCACACCAACTTATGGAATTTTAATAACAATAGTTATCATCATTGGTTAAAAGCGGAAGAACTGGAAGACAAGCTGGCACCTATTGTAGCAGGTGATCAAACTTATTCTGTTACATTTTTTAATCATTATTTTAAAGCAGGCATTGGATTACATGATAGTTCTGCCGCATTAATACCCTACCTGATAAACTTTACAGTACCGTTTGTATTAATATCTACCGGCACCTGGTGCATCAGTCTAAATCCTTTTAACAATACGCCTCTTACAACAAGCGAACTGGCAAACGACTGCCTGTGTTATTTAAGCTTTAAAGGTAATCCGGTGAAGGCTTCCAGGCTTTTTGCAGGTAATGAACATGAAGAACAAGTAAAGAGAATTGCTTCTTTTTTCAATCAAAATAGTTTGCAATACAAAAACATAGCTTTTGATTACTCCATTATTAAAAAATTAGAAAATAATATCTATACTGAATATAATTATACAAATTTAAAAGAATCTGTTTTTGCAAAAAGAAATCTTAGTGATTTTTCTACCGATATAGAGGCTTACCATCAACTAATGCTGGATATTGTACAGCAACAATTTATTTCAACCACTTTAATTCTGGAAGGTGCTGGTACCAAAAGAATATTTGTTGATGGAGGGTTTAGTAAAAATAATATTTATATGAATTTATTAGCCATACACTTTAAAGGAGTAGAAATATTTGCAGCATCCATGGCACAAGCATCTTCAGTAGGTGCCGCTTTGGCCATTCACTCAAGCTGGAACAGGTTACCTGTGCCAAATGACATCATTGAATTAAAATACTTTGCTACTAATCTTACAACTTTTTAATAAACCCATTACAGTATAAAATGAATAAAATAATTATCGTATTTCTTGTAAATTTTATCTGCTTACAAAGTACATTTAGCCAAACAAAACAATATTTAAGTTGGCAAATTGGCTATCATAAAAATAGGAACGACCAACCTGCAAAATGGCTGCCATCCACCGTGCCGGGTGCTGTGCAATTAGATGTAATGAAGGCGGAAAATTACAAACAACCTTATTGGTTTGGTAACAATTTTGAACAGTTTACCTGGATGGAAAATCAATTCTTTACCTACAAAACGTCTTTTGCAAAACCAACAATAGCAGCCGGAAAAAAAATTTATTTCCATTCCAAAGGTATCGACTACCAATTTATCATCTATCTAAATGGCGAAAAAATTCATGAACAAGAAGGCATGTTTACGTATGTAGATATTGACCTTACCGATAAACTGAAAGAACAGAATGAATTGACCATTACTTTATTTCCTGTGCCAACTGTACCGGGAAGCAGAAATACCACAGCGCATTACCGGGACAATGCCCGCAAGAGTGTAAAGCCTGCGGTTAGTTACGGCTGGGACTGGCATCCACGTTTGATAACAAGAGGTATTTGGGATGAAACTTTTCTGGACATTCGCAATGAAAGTCATCTGCAACAGGTATGGGTAAAGTACGAACTGAACGACCAATTGACTAAAGCAAACCTCCATGCCGTGGTAGAAGGCAATGCGCTTAAAGGCAGCAATTATGTTTGGACAATAAAGGCAACAGATGGTAAAACAGTCTTATCCAGAAAAGGAAGTTTTACTACTGATAATCCGATCATAGAAGACAGCCTCAGTAATCTGCAACTATGGTGGCCCAATGGGTATGGTAAACAAAATTTATACAGCAGCAATATCACCATCAGCAATAATGGAACAGTAACAGATAGCAAAGAAAGTGCAATAGGATTTAGAAATATTAAAGTAGTGATGGGCCAAGGCGGCTGGGACGAGCCACAAATGTTTCCAAAAAGCCGTTCTGTAGCACCAGCAACTTTTGAAGTAAATGGTAAAGTTATTTTTGCCAAAGGCACTAACTGGGTACATCCTGAAATTTTTATGGGACTTGCTACCAAAGCAACTTACGAGGCACAAATAAAATTAGCTAAAACCGCCAATATGAATATTTTCAGGGTATGGGGTGGCGGCGTTACCAACAAAGAATCTTTCTTTGATTTGTGCGATGAATATGGCATATTGGTTTGGCAGGAATTTCCATTGGCATGTAATTTATATCCCGACGAGGATCCGTATTTAAAA